>JAYVSE010000196.1:0-44500 GCA_043775635.1 Planctomycetaceae bacterium | reverse complement strand
GGTTTGGGCTGTCCGACTGGGCTCACGCACCCTCCACTCGAAAAAGGAATTCAAAAAATATTTTGAATCAGGACTTGCCAATATTTAAGACCGTCGCTCTCCCCTCCCCCTGTGTTGTAGGGCCAGAACCGAACGATCCGCTGGGCGAGCCAGCGGGATTTATTCAATCAGGGGCGAGAAAGCTTCGTTAATTGATGCCGAACTCAACTGGAATCGCATGGACTTAAGGGAATACCTGGCTCCACCGGCCTCGCGCTGGTGGACCAAAGACTAAGTCAAATCGCGGTCGCGAACACCGAGAAGGTACAGGACCGCGTCCAGTCCCATGGTGGAGACTTGATGCTCGGCTGATTGCCGAACAATCGGCTTGGCGTGAAACGCGATCCCTAAACCTGCTCGCGCCAACATCGGCAGGTCATTGGCACCATCGCCGATGGCAATCGTTTGTTTGCGATCGACTCCTTCGTCAGCGGCAAGTTGCTCCAGCAAGGTCGCCTTGCGCTGTGCGTTGACAATGGGCCCGATGACGCGACCGGTCAGCTTCCCGTCAATGATTTCAAGCTCATTCGCATGCACGTGATCAATTGCTAGCCGCTGTTGCAGGTAATTGCCAAAGTACGTAAATCCTCCGGAAAGAATCGCGGTGCGGTAACCAAATCGTCGAAGCGTCGTCAGCAATCGCTCGGCACCTTCGGTCAGTTCCAAACGCTGAGCGATTTTTGGCAGCACGCTTTCGGATAGCCCAGCCAACGATTGAACACGCTTCCGAAGTGACTCATCAAAATCCAGTTCGCCGCGCATCGTCGCTTCGGTGATCGCACTGACGACGTCGCCAACGCCAGCTTCCTTAGCCAGTTCATCGATGACTTCAGCTTGTAAAAGGGTCGAGTCCATATCGAGCGCGACAACGCGGCGGTTGCGGCGATAGGCATCGTCTCGCTGCCAAGCCAAATCCAAATTGAGTTGACTCGACAGATCAAGCAGGCTGGCCTTCAATTGACGTGTATCGCGAGGTTCGCCGCGAAGCGAGAATTCGACGCAAGCACGGGTCAATGCATCACTGGCAATTCGCGGTGGACGTCCCGAGAGGCGAGTGATCACATCGATATTAAGTCCTTGTTCTGCCAGCATGCGGCTGACGGCATAGAACTGCTTGGCTGTGATGGCTCGCGAAAGCAACGTCAAAATAAAGCGGGATTTTCCTTGGCGTTTTACCCAATTGTCGTAGTCATCGTCTCCGATCATTCGGGGGTTGCATTTCAATCCAAGCGATTGACCGCAAGTCTGCATTTGCTCAATGACTTCGTCCGAATTCTGGTCGTCTGGAATTCGGACGAGTATCCCGAGTAACAAGGATTGGTGAATCACCGCTTGATTGACGTCAATGATCAGGCAGTTGTACAACGCCAACTTCTCAGAAAGCGCAGAAGTCAAGCCTGGGCGGTCATCTCCCGTAAAGCGAAAAAGAACGAGTGTGGCCGTGCGTTTTAGGGTTGCATTCATTGGCGACAGTTTAGCGAAACCAACTTATCTGTCCGAGCCCACTAAGTGATCCCTCGAAAAGCCAATTGAAATGCCTTAACATGCTCGTTGAACCCAGGAAATTCTCGCGACATCACTGAAGCGTACTGACCCCAACTTTACCAACGACGGCTCGTTCGCCACGATCAGCTCCATGTTTAACACTGCGTCTTACCAACTTATCGAGTCCATGAGTTTCCAAGCGTTGACGCTGCGGGTCCAGAAATCCCAAATGGTCGGGGCGCTGATTGTCGATGCCGGCAACGGTGTGCCCGGTTCGATTGAAGCGGGATTGGTCGCGGCTCGCGTTTGCATGGGCGATGCAGCGAACGTTTCAATCGTTGCGGAAGACGCTGATCGTTTTGCGAGTGACATCAGCGTCATGGTCCGGACGGATCAACCGCTGTATGCGTGCCTTGGTGGTCAATATGCAGGTTGGCCGGTTTCGGCGGGCAAGTATTTTGCCATGGGCAGCGGTCCGATGAGAATGGCTCGCGGCCGTGAAGAAATGTTGATTGAATTGGGATTGAGCGAGTCGCCTTCATTGGCAGCGGGAGTGCTCGAATCGACGGAGTTGCCTACGGCTGCTGTCGTAGAGCTGATTGCAAACGATACGGGACTCCAGCCAGAACAGCTTGCAATTCTCGTGGCACCATCGGGAAGTATTGTTGGTTCGATACAAGTTGTCGCCAGAAGCATTGAAACGGCGATGCATAAATTGCATTCGCTTAAGTTTGATGTACGAACCATATTTTCAGCCGTTGGCGTTGCGCCGGTTCCTCCGCCGGCAAAGCCTAACGATGTGATTGGTGGCATTGGACGAACGAATGATTCGATATTGTACGGTGGCCGGGTGACGTTATGGGTCGATTGTGACCAAGCCGCAATCGATGCGGTTGCGGAATCGGTCCCCAGCATCTCATCCAAGGATTACGGACGTCCGTTTGCAGGGATCTTCAAAGACTATGGCTACGATTTTTATAAGGTTGATCCGCTATTATTTAGTCCAGCGATTGTCACGATCATCAATCGACGAAGTGGCGTTGCGCGGCGGTTTGGAAAGATCAATACCGAGGTCTTAAGACAGTCGTTTTTCGCATGACAACGAAACGAATTCTTGCACTCGGTCCGTCCGAAGGTTGGCACGCCGACGAGCTTCGCAATGCAGCTCAAAAGCATGGATGCGAATTTGACTTTGCCGACTATGAAACGTTGTCTGGCAGCCTCGACAAGCATGGCAGCCATATGGCTCGCTGCTCCGCAGGCGATTTGCGAGCTTACAGCGCCGTGGTGTGTCGTACGATGCCGACCGGTTCAATGGAACAAGTGATCTTTCGCTTGGCGGTTTTACACGCCGTCGCGGCACGCGGCATGAGAGTGATCAACCCACCGCGGACGCTGGAAGCGGCGATCGATAAATATGCGACGCTGGCGATCGTCGCAGCGCTCGGTTTTCCCGTCCCGGAAACAGTCGTTGTGCAGTCCCGGCCGTCTGGAATGCGAGCATTCGAAAGTCTTGGTGGCGATGTGGTGGTCAAGCCGATTTTTGGTGGTGAAGGTAAAGGCGTGATGCGAGTTCGCGACCCGCAGCTCGCTTGGACGACGTTTTCGACACTTCAGCAACTGGGTGCGGTGCTTTACGTGCAGCGATTTGTACCTCCCGGCGGGCGAGATACACGGATGCTTGTTTTGGGCGATGAAGTCTTCGGAATTCGAAGGTCTGCCGACCATGATTTTCGCACGAATGTCGCCGGTGGAGCGACATGTGAGGCCGTTAACTTGTCTAGCGATCAAGTCGCAATCGCTAAACTGATCGCCAAAACCATGTCGTTGCGAATCGGTTCAATCGACTTGATCGACAATTCGGCTGGACCATCGATGGTGCTTGAAGTGAATGGCGTTCCGGGATGGAAGGGAGCTCAAAAGTGTCTCCCATTCAATGTTGCAGAAAAGATGATGGAGGTTGTTCTTGGTGAATGATTTTTTCAGCCAAAGCACGCGGAGCCTTGCTGCACTGTGAACTCGAACGAACCAAGCGGCGGTGACCCGTTATGCAATTCCCACGACCATGCGGCCGATGAGCATGATGGGCATTGTGATCATGGCGACAATGGGTGCGAGCAGGGTGCAAACGTCGCGGCGAAACTGTCGCGATGGGCAAAGCGATTGCCCGGTGCGATTGCGATCGCAGAGCCCAACGGTCCTGTGAAAAGCGATGGCACACGTTCCTATGCAATCACAACCTTCAAAGAACTCGATGAACAATCGGATGCGGTTGCTCGTGGATTGTTGGCTTGGGGCATCAAACCAGGCATGCGGATCGCCATGTTGGTACCATTCGGTGCGATGTTCATTCGTTTGGCGTTTGCGTTACTAAAGGCAGGCGTCGTCGTTGTGCTTGTCGATCCAGGGATTGGTCGAAAACATTTAATCAATTGCTTGTCAGCCACTGAGCCCGACGGGTTTGTTGGGATTCCAAAAGCGCAGGCAATCGTAAGGCTGATGCAACGTCGATTTCAAAATGCAAAGTGGAATGTAACGGTTGGGCGACGCTTTTTTTGGGTTGGCAAATCGCTCTCTCAGATTTCGAAACTGGGCCTAGCATCGTCGATCTCGCTGCCCAAGGTGAACGATACGACCGACGCCGCGATCATCTTTACAACAGGAAGCACGGGGCCGCCCAAAGGCGTCGCCTACACACACGGCACTTTTAACGCCCAAGTTGATCGGATCCGAGACCGATACGAAATCCGGCCGGGAACTCGTGATTTAGCGTGCTTCCCTTTGTTCGGATTGTTTGACAACGTGATGGGTGTCACAACGATCATTCCTGACATGGATGCGACGCGTCCAGCCAGCGTTAATCCACGTAGAATTCACGAAGCGATCACGCAATGGGAAATTGACCAAGCTTTTGGCTCACCGGCGCTTTGGCATCGCGTGGTAACTTGGTGCGAAGAAACTCACACTACTTTTCCGACGTTAAGGCGGATACTGTCCGCCGGAGCCCCGGTGCCAGCATCAACGCTGGCGAGATTGCGAGCGGTTGTGCATCCCGAGGCCGATATCCTGACGCCCTATGGTGCGACTGAAGCATTGCCAATGGCCTCGATCGAATCCCGACAAATCATCACTCAAACAGGGCCTGCGGCGGCCAAGGGACGCGGCGTTTGTGTCGGAACACGGTTCAAGGACGTGCGCTGGCGAGTGATTGCGATCGATGACGGGCCCCTGGATTCAATCGAACAAACGACAGAGTTAACAACCGGGAAAATGGGAGAGTTAATGGTCGCTGGCCCAATGGTTACCCAGCGATATGTCGTTCGCGCCGATCAAAATGCGTTGCACAAAGTTGCGGATGGTGACGTCATTTGGCATCGGATGGGCGATGTCGGCTACTTAGATGATCACGACCAGTTCTGGTTTTGTGGACGCAAGGGGCAGCGTGTGATTCAAGGCAACAAGACTTGGTTTACGATCCCCTGCGAAGCAATTTTTAACTCGCATCCAGCGGTCTATCGCAGCGCCCTCGTCGGTTACGGTGAGAAAGGAAACCAAATCCCGGTTATTATCATCGAACCTCACCCGAAAATGCGGCCCACAACCGTTTCCGCAAGGCTAAAGTTGATCGAAGAGTTGCTTGAGCTTGCCGCTCGTAATCCGCTAACAGGCCGAATCCAAGACGTCCGCATTCATCCGCTGCCGCTGCCAGTTGACATTCGTCACAACAGCAAGATTTTTCGCGAACGATTGGCTGCAGAAATCAATCGCAAGCCATTCGGTTCTTAAGCTAAGAAAAACAATCACTTGACTGAGCGAAGTCAGTCTTGCTGTGGCTCGTCAGCCGAGCGAGCATGTGTTTCTGCATAAAGCTCTTCGATTGTGTATTCTTTGCCTCGAGCCATGTAACCGAACACCCCGATCACGATTGAAAGTCCCATCGAACCAATGAGGAAATAAACCAGACTTCGTAGCATCGAAGACCTCTTATTGAATATTGAAGGTTAAGTTGGCGACAACTGGCACATAGTAGCAAGTTTTACACGCGGATGTTATGCGGTTTTCTAAAACGACCTGACTAACTGGATAGCGCCAAGTTCATTAACCGCTTACGAAAGCGTGCCAGCTCGGCCGAAAATCCCGCTGGCTCGCCCAGCGGATTGTTCGGTTCTGGCCCTACGAAAACGCGCTAGCTCGGCCGAAAATCCCGCTGGCTCGCCCAGCGGATCGTTCGGTTCTGGCCCTACGAAAACGCGCTAGCTCGGCCGTAAATCCCGCTGGCTCGACCAGCGGATTGTTCGGTTCTGGCCCTACGAAAGCGCGCCAGCTCGGCCGAAAATCCCGCTGGCTCGACCAGCGGAGCGTTCGGTTTTGGTCCTACGAAAGCGCGCCAGTTCGGCCGAAACTCCCGCTGGCTCGCCCAGCGGATTGTTCGGTTCTGGTCCTACGAAAGCGCGCCAGTTCGGCCGAAACTCCCGCTGGCGCGCCCAGCGGATTGTTCGGTTTTGGCCCTACGAAAGCGCGCCAGCCCCGCCGAAAATCCCGCTGGCTCGCCCAGCGGATTGTTCGGGTTTGGCCCTACGAAAGAAAGGTACGTCGACCAATCTCTTGGTAGGGCCAAAGCCGAATCTTCCGCTGGGCAAGCCAGGCCAAGCCAACGGGGATGAACCGGGCTATCGACTGTCGTCCCTTGCGGGACTAGAAACCGGACAAGTGGTCAAAACACTAGAGCCGCTTTACCTTAAAACTTCGAAAGGCAACGGGGTCGCTGTGGCCGGCGAGTCCAATAAAGCCTTTGGTCTTGTCGAGTCCTTTGGGGGCATGTCCGATCTGGCTGCGGTCAAACTGGTCGATATTAACATCGAGAATTTTGGTGCCGTTGAGTATTACTTTGATCGTTTGACCAACGACCTCAATCTCTTGAAAGTTCCACTCGCCAACGGGGCGCAAGTAACCATGCTTGGCACCCACACAGTGGTAGAGAGAACCATGATATTGATAGGGCAGTAACGTTGCGGTGGGATGTTTCGCATTGTACCCGTCGCTATCGATGACTTGAATTTCAAGTCCATCTGCGGACGAATGTCCATCGATTGGCGTGCGCAAGGCAATGCCGTTATTTCCCGCTGGCGGGAGCTTAAATTCACAGCGAATGATGAAATTCTCATACTCATCTTTGGTCAATAGGTCACCACCTTTACCCTCTTCGCAAACGATCGCACCGTCCTTGACCTCATAGTTATTTGTCGCACCTTGCCAGTTGCTTAGGTCGGTGCCGTTGTTCAGCTCAATGAATCCATCGGACTGGCGCGCGGCAAGCTTCGCATTGGCTTCATCAGGGGAGATCTCGTGTACGAAAATGTTTCGCCAGCGAATTTCGCTGCCATGCGTCTGTAGTTGGATGGGACCTTTCGAAAAAACAGGGTCGCGCATGAAACCATTGGGAACCTTAACGATCTCGCCGTTTTTCTTATCGCTATCTTTTGCGGTGGGCTCCTGATTGCCGTTTTTTTGTTTGGCAAAGAAATTGTCAAGCACCGCATGATCAACGACCGTGTCGCCATTGAGAACAACCGACACCTGTTCGCCGATCATCGTTATTTTCATTTCGTTCCATTCACCTATTGGTTTGTCCATCTTCTTCAGTGGATCTTTACCAAATGAACCCACGTGATTATTCCACAGACCGCCGGAGCCTTTGGCTCGGCCAAGTCCGGTAGGGTCAGCTTCATTAGGATCCCAGATCTGCACTTGAGGCGTGCCACGAAGATAAACACCACTATCGCCATGAGGCAGCGCTTTGTATTCAAGGTGTAACTCGATGTCACCGTAGTCCGTGTCAGTCGTAAGATAGAGGCCACTTCCGTCATTCACTAGTTCGCCATCCACGACGTTCCAGTGCGCAAGGATGTGCTGATTGTCGGGAGCACCGGCTTTATTCAGGAGCCCACCTTCGATCGACGATTTCTTATATTGCTTTTGTTCCTCCTTCGTCATTTTCCCTAGGTCCGTCGGATTACGCGTTGACCAACCGTACCAACCCGAAAGGTCCGTTCCGTTAAATAACGGAGTGAATCCGGGCGGCGGCACGTTTTGCTGAGCGTCGCATGGCTTGATTGCGCTCTGAAGAACAGCGGCGAGCATTAACGATATGACGAAAAACTGTTGAATAAAACGGAGCATGTTGCGTGTCGCCGGGGGGTTAGAACCAATCGTACATCACTTCACCATGGACGTCGGTGAGGCGAAATTGACGGCCCTGGTACTTGTATGTTAGCAGCGTGTGATCGAGGCCAAGGGAGTGGAGAATTGTTGCTTGTAGGTCGTGAGTGTGGACTGGTTTGTCGACGATATTGTAACCGTATTCATCGGTTTCACCATAAACGGTTCCGCCTTTGATTCCACCGCCAGCCATCCACATCGTGTAGCAACGCGGGTGATGATCACGGCCGAATGAGTTGGCAGTCAGTTTGCCTTGGCAGTAGTTGGTTCGTCCAAATTCACCACCCCACACAACCAGTGTGTCAGCAAGCATCCCTCGCCGCTTCAGGTCCTTGATCAAGCCCGCCGACGCTTGATCGGTTTCTTTGCATCGGCTGGGAAGTTCCTGCGGAAGTCCGCCGTGTTGGTCCCAGTCTTGATGATAAAGTTGGATAAACCTTACACCACGTTCGGCGAGGCGTCTGGCCATCACGCAGTTTGCCGCGAATGTTCCCGGCGTTGCTGCGTCGGGCCCATAGAGCGCGAGTGTCTCGGCGGTTTCGCTGGCAAGATCAGTGGCTTCTGGTATCGATGCTTGCATTCGATATGCCATCTCATGTTGGGCAATGCGAGCTTCGATTAACGGGTCGGCACCTCCTTCGAGCGTGATTTGATGCAACTGACGAAGCATTTCCAGTTCATCATGTCGGGCGTCGCTGTCGATACCGGCGGGATTGTTTAGATAAAGAACTGGGTCAGCACCACTACGGAAGCGAACGGCTTGGTGTTTGGATGGTAGAAAGCCGTTGCCCCAATACCTGGAAACAAGCGGCTGGCCTCCTTTGTCTTTCGTTGTCATCACCACGAATGCCGGCAGGTTTTCGTTTTCACTTCCCAGTCCATAATCGACCCAAGCGCCCATGCTCGGGCGCCCAGGGAACTGGGATCCAGTTTGTAGAAACGTCACGCCAGGTCCGTGATTGATCGCATCGGTATGCATCGAGCGAACGACACAGAGTTCATCGGCAACGCTTGCCGTATGTGGTAACAATTCGCTGAACCAGGCGCCCGACTCACCGTATTTTGAAAACTTAAATGGTGAGCCCGCGATCGGTAGCGTCGATTGATTGCCACTCATGCCTGTCAAGCGTTGACCGCGGCGAACGGAATCAGGCAATTCCGTCCCATGCTTTTCATTGAGTAGAGGTTTATAGTCAAACAGGTCAAGCTGCGAGGGTGCACCGGACTGAAATAGAAAGATCACTCGCTTTGCTTTGGCGGTGAAATGTGGCTGGCGAAGAAGTGGTGCGGCGACCGCAGTTTGAACGCGGCCACACATTAAATCGGCAAGGGCAAGCGATCCGAGACCAAGCCCGAATCGCCCAAGCCATTGGCGGCGCGACGAAAGTGTTGCGGCATTGATTGCCCGGAAGTCATTGATTTGAAACATTTCAAGCAAAGCCTATTTTAATGCGATTAAATACTCTTGCCTTGTACCCGCTTGTTGTCTTGCGGCACGCATATACATTGTATCTCCAACAATGGACGGTGTCGGAAAAGCATCATCCGCGAATTTCCCACCACCAACGGATTCGTATTTCTGCGGGTTGGCTTTGAATGCAAACCTTTGCCCTTGCTCGTTGAAAACATGAATGACATCGCCAGCGAGTACTGGTGAGCTGCTATAGTCACCACCGAGACGCTCACGCCACATCGTTTCCCCGTCGCTGGCTCGCCAACAATGAGCAATTCCGGCGTCGGTGACGGCGTAGATATGCCCGCCGGTTGCGATCATCGATTGCTCATAGCACTTTTGTGTGTTGGACCAAACGACTTGTCCTGATCCATCGGCGCGAACACATGCGGTCTCAGCCTTTGGGTAGCCGCCGCTGCCGAAGACAAATTGGTCGTCCCAAACGACGGTTCCACAGGTGGCCATCGCCAGCGCTTTGGCTGACCAAAGTAGTTGGCCATTCTTGGGGTCGTAGCTGCTGATCGACTCGTTGCCGGAGATCAGCAATTGATCGCGTCCCGCTACGTTCGCGATGATCGGTGACGAAAAGCTGGTTCCAAACTTGCGAGGGACTTTCCAAACTTGAGCGCCGCTCGCGCGATCATGCGCGGCCAAAAACGATTGGCCATCGTAGTCCGCAGCGACGATGACAGTGTCATTGTATAGCGCTGGCGAAGCAGCATAGCCGTATTTAAACAGTTGCGGGTTAAATGCACCAACCGCTTTTTGCCATAGCGGCTTGCCTGCTGGAGAGACGGCGCTCAGCCAGACGGCAGACGAGTTATAGAACGCGGCGATGATTCGTTCGCCATCAAACGCGACTGACGGACTGGCCTCGGTATTCTTCCGGTGGTTCTCCGCGGGAACGCCGCCCTGATGCGCGCGCTGGCTCCACAACGCCTTGCCGTCATCGCGCGAGAAAGCCAGGACCGTTTGCGTCCCTGCGGCTTTGTCAGCGGTTGTCAAATAGATGCTGTTCCCTGCAATAATCGGCGAACTGTGCCCACGACCTGGCACGGGGGTCTCCCAGGCGATTCGACTGTTCTCGTACTTTGTCGGTGCGGTGCTTCCTGGAGCTGCAATGCTGTTTCTGGTTGGTCCGCGCCAGGTCCACCATTCGCGCTCCGCTCCTTCCGTTTCCGCAGCACCGCAGGTCGACGACGAGTGAACCCCCAACGCGACAGAAACGACACTCGCGGCTGATACTTTTAAAATGGCGCGCCGTTTAATCATCTTCGTCCCCGCTTGTTTTGTTTTTTGTTGTTTTCAATCGTGACGTATTTTAGCGGAAATCCGATCGGACAATAGCCACATAATAATGGCCGAAGCCATGGAACAAGCGTTTCAACGTGCTGTTCAAAGAGCTGTTGACAGAAGAATGGGGACAGGAGAATAGGAGTCTGGGAAGGTGGTTTGAGGAGTAATTATATCATTCTTTTGCTCCCCTTCTCTTGTCTGCTGCAAAATCGGCCTGGCCAAATCCAGTACAATTTGTGTTCAATCGTCGTCCTCATCGTCTAACATCGCGTCACCATCAGGGCCTTCGAGCGACTGATCGTCATCGTCTTTCTTGTACTGGTCGAGTCGTCGATACAGAGTTCGGGCACCAATTTGCAAAAGTTTTGCCGCTTCTTCGCGATTACCATCGGTCAAGCGAAGCGTTTCTTCAATGGCCCACTTCTCAATCGATGCGAGTGACTGGCCGATCAAGCTTGACTGATTGCCATCAAATATTGGCGGTAATTTAGCGACATCCAGCGGTACCACCGAGGGATCGACTAACTCCGGCGGCAAGTCGTCTGCGGACAAGACACCATCAGTATCGAGAACGACCATGGTCTCTACAAAATTTCGGAGCTGTCGAATGTTACCTGGCCAATCGTAATGAAAGAATTGTTTTGTGACGGACGGCGTGAAGTGAGCTGCTGGTTTTTCGTACCGCCGCAGAAAAATCTTGCGGAAGTGGTCCATTAGCGGGATGATGTCGTCGCGCCGATCACGCAGCGGTGGCAACGTCACAGTAACGACCTTCAAGCGAAAATAGAGATCGTTTCGGAACGAACCGACATCGACCATTTTCTCAAGCGGACGATTCGTCGCTGAAATCAATCTCACGTTCACTTTAATCGGCTTGTTGTCTCCCACTCGCGTGATGCGATGCTCTTCCAAAACTCGCAACAGCTTGATCTGCGTGCTCATGGGCATATCGCCGACCTCGTCGAGGAATAGCGTCCCACCGTTAGCATATTCGAACGCACCGACTCGGTCGCTGACCGCATCGGTGAACGAGCCTTTGATGTGTCCAAACAATTCGCTTTCGACTAAATGCTCGCTGACCGCTCGCGTATTGAGGGCAACGATTCGCTTTGCTCGCCTGGGGCTGTTTTGGTGAATCGCTTGAGCGATCATTTCCTTACCCGTACCGCTTTCACCAGTGATCAGAACGGTTGCGTCCGTCGCCGCGATCCGCTTCAAGCGATCGATCACGGTTTGCATTGCGGCACTCGTGTAAATGATCCCTTCGAAGCCGAAGCGTTCATCGAGCCGTTGGCGAAGTTCCGTATTGGTGCGACGTAACGAAACGGCTTCCGCTGCTTTTTCGACGATCGCGCGCAAGCGAGCGGGTGTGATCGGCTTTTCGAGAAAGTTGAAGGCCCCTTTTTTCATCGCTTCAACCGCGATTGGCACGGTTGCATGGCCGGTGACCATGACAATTTCACAGTCCGGCAATCGTTGTCGGGCTTGCGCCAATAGTTGCATTCCGTCGACGTCATTCATCACCATATCAGTGATGATGATATCGAACGTCTCGCGATCAATCAGTTTGGCAGCATCCGGACCACGAGTCGCAACCTCGCATTTGTAACCAATTTTTTCAAGGCTCTCGGTCATCGCCCGCGCATGTGCCGCCTCGTTGTCGACGACCAGCAACCGCAGCTCAGACGGATCAAATCCCGGCAGCCGTTGATCGGTGAGCGCTAAGTTATCAATATCTTTTGTCTGACTCATGGTTTATCGATTACGTTACCAACCCTTTTGTCACGGACATGAACACATCTTCAAGCGTCGGGTCCTTATCGTTGAATTTTCTCATGCGAACGCCTTCTCTCACCAGCGTGTCGAGCAGATCCGCCAACCCCTGGTCGTCGGTCTCCAGCTCTGCGACGGCGTGATTGGACTCGACTTCCAGTGATCGTAGCGATGCCTGACTTCGCAAAATTGACAGACCCGCGTCGCTTCTGCCAATAAAATCGATTTCAACAATTCGGTTGCGACGTATTTTACGATAGACATCGTCAATCGAGCCTTGCATCAGCAATTGCCCCCGCTCGACGATTCCGATCGACGAGCAGCAATCAGCAAGCTCGGTCAAAATATGGCTGCTAATGAGGATCGTTTTCCCCATTTTGCGAAGTTCTTTAAACAGAGCTTTCATCTCCACACGGGCTCGCGGATCGAGGCCACTGGATGGCTCGTCGAGTATCAAAACAGGCGGATCATGGACCAGCGTTTTTGCCAAGCATAAACGCTGCTTCATCCCTCGAGAAAGGCTGCTGACAAAGTCATCTCGCTTGTGCATCAAGTCCAAAAGTTCCAGCAAGTTCGAAATGCTTTGGCGGCGCTGGGTTTTGCCGATGCGATAGGCCAGGGCAAAGAAATCGAGGAACTCCCAAACTCTCATGCCGTCGTACACACCAAAATTGTCTGGCATGTATCCAACGTTTCTGCGCACGCCGACTGGATCACCGATCACATCACATCCCGCGACAGTACCATTGCCACGCGTCGGCCTGAGCAACGTTGCTAAAAAGCGAATGGTTGTACTTTTTCCGGCACCATTGGGACCGATAAAGCCAAACATTTCGCCGGCTGCGATATGGAGATCAAGCGACTTGACGGCGGTGAAATCTCCATAATCTTTGCCGAAACCTGTCAGGGTTATCATGGAACAATGATCTCTTTCACTGACGATGGGTCAATCCCTTGATCCAAGAGCAGTTTGTCCCGTTCTTTCTTGGATGGAATCAAGTTTGTATCACCATCGGTTCGTTCGTGATTCGGATGCGTTAAGTGTGCAATGACAATATTCGTCGCGCTTTGTTCGGGTGTACTCGGAAGAATCTCCATGCCGGGTAGAGTCTTCGCTGTTTGTCCGATCAATCGCGTGCTACCGCGCGGCAGTCGTTCGCCCACGGCAAACGGCATCAACAAACGGCCGATGATATCGTAGGTTGGTTTATTATTCCACATCAAGCGTATACGCGACCCAGGTTCAAGCTCACCGACAAGTGCACTTTCAACGGTCCCGTCCTCGGTTTTGCGAACAACGATTGCATTGGTAAGCCCAACGCTGGTTCTGTTCACAACGTAATTCTGGTTTAGCTCAAAGGCTCCTCCGATATCGACGATCTGCTCGGCATGAAACAGTCGAGTCCGATTCGATGGTACAGAAAAGTTTGTCAAGGTAAGGCCGTGCTCGTATCCATGGTGAAGAACGCAAGGCGAAAATTCCTTTTTTCCGTTGCGCAAAATATCCAGCGGAGCCGCAGCGGCATCGATGGAATCAAATTTGATTTCATAGTTGCCCGACAACGAATTGTAGATCGACGTGAATCTTGTTACGTGCCCACGTGAATAACTAGGCTGCAATTCGAGCAACGAAACCTCGCTATAGTTTCTCGCTAGGCCCAAGTCGAGGCTGACTGTTTTCGCCACCCAGCCCGCACCTACCAGCGCCATGATCGGCACAGCCAGCCACGCCCACTCCAACCTTCCCATGAGTCGAAAGACAACATAATTCACTGGTATCAACACGAACAAATAGATGGCGAGCGACTTGATCACAAATGGCAGTGGCGGAATCTTTACACCGGCGCGGTCACGCAATTCCGTGATCATTAAATTAGCGACGTCACCGTCGTCGCGCCAACCGCCAAGACCAGAAATCGGATGCTCTGAAAACTCCACCTCCAGCGGATTTTCGAGTGCATCCGTGGGTTTTGCGGGTTTTTCTTGAGTTGATGTTGCGGTCGCTTTCGTTGCGGCAAAACTTAAACGCGCATCACGGGAGATGAACCGGAGCGATGTGTTTATCTCGGCCCCGCCAGCCGATGAAACCTTTGCGAGGCTGCTTGGGAGATACTTTTGTGTGAGCAAGCCTTCTTTTGTTTCGTAGTTTCGACTTGGCCGCCCCAGGATCGCTGCATTGAAGAAACTATCGCGACTCCTCCAACCGTCCATCCATTTTGAGGCGAGGTCGAATCGAGCCATGACTACTTCGCCGCGCCCGATTGGTTTCGACACAACTAGTTCCGCCGTTCCCTTGATCGCGCTGGCCCCTGGTGCAATTTCGCCCGAGATCGAAATCCGACTGGATTGACTACGTACCAACTCGGTGACAGCAATTCGTGAATCATCGCTATCAACACTCCAGTTCTCGATCAACTGTGGCAACGTTTCATCGTCTAATACACTCATCCCTTTCACCGTTAACGGCAATAGAGATTGGAATTCGCTGTTGGCTAATTCCAATGCGATCGCATCACCGTTGACGATCAGACGCCCGCCAAAGTGAAGCCAGTCGGTTAGTGCACGTCTTTGTTCGCTCGTTATTTCACTCGGTGAAACATCATCCCAGAACACAACTGCGGTGCTGGTCCAGTCGAGCATCGTGTCTGGAAGTGCAAGCAGACCGTCAGTTCGCGGAAAAACGACGCGGTAGTTGGATGGTACTTGGGTGCCCATTTCTAAATCAAATGGCGGCCGAATCCAATCTGCAACCTGAAGCGTAGCAAACTGCTCGCGCCGCGTCGTCAGAATGGAAAAAAAATACTCATCACCATGCATCACCATGTGCTGTCGCGTTTCAGCATTCGCGTAGCCGAAAGGTGAGGTAAATTTAACGGATGTCGACATCCGTTGACCCATCGAGATATTTTCGCGCGCGGCAAGCAATCGCGTGTCAAGCCGCTTCGTTCGACCTTTGGGTAGTACTGCAGGACGTTGACATGATAATGACTCAACACCTTCGCCCGAATTATCGGGTGCTGAAAGGCCATTACCAGCGAAAGTGTGGACGGTTAGATCACCGCGTTGGTCAGCATGATTGCTTCGAATGGGCTGGCGCAATGTGAACCAGTGCCCCGGCTTCAAAGTGGTATCGTCAATCGATCCGCTGGATGGCAGCGGAAGCGTCTTGCCCATTGTGAACGCATCGACGGGTGCCTTCTCCTTGGGGTCATTTTTCTTTGCAGCTTCGTCGGCGGTGTCAAGTCGACGACAACCCTCGCAACCAGTAAAGACCGGAAGAAACAACAGCAGCAAAATCATTCGCTGCAACCGAAACCGAGAAGTTTGCACTTTCGTTATTGTTACCAACCCATGACCATATTTGATTCGATAGCGCGTCTTGCGTTTTCTAAATCACTGCCTGTTTCCATTCGGTAAAGCCGAATCGCGTTGACCTTGTCACCGGCGGATTTGCTCAAGCATTCTCGCGCAACTGCACACGGGTCCAACGTGCGCTCCGTCAGACCAAGGACGCCTTTGCTGATAACCCAGGTATCGCGTGGTCGTTTGGTCAAACGGATGACGTCATCGTGAGGATACGCATCAGCAACGACCACCCGTGCAGCGGACTCATCACTGGCCCAAGTGATAATGATGTGTGAATCAGTTTCAATTTCGAATAGCGGCATTTTTGGTTTTCCTTTGTCAAAGCGGGCATGTCATTTCACCACCACCGCGCACGGCTGAGGTATCATAGCCGCGATCGAGGTACTTTTTCTAGCTGGACACACATGAAAAATCGATCCTGACCGGATATTGGTGAATCGCTGCTTGACAACTATCGTTGTGGGCATGAATCATCGATCAAAAACGATTTTTGTTTCCGTCGCTAAATTTGCGATCCCTGCGGGGATCATTTTTTGGCTATTGTGGCGAATGGAACCCGAGCAATGGCAACAACTTCGCGAGCAACCCAAGAATTTTCCGTTGCTTGCGGCAGCGCTGCTGATTGCGCTGTGTGGCATGATTTTATCGTTTGTTCGCTGGTGGCTGCTGGTGCGATGCCAGGGAATCTCGTTATCTTTGGTTGAAGCGCTGCGGCTCAGTTCCATTGGTTTTTTGCTTAGCTTTGTCTCAGCCGGAAGCGTCGGTGGCGACTTATTCAAAGCGATCTTCTTAGCCAAACGAAGTCCCGGCAAACGGATTGAAGCGGTCGCGTCCGTCGTTGTTGATCGAGGCGTTGGGCTGCTTGGATTGATGCTGTTGGTGACAATCTCGCTTTCCTACATCGCCCCCAAGCCAGGAATTGATGGCGAGAATATTGCCAGGATCGGCCAAGCAACGCTGTCGCTTTGCGTCATCGGATGCACGGTGGTTGGCGTCCTTGTACTCGGCGGTAAGCCGATCGATCGCTTGATACGCCGGGCCGCGACATGGCCGCTGGTCGGTGGATTTGTCGAGCAAGTGGCTGGTCCCTTGCGAATGTTCCATCAACACCCGTTTGCATTTGCGCTATCGCTGCTAATGAGTGTCTGCGTTCACCTGCTGATTGTTTTAGGGATTTTCTTGATCGCGACCGGCATGTATGCAAGCCCACCGACATTGAAGGACCACCTTGTCATCGTGCCGATCACGAACGTCGCTGCTGCGCTGCCGGTTGCCCCGGCTGGATTAGGCGTCACCGAAGCCGCGATGGATTGGTTGTATCAAATCATCCCTCCGACTCCAACCATTGCATCAGGGACGCTTGTCGCACTTGTTTATGAACTGGTGAAAGTAATAATGGCAATCATTGGCATGATTTTCTATTGGTCCGCTGGCCGCGAAGTTAAAAGCAGTCTATGACCAGTAAGCTCGAAACTTTGAACTTTGACAATCGCTTTACCCGCGATCTACCCGGCGATCCAGAATCACGCAATTTCTGTCGTCAGGTACAACAGGCTTGCTATTCTCGTGTGATGCCAACGCCTGTTTCGAAACCGCAGCTATTGGCGTATGCGACTGAGGTGGGCGAATTACTCGATATTGATTTCGATCCATTCGTTGACCCATTGTTTGCTGATGTGTTTGGTGGCAACGCAATCCTTCCAGGCATGGACCCATTTGCGATGTGTTATGGAGGCCATCAATTCGGAAATTGGGCAGGCCAATTGGGCGATGGACGTGCGATCAATTTAGGCGAGGTGGTCAATCGTCGCGGTGATCGCTGGATGCTACAGCTCAAAGGTGCCGGACCAACACCGTATTCGCGGACTGCGGATGGCTTGGCAGTCATGCGATCTTCCGTAAGGGAGTTTTTATGCAGCGAAGCGATGTTTCATCTCGGTGTCCCAACCACCAGAGCACTTTGTCTTGTTGGTACCGGGGAACGCGTTGCACGCGACATGTTTTACGACGGCAACCCCCGCTATGAGCCGGGAGCGGTTGTCTGTCGCGTGGCGCCTTCATTCACGCGATTCGGCAATTTTCAAATCTTCGCAGCTCGGGGCGATGAGGAACGACTGCGAAAGCTTGTTTTCCACACAATCAGTACCGATTTTCCGCACTTGAACGTGCCACGAATTGCTGAGCCCAGCGGGAGCTTGATTTGTGATTGGTTTGCCGAAGTCTGCCGACGCACGGCCGAAATGGTTGTCCACTGGATGCGAGTCGGGTTCGTGCATGGCGTGATGAACACGGACAATATGTCGATTCTTGGCCTAACCATTGACTATGGGCCTTATGGTTGGCTCGAAGATTTTGATCCCAATTGGACTCCCAACACGACCGACGCCAGCGGCAAACGATATTGCTTCGGAAACCAACCGCAAGTGGCCCACTGGAATCTTTGGCAATTGGCCAATGCGCTCGTTTCGTTGGTTGATGATACCGAACCCATTCAAGCGGCGCTGAATCAATATGCGAGCGACTACGACGAACTATGGCTTTCGATGATGGCGAAGAAACTGGGCTTGGTTGCATACCAGGGCCAAGCGGATCGCGAGTTATTCGACGAACTGCTGATCACGATGCAATTGGTTGAAACCGACATGACGATCTACTTTCGATCGCTCGCCAACCTCAAACGAGCCGATGCCGCGCACGCTGACGAAGCGTTGTTTGCCATCGTTCGCGACGCGTACTACTCACCTGAGCAATTGAACGAAGACGAGCGGACGAAGATGATCATTTGGCTTCGTAAGTACCTCGCGCGTTTAGACCAAGACGGCGTGTCCGACGACCAGCGACGCATTGGCATGAATCGAGTCAATCCAAAGTACGTGCTGCGCAACTACCTTGCTCAACTCGCCATCGACAAGGCCGAGGCTGGCGATAACACGCTGCTGGCTGAACTTTTGGACGTGATGCGTAAACCGTACGACGAACAACCGGAACGCAGTACCTACGCTGCCAAGCGGCCTGAATGGGCGCGAAAGCGAGCAGGTTGTTCTATGTTATCCTGTAGTTCGTGATTTCGAACCACGAAACGGTTTTTGAAGTGGGATAGGCTTCCAGCCTGTCATTTTCAATGCGACAGGCTGCAAGCCATTTTATACCCCACAACTTCAAAAGGACCTTCGGCCACCACCCAGCTTGCTTGGTAAAATGCGAAGCATTTTGTTAGCGGTGCGGCGCGAGCCGCCCGGTGTTTCGCCGTGTTTTTCGAAATGGCACCGGACGGCTCGCGCCGTTCCGCTACTTAATTCCACGCGGTAAGCTGGCAGTTTCAGCAAGCTAAACTCTAACGACTGGGCGTCGTATAGCAGTAGCGACTGGCGTTTTGGCGACTAATTCTTTGATATTGCGACCAGAGTTGCGAAACAGGTTGCTACCTTTGAATAACGGTCTTTAGGTTGTCTTCGAGAATAGGTAGCAAGTATGAATTTGAATGTCGATTACATCTGCCCGATTGCGATTGTCAGCGTGTCTATCTGGGGCGCGTTTTCCTACAATCGATACCGGCGGATTTCTCGCGACAATATAGCCCGAGCGACAGCAATCGAAAAAGATCGTGAAGAGACGATTGCGAAGCTCGATGACGTTTTACCAACGATGGCCAAGCTCTTGTCACCGCTTGCGAGCACACCCTTTGAATACAAGTCGTGCGTCCAAGAAAACAATGACTTTATCGTGAAATTCGCTCGACGCGAGTGATCAGGCAACCTGACCCTTTTTCAATCTCGATGGTTTTAATCCTTTGTTGGATAGATCGAATTGAACGCCGCTTCCGCCTCCGATGGAATCACTTCTCGATTGGCTCTTGTTCCCATCGCGCCCCACACGCCATAGGGACTCGGCTTGGCTGCATTTCGATGTTCAAGGCAAACCGATTTGGCGTTTTGGTCACCGACATTAATCGCGTCGTTAATCATTCGCAACGATCCATCACCCATCATGACGTGAACTCCGCCGATGTGATGCGACGAAGCGGCAACGCAACCGCTGAGCGGATCGTTTGGCAATGTTCCCGAAGCCGAATTGGGCGGGACGTTGGTGGTGAAGGCGTTGCAAATGAATGTGCCCTCGGGCCAACGCGATCCTTTGCCAACTGCCCACAATGTGTAACTTGTTTGGTAGAGTTCGCGGTTCGTCGGGTCGACGGCGTCCTGGATTCGAGCCGGTGCATCGGCCAGTCCCGCGACGTCACGGGCGACGGCTCCCGATGTGTCGCGAGGCTCAATGTTGATGACGGTCTCGCTGATGAAAATCGTGTTGGAAAGGCCATCCAAACATTCGCGGAAACCGAGCCCAATACTAGGTCCGAAGGCACCGCGATGGACCGCGCGAGCCTCGGCGTTGGACGCACCTTTCTCAATCCTGCGCCCGACACCATTGATGCCATCACCGTAACAAAAGGCGTAGCTTCTTAACCCGTAATCTTTTTTCTGCACCGGGTCGGCCGGACATAAAAACAGGTCAACTTGGTGCCCCCAAAGCGCATAGTCCGATGGTGAAGTTGAGGGCGACGGACCCATCGCAGGATACTTTGAGTCTGCGTTGGGTCGCGACAATTCTTGCCAAGCGGGCTGTTGGTCAATGAACGGCAAGAGCGCCGCGAAACCGGATAATCGGCCCCGGTTGGAGCGTCGATCATCATTTCCATCGGTTCCGGTAACCGCCGCAGGCAAGCGATTGAACGCACTGTGGTAGTTGTGAATCGCTTCACCCAGTTGAGTCAAACGATTTTCGCAAAGCTCGGCGCGCGCCGCCTCGCGAGTTCGAAGCGCCATGGGAAGCAATAGAGAGAAAGCAATCATCCCGACAATGCCCGCGACCAATGCATCGACCGGATGAAATCGATTCTCAAGAAACATGGTGACTGACCTTTCGTCTAGGATGAGCTGTGAGGTTGTAAAACTTTTCAAACAACCTCACCTACATCTTATCATTTATTTTGTCATATCATGACCATGCCATCGAAAAACGACCCCGACGACGATTGGTTGTCTGACTTGCCCGCGAGTGTTCCAGCAACGTCATCCGCTTTTCTGACCCGAGCTACTCCGGTGGTCCCTGTCGAGAAGGCAGGACCGGCACCTAACACGAAACGCCGGGCTCAAGTCAAACCGGTTTACTTAGTCGCGGCGGTCGCCGCCGGTTCATTCGTGCTCCTGTTGGGTTTGTTGGGATGGTGGCTCATGTCGTCTGGCAGAGACCAGAACGTTGCGGGTGCGACAATCACGGATGCGACAATTCCAGGCGAAACAGTCACCGGCGAGACAGTCACCGGCGAGACGCGATCGAAGTTGGCTGCGATAGCCGGAAGTCCTTTGATCTCCAATCGTGTCGCAGGCTACCCCTGGGATCCAACGGGTTCGGAACACGCATCAATCGATGAGTCATCGACGGCTGTGACTAAAGCAGCCGAACCGTCTGTAACCAGCAACGCGATTTCGTCTTCGCCGCATCCGACCGCTATCGCGACCGCACCGATCGTCAGCCGTTTGGTCATTTTGAAACAAACGATTGGTGGCGAAAGTGGAAACATCTTTACGGGATTGATTGTTGGGAAAGTTCAAAACAATTGGATAATCGCCACGACCAGTCGCATCGCCGAATTGCCAACGAACATGAAGCCAACGGAGTCGGTCGGTGGGCGAGCGGACGCGCGTCCACGAATCGGCGTGAAGTGGATTTGCGATGACGCATACATTGATCCACGTCGAGGGTTCCCGAGTTTGATCCTGGATTGGTACACGATGGCCCGATCGCATGTGGATGCCGTCACGCTGTTGACCTTTGCCAGTCCTGGCACGAACCCCGACCTGGAGTCGCTTTTGCAACTCGACCCTGACGCCAATTTCGATTCAATCGACCAAGTTCGCGTGATTGGATTTGATGCCGTCGCCGCCGAACCGGCCTCCTTGATCAACCCGCGACAACCAAGGAATCCCGCCATCGGCCCGCCACCCGAGGCGACGATGGTCTCGATGACTGTCGATCAAGCAAGCCAACCGAACGCTGCGCCGGACCATCGTTGGTTGTCGTCTGCACCTCCGGCAGGTTTTGGCGGCGGTGTGGTGGTTGACGATCAGGATCGTCCAATTGGTCTCGTTGCCGGCGCGACATCGGATCGCGATGGTCGGCGGATCACGTCGCTGGCCGCGATCATGGACTTGGCAAAGGGCTCCGCTCCGTCGCCGGTTGCGTTACCGCTGCAACGCACTCGAAATGGCGGCCAGTATGTGATTCATTTATCCAATGGATTGCCCTTCCGTCGGCTTCGCGAGCCCAAAATCGTCTTTGAAACTATCGCTGAATCAAAGGCGGTTGAAATCGGGCGAGTCGACGCCAAGGAGATTGGAAACGAAATGATGGCTTTCGTGATCGTTCGGCATGCTCCACAATCGATGCTATCGATTTATGTGCAATGGACTGACGACGGTACAACCACCCGACGATCGAAATCGATTCCTCTGGAGCAAGCATTGGTTCGGTGGCTTCCGGACTGGAATCAATCCGATCAAGAACAAATCGCCTCGACCGTCGATCCCGAATCAAGCGGAGCGATCATGCTGCCGATGACATTGAACGAGTTCGCGGTCGATTCATCCAGCGGAAACGTGTTCGGGTTTCGTGTTGATGAAGCGATCGTTTATCGATTCGACGCCTTATCGATCGAGCCGAAACAAAAGTATGAAGTCGCCGAAAACGTTCACGCGATTGATTGGAATGCGGATCGTCCGGGCGTGCTTGACGTCGAACTCTTGTCCGGTTCGATGCAAACGATCAACATCGAGAAGGGCGTCGTCGGATCATCGCAGCTTGCCGCTTTTGGATTGTCGCTCCCCTCGGATCCCTCGCGTCGCCGGGACTCAAATCGTATCGGACGACCGCTGGTCGATCCGCGTGGCGAGTTTCGTATCGACGGACAATCGGTTGAGCGAATGGATGGCGGAAGCGTGGCGACATTGCCAGCCGAAGCGATCGCGATGCTGGACAGTTCGCCGTTGATTGTCACGGCCAAACCGGACTCCCCCAGCAGACCAATGCCACGGTTGTTGCAATTGGTTTCGACCAACGATTGGCAACCGATCGGCGAAAGCGTCAATCTTATGATGCCAACGATTGCCCAGCATCATCCACTGCAATCGATTGGCATTCGCACCGCCGCAACGTGGCCCGAAGTTCCCATCGGCCCACAACGCCAACATCGCCCGCCGGGGCGCAGTTTCGCAATTGACGTCGATGAGAAACGTAAAGAAATCGTCTTCGCGCACGATCAATTCATCGAGCGGATTCCAATGCAGCGATTCGGCGTTGAGGTAATTGCCGACCTGCGCTTGCTGACGTCGATGGTCAATTTAACCATCGGTCAATCGTCGCGTGTCGAGGTGCTGGATACCGCTTCGACGGCCCAGTTGGAATACGCGAACCTGCCTATCGGCATCCAAGTCGATGGTCACTCGCTCCAGTGGACACCTCGATCGACCGAAAGCGGGCCACACCGCATCGCTGTCACGTTGCGTCAAGGAGACGTGGTACGCGAAACGGAATTGACTCTGAACGTTCGCTTTCCCGAGGTCGCGACGCCCACCACGATCGATGATTTTGCATTGATTCCATCTGGTGATAAAGCCGCACAATACGCCGTTGGTTGGACGATGCCGAGTCCGCATCTGCTTCGCAACACGGTTAAAAAAATCCGCAGTTCATTGTGTTTGTTTTCGTTGACTGACCCGTCGAAATCAAAAAACATGGCGTTGAACGATCGCATTCACGCTGTGGGCATCTCAGGTGGTAGCGCGATCGTTGTTCTCGAAAACGAACCGATGCAGGCGCGAATCATTGATCTGAAAACGATGCAATCGACGCGGACTCTGTTGGCTGATCGACCGATCGATCGAATCGAAACGGTCGGTCCCCATTTGCACTTGCGCAGCCAGGAAAGTCAGTCCGTCTATGACGCACAGTCGTTTCGCAAACTTGTCGATTCCCCGTTCTCACTTCGCTACGACGCACCGCCATCGATTCTTGTTGAAGGCGGGCTGGTCCGCGAAGGCGTCTATTGGATCACGGGCAGTCGCACTCCCGATTTGGTACTTCATCCCATGGGCATGGTGCTACCGTTCCCGACCGATTACACGCTCAACGGGACTGGTGGTTTGGCATCACCGCCCACTCCGTTTCAACCGCTCTCGGTGTCGACCCTGCGACAGGTACTTGGTACCGCAGAAGACAGCCCACCCGTCCAAGCGGTTGCCTCGTCGGTAGCAATCGCTGACCCCGCCGTCGTCGCTTCGCTCGTCTCGTCCATCACATCGCCGATGGTCGGACCGGAACAACGGTCGATCGTTCAGACGCGATTGTTTTTCAATGGAGGTGATGGCAAGACGCTCGCGAATGTCTTGTTCGACTCCTTCACGACGACCCGAGATCAGCCCGCTGCACCGCCAATCATGCGCACCGACGGACAATTACTTTACATCCTTCAACGCGCGAAGATGTCCATCGTCGATCCACGTTCGATCCTTACCGATTGGTCAGGTTTCACCGCTTTCGGAATTCACACCTTTCGATTCCAATCGCCGCGCGATCGCATCATGTTACCAGCCAAAGATACCATCTCGCTGGAACACCAAGTCGCTGGTGCGGAAGGCACCGTCCAATACTTTTTACCGCAAACAATCAAAGGGATCACGATTGACCAGAACTCGGGGACGGTCAGTATCGATGGTCCAAAGCTACGCGAATCGATCTTGCGTCAAATCGTTCAATCGCAATCCGTTGTCATCCAATATCCACCAGGGCGAACTGCGGTACAACCAAGTCAACGGTTCAAGAACTTGGTTGACGATTTCAAACCAGCGATGACACAGTGGGCATTGCGGCTGCAACGACGACTTGATGGGCTTCCCGTTGCGATCCCGATTCACGTTCGTGCCACCGACGCCGGAGGCCACGTGGCGGACTTGCAGTATTACTTGATCGAAGAAGTTTCACCCAAACAGGTTCTCCAACAATTGGCCGCAGCACCATGAATCTCAAAATGTCAATTGTGATCGGAATGACCCTCATCTTCTCGTCGGCTTCACGCGCCGAGCCACCCGCTCCGTTTCGCAATCTCTTTGGCGGAAGCCAACCGAAATCGATCGAGATCGCCTACCTCGGCGAGCAAGGCTGGACGATCTATCAAACCGTCTCCGCCGAAGCGGGATTGCAGATGATCGAATCATTCACATCGGCTCCTTTTGATTGGCAACGTGTGACGGTCGATCCAGCGACTCAGATCCTAACGGTGATGACTCCTCTCGCGGCGATGTCATGGATCGATCCTCAAGGACAAATGCAACGACTTCGCCTAGACCGTGATCGCGAAGAAAATTGGACGCTGCGTTGGCGTGGCGAGACCTATCGCCATCAAGCCAGCACAACGAAACGAGAGCTGAACACCGCACCCTCCGATTCTTGGCGACGAGTCTTCCAAGTAGCGACGAAAACCAAAAAAATCGCTGTCCAAAACATTGCCGAGGCACCTTACTTCTTCAAGGGCGTTGGGCTGACGGTGCCATCTAATTCTGATTTAGGCGAATTCATGGGCCGTATTTAGGCGGCTGACCCCGAAGGCCAAGAATTAAAATTTGAAGTGCTGGATAACAAGCGTCGTGATGCGCTGCCGACCGCTGCGTTGTCAGTGACCTCCTCAGGTGACGTTTACTTGGCCGATCCGACCCAATTGCCACAGCGTGGAGGCGATTACAGCATTCAAGTTCGCGCCACCAACGCCATCGGCATTTCAACCGACGGCATCGTTGCTGTGACCACCTTTGACCACGGAGGAGACGAAGCCGCCAGTACGATCAAAGTGCAGCAATTGCTAGGCCGCAAATTGGTTTTCGATTTTCGCCCCACCAGCCTTGATGCCGCTGGAAATCGGCTGATGACAACGATGCTTGTCGGCGGCAAACCTTTGGCAATCGGCCAAACTTATACCGCCATGTCAGACGGAATCGTCTACGGTACGTACATAGCGAACAATGACGGGACTCTGATTTTTTCGATGGACCAACTAGCGATCAGCAATCCCAAGCTTTACCAGTCCGATCCTGGAAACCCAGGCCAACAAACCGTATCGCTGCCATCGATCGTGGTCCTGTTGGTCAGTGAAGCTGATGACACCAAGGAACTCAAAGTAATCGCCCGCCGCGCCTATGGTGATTAAAAAGTCCGAAACGTCTGACGACGTTATCATTGAAATAGTTAAACGTTGACAAATGTTTTTCCGACGCCGAGGGAAAAAAATGCGGCACCGCCATTCAACATACGGTACGGCTCGCGGCGTCACGCTCAAATCCTAGACTTGGATAATGGGACCGGGTAATTATGCAATCGTACCCCCGTCCCATTTTCTTCCCCAATCGGTGCACCGGTGAACGAAATGCCGGCCAGGGTGTTGTCGGTGTTGTAAGTGCGGGATTCGGCGACGCCGTTACTGTAGGAAGAGGAGATCATGCGTCCACCATCATCGTAGGTGCGGGTGTCGAGCGTCGTGCCGTTGTAACCGAGAGTCGTCAATTGGCCACGGTCGGAATGTCCGCGTGTGACGTGCGCGCCATTGTGGTAAGTGAGCTGGGACAGCACACCTACAATATCATACGCGCAGATAATGGGACGGGGGTAATTATGCGATATTGCCGCGGTCCTTTTTCTACCTCCACGTCTGCACTAACTGCATAGTGAGGAGTCAACATGAATGATTAGAGACTGGCGATCATCTCTTTGATCTGCCTAGTCGCGATGCCGATGGGCCGATCGAGTGGGATGCCGGCGCAGGCCAGGATTGTGCTGAGCAGGTCGCCTTGATTGCCTTTGGTGTCTGGCAGAAAACGTCCCGTATTGATCGTGCCACCGCCTTTGCCGGCGATGATAAAGGGGAGGTTTTCGCGGGAGTGCTGGTTGCCGTCTTCGAGGCCGGAGCCCCACATCATGATGCAGTTGTCGAGCAGGGTGCCGTCGCCTTCGCGGAGGCTGGCCATCTTCTTCACCATGTAGGCAAACTGCGCGATGTTGAACGCGGTGATCGCGGCGACTTTCGCGACCATCTCGGGCTTGTTTTCATGGTGGGTTTGGGAGTGATGCTCGTCATTGAACCCGAGCTCGGGATAAGAAACGCCGTTCGGCGTGGAGCCGATGTAGGTGCTGACGCGAGTCGAGTCGGTCTGGAAGGCAAGCACGTTGAGGTCGCACATGACCTGCATGTATTCACTGCGCTTGTCGCCCTCGGGAATTTTGATTTCGATCGGCGGGGAATCGGAGGCGTTGCGTTTGCTCGCAGCGACTCCGGCCTTCTCCATCGCCGCCTCTGTTTGGCGATACTCGATGGAGGCGATGCGACGCTCCACGGCACGCACGCTGTCAAGGTATTCGTCCAGTTTGTGCTGGTCGTCCTGCGGGAGTTTACGGCGCAATTCTTTGGCGCCATCGAGCACTAGGTCGAGCATCTGACGATCGAGCGGGTCCGCCGTCGCGAGTTGTCCAGGTTGGTCGGTTTTTCCGAAAAGCCGGTTGAGCACGCTGCGCGGATTCGTCTCTGCGGGGACGGCCTGCGTCGGCGAACGGAAGCTGCAGTGCGTATAATATCCTTCGTTCAGCCCCTCCTGGTTCTCCTTGTGCGTCTGCGGCATCGTGGCCAACTCCAACGAGCGCAGGGAGGTAAAACCGCCCACAAAGTTAGCCGCGATCTGGTCCGCAGAAATCGCAATGTTGATCT
This sequence comes from Planctomycetaceae bacterium, assembly GCA_043775635.1. Classification (GTDB taxonomy): domain Bacteria; phylum Planctomycetota; class Planctomycetia; order Pirellulales; family Pirellulaceae; genus UBA6163. The sequence goes on along the minus strand of JAYVSE010000196.1, from coordinate 17,066 downwards.
GGTTCCGCGTGTCCGCAACCGGCAGTTGCGCCGTGAGCCAGGTCGAGAGTTCCAACGCGTGCGGCGCGCCACCGAATGGCACGATCGGCACGCCCGAGATGCCCTTCATGAGTAGGCACTGGTCGAGCACGGACAGCAGCGATTCCAAAGCGGGCGGCGGCGAAGTCAGAAAGCTCTCCGCATTCGCCGGCCAAAACTGATCCGGAATGACGCCATGCGGCATGTACATGAAGCCCAGGCGCACCGGTGGTGCGACCGTGTTGTCCTTGCCTGAATCGGCCCAGCCCATGGTATCTAAAAGCGGTAGCGCTAGGGCGGCGCCGAGCCCTGTCAAATAGGTGCGACGATCAATGCGGAATTTATTGACCATTGGATTTGAGAACCTCGGGTTCATGGATGCGGCGATTGACGAATGGATAACTGGTGACGATTTCGGAAATTAGCGTCTGCATGCGGTAACCATCCTTCGCGATGGCCTCCATCAGTTGATCGACCACGATTTCGTCGTAGCCTTCGAGCTGGCGGCACAGGGCATAGGCCAGTAGTCTCTGCGTGAGGTTCCGTGCCAGCTCGTCCTTTCGAGCCGTGATGATGGCTTTCAGCTCGCGGGGAGAGGAAAATCGCTTCTCGCCCGGCAACTCGCCAGCGGCATCGATCGCTCCGCCCGTATCGTCCTGATCCCGCCAGCGCCCGATGGCGTCGAAGTTTTCCAAACCAAAGCCGATCGGATCGAGAATCTTGTGGCAGTTCGCGCACACGGCGTTCGTTCGATGGAGCTCCGTGCGCTGCCGCAGGGTCAGATTTTCCACTGCTTGCTTGTCCTGTTTTTCCAAAGGCGGAACGTTCGGCGGCGCCGGCGGCACGTGTTCGCCGAGCACTTGCTCGAGCACCCACACACCGCGTTTCACGGGGCTGGTGCGATTCGGGAACGAGGTCGTCGCCAAGATGCCGGGCATGCCGAGGATGCCGCCGCGATTCGCGTCCTCCAGCATTATTTTTCGCATCTCCGGTCCGGTGACGGTTTTCTCCAGACCATACAGCGCGGCGAGGGTGCCGTTGAGGAAAGTGTAATCGCTGTCCACGAAGCCGATCACGCTGCGGTTTTCGCGGACCATGCTGTCGAAGAACAGCCGCGCCTCGTCGACCATTGCCGCGCGCATCTCGGCGGTCATTTGTGGAAACATCGCGGTGTCGAAGGTCTTACTCTCCAATCCCAGGAGGTCAAGCCACTGCGCGCCGAAGCCATCGAACAACGCCCGCGACCGCGGATCGGCGAGCAGTCGCTTCACCTGCGCCTGGAGGACCGACTGCTCGTGAAGTTTCCCTGCATCTGCGAGCGCGGATAGTTCCGCATCGGGCATGGTCGCCCAGAGCAGATACGACAGGCGCGACGCGAGTTGATAGTCATCCAGCGGCGCGATGGTCTGTCCCGCTTCTGGCTCCTTCGCCGGTGTGATGAAGAGGAACTGCGGAGAAACGAGGACGGCCTTGAGCATCAGGCGCAGCGACGCTGGGTAGTCAAGCTTGTTTTCCTGCGCCAGATCGAAGACTCGCACCAAAAGATCCAGCTCCGCGTCAGACGCTGGCCGGCGATAGGCGCTTCGGCCCAGCTTGCTCGCGACCGTTCGCGCCGCCGCGCGGAGATCGCTGCCGGGCGCGGGCGTGTCGCCAATGAGCCGCTTTTGCATCTCAGTGGGCGGCTGATCTTTGGGCGCCAAAATTTGATTCAGCACGTCATTGGCGATGCCGAGAAATTGCTCCGACTGGAGCGGCGAAAGCGTATTGAGATACCCCTCGCCGAAGACCTCATCCGGCAACTCATGCGCGACGGCAGGGTCCACTCCGAAGAGATCCCGCAGCGTATTGCCATATTCCAACTTGATCAGCCGACGGATCACAAACGCGCCTGGGTCCTTCGGGCTGAGAAATTTGATGGTCCCCATCCAGTCTACGAACATCTGCCGCTCCTCATCGGTCGGCTGCTTGTCCTCATCGTCAGGCGGCATGTCATGCGCCTTCACATTGGCCAGCGCCTGCTTCCATGTCTTGGCCGAGGAAGAAGCTCCGGGGGCCATCAGCGTTGGGGCAAAGTTGATCCCTCCCTCCATTTTATGAATCCCGTGACAATCCGTGCAGTAGGACTTAAAGAAGGGCGTGACGCGATCATCGAAGACCTTCTTCGTCTCCGCCTGCAGCGCCGCGAAATCCTGCTCCTCCGCCGGCGCACCCACTGCTACCGCCGTGGGCAGGGGCATGGGCAGGAAAAAACCCGCGAGGGCCAGGGCCAGCAAGCCACGCAGAAAAGTTCCGGCGGTACTGATAGGAAATTGATTTTTGGACATCGCGATGCCTGCGAAGCCGCTGCTGATGCCGGAGAGAAAATCGCGTCGTGTGTGAAGTGGAAATGGGTTCAAGGATTGAGACCTTAGTTTGTTAATGGAGCACTTCGCCTTCGACGGCGGGGCCACGGAAATTGATACGGCGGTAATCATGCGTTATTACCCCCGTCCCATTTTCTTCCCCATTTTTTTTTTCCAAGGTTGCCTCTCGGAGGAAGTGTCAGGCGGGTGTCAGGCGGTAGACGGGCGGGAATGTGGTGGGCAAATTCCATAATAGCAACTCGGCTTGCATTCGTCATCTTATAGCGGCCAGATTCTTGAAGTACGAACTAAGTCGTTGGCCTGCACGTCCCTCTTTGTTCTTTTGCGACGCGGAGTAGCAATTTCGTACGCTACGGAATATTTTGATGTAACTGAGTTGCTGGTATTAACTTTCGGGACGTACCTGCGAGTTGCCGAAGTACCGCACCATAACCTCGCCGCCAGTGTTGGATTGAATATGCCACGAAATCTTTCTCGCCGTCATTTCTTGCAGTCTGCAACTGCGATGGGGATTGGACTGCCGACGTTGTCGTCGCGGGTCTTCGCAGCGTCACCAAACGATCGATTGCAGTTTGCTTGTATCGGGATGGGTGGCCAAATGCGGAACTACTTGGTTCCGGAACTGGGAAAAATCGATCAACAAATTGTAGCGATTTGCGATGTTGATAAGCGGCAGCGCGATAGCGCATTGCAGGCCAAGGGGTTGACCGAAGCTAGGGCCTATCATGACTATCGCGAATTGTTGGAAAAAGAAAAAGATTTCGATGCGGTGATCATCGGCACCCCGGATCATTGGCATGTACCAATCTGCCAAGCTGCGCTGGCGGCTGGCAAGCATGTCTATTGCGAAAAGCCATTGGCGCATTCGATTGCAGAATGTCGGCTGTTAGAACAGCTTGCGCTGAGCCATCCGAAGTTGGCCACGCAGACCGGTAACCAAGGTTGTTCGACCGAAGGTTTTCGGAGGAGCTTTGAGGTGATTCAATCGGGGCTACTTGGTCCGATTACCGAAGTGCACGTCTGGCATCCGGCCCATGGATGGCCCAATGGTGTCGAGCGTCCGACTACCAGTGATCCGATACCCGCAGGGCTCGACTGGAAATTCTGGTTGGGAACCGCACCCGATCGCCCCTACAAGGACGAGATTTACCATCCGGGGCAATGGCGTGGCTGGTATGATTTTGGCGGCGGTTCGATGGCGGACTTCTGTTGCCACGGATTTCAATTGGCATATCGCGCACTTGATCTTGGTGCTCCGACGCGGATAGTAGCGACTGGTGATGGTTTGGGCCACGAGTCCTATGCCACTCGTTGTCAGGTGACGTTTGATTTTGCTGCGAAGGGGAATCGTGGCCCGGTCAAGCTGTTCTTTTATTCCGGCGACAAGAATGTTCCGCCTGACCCTATTACAAAGGGGGCTGTAGCCTCAACCGGATGTCTGATCGTGGGCAATGAAGGGACGTTGTCGGCTGGTCTTTGGAATACGGACTGCAAGATCCGCATGAAAGGCGCGGACGAGTTCCGCGGTGCAGATCAGCCAGCGTTGGCAGATGTGCCGACGACACAGCCGCGGATTGAGACCGAAATGTTAAAATGGGATCCCAAACGGACTGCGCAAGGCGAACGACCTCGCTGGAGCCAAGTCAATAACTCGCACATGTTCGAGTGGGTGCTGGCCTGTGCAGGAGATGCGAAAGCGTATTCACCATTCGAGGTCGGTGCCCGCATCACTGAAATCGGGATGCTAGGCGTGCTTGCATTGCGAATGCAAAAGACGATCGATTGGGACGCGGAAAAACGTCAAGCGATCGGTTTACCCGAAGCCGATGCGTTGATCGATCCGAAGCCGTCGACTAACGCTTACTCGCCCCGGTAATCCTCATCCATGATTTGAAACTAATTCTTTCGGAGAGTGCTGATTTTCCGACCGGGGCTATCTGAGTATAACTGTATATTTGGTCACTGGCCGACCTGCTGCGTGGTGATTTCAAACAGTCGCAGTACGGCCGCGTCATTCTGCCGTTCACGATCCTGCGGCGACTCGAATGCGTGCTGGAGAAGCATAAACCAGCCGTGCTGAAGCAGGTTGAGAAGCTGGCTGTGATGGCCAAGCTGGAGCCTGAGGCTCGCGAAAAGTTTCTGCTGAAGGCCGCTACGCAATCGTTTTACAACACGTCGGAGATGAACCTGTCCAAGCTTGGCAGTGCGGACATCAAGAGCAACCTGCTCTCGTACGTCGATAACTTCTCCAAAGACGCTCGTGAGATCTTCGAGCAGTTCAAGTTCGCCGAGTTCATCGCTCAGCTTCAAGACGCCAACCTGCTGTACAAAGTCGTCCAGAAGGTTGCATTGACCGACCTCAGCCCCGAAGCGATCAGCAACCACGACATGGGGCTGGTCTTCGAAGAACTGATTCGGCGGTTCGCGGAATCGAGCAACGAGACTGCAGGGGAACACTTCACGCCGCGAGACATCGTGCGATTAACCACGTCGTTGGTTTTCATGGAAGACGACGATGCACTGACCGAACCAGGCATCATCCGCACCATCTACGATCCCACGGCGGGGACCGGCGGGTTTCTGTCCAGCGGCATGGAATATGTCCATGAGCTGAACCCCGAAGCGGTCATGCGTGCCTTTGGCCAAGAGTTGAACCCCGAAAGCTACGCGATCTGCGAAGGCGACATGCTGATCAAAGGTCAAGACGTCAGCCGCATCAAACTGGGCAACACGCTCAGCGACGACCAACTGTACTCGGACAAGTTCGACTACATGCTCTCCAATCCGCCTTTCGGCGTCGACTGGAAGAAAGTCGAAGGACCCATCAGCGACGAACACAAGCTGAAAGGTTTTGATGGGCGCTTTGGACCGGGGCTGCCACGTGTTAGCGACGGATCGCTGCTGTTCCTGATGCATCTGATCAGCAAGATGCGCGACTACGATGGCGGGAGCCTCGCTGACGCGTCGGGTTACCAGGCAAACAATGGTAACCCGAAGCGTGAGCGAGGGACTCAGAACAACGGTGGACGCATCGGCATCATCTTGAACGGATCACCGCTGTTCACCGGCGGTGCAGGGAGCGGTGAAAGCGAAATCCGGCGTCACATCCTGGAAAGCGATCTGTTGGAAGCGATCGTCGCGCTGCCCACCGACATGTTTTACAACACCGGTATCGCGACCTACGTCTGGATTCTGTCGAACAAGAAAGAGCCGAAACGCACAAATCGATGCGCATTGGCTGCCAGAACTCCCAGCAAAATGGGAGCTATTCGAGGGCAAACGAGTCTTTGCGAATAGACGCGAGCCCAGCAGTATCGACGATGATCAACTGGCGGCAAGCCAGCAATACGGTGTCATTCCACAAAAACTGATGATGGAAATGAATGACGCCAAAGTTATGCTTGCGTTGAAAGGAACTTCTACGTTTCGCCACGTCGAGAAGGGTGATTTTGTCATTAGCCTTCGCAGCTTTGAGGGTGGCATCGAATACAGTGCGTACGCTGGATGCGTATCACCGGCGTACACCGTCTTGGCAGCAAGAAAAAACATTGCCAACGAGTACTATAAGTTCCTGTTTAAGAGCGGACCTTTTGTTGCTGCCCTTCAGTCAACCACGGATGGCCTGCGTGACGGGAAGGCAATCTCCTATACGGACTTCGGCACGCTCAAAATTCCGTACCCACCGCTCGCCGAGCAGCAGCAAATCGCGGCGTTTTTGGACTACGAGACGGCGAAGATTGATGCGTTGATTGAGAAGCAGCAGCAGCTCATCGCGTTGCTCGGTGAGAAACGTCAGGCCGTCATTAGTCATGCGGTCACCAAAGGCTTGAACCCCAACGCTCCCATGCGAGATTCCGGCGTCGAGTGGTTGGGAATGGTGCCGAAACATTGGAAAGTGAGCAAAGTTGGTCACCAAACGCAGATTTATCGTGGCAAGTTTACGTATCGTCCGCGAAACGAGCCGCGATTTTACGGAGGGCGACACCCTTTCATCCAAACAGGTGACGTATCGAACAGCAGTAAATTCATAACCGAGTACACTCAAACACTTAACGACAAAGGTTTCTTGATCAGTCGCGAGTTCCCAAAAGGAACCTTGTGTATGGTCATTACGGGTGCGAAAACCGGCTCCGTCGCGATCCTCGATTTTGTCGCCTGTTTCCCCGATAGCATCGTTGGGTTCTACCCGAAGTATGGCGAGAAAGGCGCAGAATACTTGTTCTACGCGTTTCAGGCGCTCAAGCAGTATCTCGACAGTGTCGCAGTCGTGAGCACCCAAGAAAATTTGAATGTTGAACGCATATCGGGCGCTATATGGGCATGGCCGCCGCCGGAAGAGCAAGTCGAGATTGCGAAACACCTTGTCTATGTGCTCGAACGCATGAAGCTAATCGAACAAAAGAGTGAGTTGCTTGTTGAGCTTCTCCAAGAACGTCGCACCGCACTCATCTCCGCTGCGGTCACTGGCAAGATCGACGTGCGTGACTGGAAGCTTCCTGCCACTGATCGCCCACTCGAAGCCGAAATGGAGGGCGCATCATGGTAACCCGACGCGTAAGCGAGGATATACTGGTATCGACAGGGGAGCGTTGCTTACGCATCGGGTTACCAAGCGGAGCATTTCATGGACCTGCTGACCGCATACTTGTTTGCCTTAGCAACGGATCGTACGCAGTATAATGCGGAAACGGAGGTCGTATGAACGCCGAAAATGGTAACCCGACGCGTAAGCGAGGATGCACTTTGCCATTCTGTGCGTTCGCCTCGCTTACGCGTCGGGTTGCCAGAGGTGGCATCTAGTGGACAGTCCCATTGCTTTCTTTATTACCATTGCAACCTATGGAACTTGGCTTCCTGGCGATCAGCGTGGCTGGATCGAATATCACAAAGGTTGGAAAATGCCTGATCCGGTGCGCGAATTGGAAGCGGCTGCAAAAATGACGGAAGACGCAAAGATCCTGCGTCCTCATCAACGAAAAATCGTTGAGAACCAGGTTCGCGAAACATGCGATCATCGCAAGTGGATTTGTCACGCGGTCAATTGTCGAACGAACCATTTGCATGCAGTGGTCGGTACGTTTGAGACTCCACCGAAAAAAGTTCGTGCTGATTTGAAAGCATGGTGCACTCGAAGACTAAAAGAAAATGCATTACCTGAGATTTCCGACAACTGGTGGGCAGAACGCGGAAGTATTCGATGGGTGTTTAACGACGAAGGTCTCGATCAAGTGGTGCGATACACGCTTGACGGGCAAGACAGGAAAACCGACGAGTAAGCGAGGTAGCACGGCGAATTCCAACTCGGTCCATGAAAATTCCTCGCTTACGCGTCGGGTTACCATTTTGTAGACAAATTCGTATCCTGCAAAATTGCAGGATTTGGTACTTGCCAGGCGCACCGCGTCCGATAGGATTGAAACGAGGAGACCAACGATGGCAACGAAGACAATCGCAGTAAATAAAGCACACGCACAAAAAGTCGCGACGAAGCGAGCGGCAACGGCAAAGAGTTCGCCCAAAAAGACTGCTGCGAAATCCAGCGTAGCGTTGGTTCGTAGGATCACCGGCCTGAAAGGCAGCGGTCTGATTCAAGACGGTAGCACTCAAAAGCTAGAGTTGCGAGCTCGCCTGCAAATGCCTCGTCCTACGTTTGGAAAAATTGTGAACGTTGCCGAGCGAACCATCGCTGACGTAGAGGCGGGCGGGGATAGCATCAATAAGCTCAAACGTCCCTACAACGAGGTCTACAAGTTGTGCGAGGCACTGTCGGAAGTTGTCGATCGCGATTGCTTAGGCAAATGGTTTCAGACGCCTAACGAATCGTTTGATGGCCTTACTCCGATCGAATTGATCGAACAGGGCGATATCGATCAGCTCTGGAATATGGTGTTTGAGTTGCAAACTGGCATGCCAGGTTGAGATGGCTGAGTCGACAGTCAATGTTTGGGAAAAGATTTGCAAGGTTCTTGCCCCTATAAGCGTGATCTCTATTTCATTTAAAGCCCTGTGGCCAAGCTCCGTACTCCGTAAGTCTAGGATCAATAACGACTTGCTTATTTCATCGCAATTCGCACTTGCGGTCATTCATCGGGGCGCACGCCATGACCGCTAATCCCAAAGAAGCCGCTTTCCAGCACGACATCATTAACCAGATGCTCGCTGGCGGTTGGAAGCTTGGCGATCCGGCGAAGTATGACCGCAAGCTGGCCCTGTACACCGAAGATTGCCTCGCGTACGTCAAAACGACTCAGCCCAAGAGCTGGGAAAAGTACGAGAAGCTTTATCCAGGTAACGCTGAGCAGGCATTCATCGACAAGCTTGCGTCGCAGCTTGCCAAGGCCGATCCGCAGGCGAGCGACAAGTCACTGCGCACGTTCGGCACGCTGGGTGTGCTTCGTCACGAACTGCGCGACAAGTTGCGAGCAGCGGGCATTTTTTTATGGTCCGAAGTGACCCAGTTTAGCGAAGTGTTTTTTCTGAAGAGCAAGAGCAACGCCGCGATCAGCAACGTTTGTCGGCCCGCCGTCGATCGCTGGCAGCATCGCTACCAAACGGCACGCGGTGAGTTTGAGAAGCACAAGAAGCTGTACGACCATGCCAAGAAACTAAGTGATCCGACCTTCATCGCCAATGCGGAAGGCGAGATGAATGAGGCAAAGAAAGAACTTGATGCACTCGGCATGTTCAAGGCGGATTTGGTATCGTTCACTCGCTACTACGAATTCATGTCACAGATTGTCGACTATGACAGTACCGACTTGGAACGGCTCAGCCTCTTCGCAAGGCATCTGGCACCGCTGTTGCGAGAAGAAGCTCCGCAGGATGATCCAATCGACCTGACGTCCGTTGCCCTCAGTCATTACCGATTGTCCAAGATCAAGCAGCAAGATTTGACCTTGGTGAAAGAAGGCGGAGAAGGGCTGCAAGTGTCATCTGACCTTGGCAGCGGAAAGGCGAGATCGAAGAAGGAGGAGATGCTGTCGCAGATCATCACTCGGTTGAACGAACTGTTCGTCACTGACCAGTTGACCGACAAGGACCTGGTGAATTACCTGTACACAATTCGCGACAAGGTCAATGAGAACCAACGGGTGATGCATCAGATTGAAAACAACTCACCCGAACAAGCACTGCTCGGCGACTTTGCTGAGGCCGTTGATGACGCCGTGATGAGCAGTGGCGAGGCGCATCAGAACCAAATGACGCAGTATCTGAACAGTCCCGAGTTGGCCGCCAAGTTCCAGCGACTCGTCTTCGATTTGCTGCTCGCCAAAGGGGCCTGAGGAAAGAATCGAAGCAGATTTCAAGAGCGCGGCACGAAAAACGGCACGGTTGAATGAAAAACCGTGCCACTTTGGCACCGCAAGGAGCCGCATCAAGCACGCAAGGAAATGCAGAAACCTCAGTAAACACGGGACAAAACACTGTTTTTTCCGGTGTTTACGTACCTCTAGCCATGGAGGATAACGGACTTGAACCGATGACCTCTTGCATGCCATGCAAGCGCTCTCCCAACTGAGCTAATCCCCCGAGCTGGATACCAATTTCATTGGTACGAGAAAATAACACGACTACGTCAACCTCGTCAAGCGTGCTCTGAACGAATGGCCGCTGACAAATGACGAACATTGGGCTTTCGCCGAGTCTTCCTCCGTATCGTTGCGCCAACTCGCTTGTACTTGCCGGTAAATATTTATCTGATGCTCGATTAAACGAATCTACTTCACTTCCAACGGTAAACTTTCCGAATGGCTGTTGAACTCGGGAGCGTACATGCATTGAATACTGGCGACGCCTGTTTGATACTGGCCTCGCAGTTGCACGCGAGTTGAGTACTCGAATACATACGTTCCTTTGGGCAAATAATCGATAAAAAAATGACTGGCGGTGTCGCGAGTCGATTCGTAATACCCTAGGCCATCTTGATACTTGTATTGCGACAACACGTTGACCGGCTCGGTGCCGCTGCCTCGATAATCTTTCAAGTGCACATATTCCATGTCGCGATCCGATTGCAAAACAATGCGGACAACTAACTCGTCACCAACCTCGACCGCACCGCTGACAAGCTGCAGTTCTGGTCCTTTCTTGCTGGCCTGCTTTGTATAAATCTGCTTGGTCAACTTAAGCGGAGTGCCTTCATACGGCGTCACCTTGCTCATCTCTTCGAAGTATTGCCAATGAACACTTCCCCAAGCGACACCGTCATCGGCCTTCTTGACCATTATCTGGCTTTGCGTGGACTTAATATCGCTACCGGAAAAACGCTGTTCATAAAAGCCGGTGCCTGCTTCGACGTTCGCTGGCTTCAGTGTTTGCCCGCCCAACGTGATTTCCACTAATTCATCAGACGACAGTAGGTCGCTGCCGCGAAGGAGTAACGCATAGACCGCGTCTGCGGTTGCTTTGGTTGTTTTCCAATCTTGCGTTTGTTTTTGCTTGAGCAACCAAACCTTGCAGTCTTCAACGGCGACTTGATCGTTCACTACTTCATCGAACGCTTCAATCATCAACGCTTGTGTCTCGATCGGAGCGTGATACCACCACCACGAATGTTCTTGGTCCCGCCAATACATCCCCATTTCTTCGCTGCTGACCGAGTGTTCTTTGATTGAAGCCATGATTTCGTTGGCGGTATTTAATTCACCAAACCGTTTTAACGCAATCGCTAAATGTCCTTGCGATTGCCGATTGCCGAGCTCAAGCCAATGCGTTTTCGCTTGCCCCAGCCAATAGTTGACGGCTGCTTTATGATCATCGCCGATCGGTTGATCATCGAGAAAGAAACTGCGACCGTACAGGTACAACGCAATCGTCGATGTGAGTTGATTTTTGTCGCGATGCACGACTGGAATGCGGTTGTGTTGTTCCGTTACCCATGTATCCAAACGCGTCAACGACTTCAATGCCGCAGTGGAATCGATCTCGACACCGAGATGCCGCAAGCGTCCAAAACCTGTGGTGATATACAGCGTGATGTAATCATTGGCTGGACCACCGGGAAACCACGGCCAGGCGCCATCTTCCAACTGCATCTCGCTCAGCTTAAACAGCAATCGAGCGGTTTCATCGTTAAGGCGATTGTCATCAAACAACACGCCAACATTGCGTCGCGATTGGCTCTCCGATTCGGCCTGCTGCAGCCAGGGCGTTTCTTCGATCATCACCGATTTCAAATCTTGGTTCTTGACCAAGGGGCTATCGAGCGCTGGCGTACCTCGCCACTGTTCGAACACACGGTGGATTTTTGGGTCGCTGGATGCGATGTGCTTGGCGAGTGCATTGGCATACAAGCGACTGAACGTTTGCTCGCTGCATTCATGTGGGAATTCCATCAAGTACGGCAGCGCCAGCACCGCGTACCAAAATGGATTGGAAACCATCTGTACGGTCAACGATTGATGCTTGAGCGTATCGGACTCGGCTGACTTGCTGAGTTTGGTGAAATCGAATTGTTTGGTTTGCTTGCCGCGAATTGGCAGCGGCAATGATTCGGTCACGAGAATCCGTCGCGACAACACCGGCAAGAAACCTTCCTCGCCATCCGACAATTTTCCAGTCGAACCTACGATACGGTAGGTCAAAAACCCAAGGTCATCGGGAACGGTCAAGCGCCATGACAACGATTTCGATTCACCGGCAGGGATTTCAAAAGACAGCTCACGGTTGTCATTGCCAATTCGATCGTCGACCGATTGGTTGGTGCGAGCGTCCATCAGGCTAAGCATTGCCGTACCGGTTTGAATGGTAGGCGATTGATTGCTTACTTTGGCCGTGAATTCAATCACGTCGCCTTCGCGAATGAAGCGAGGTGGGTTGGGCTGGACCATCAGATCTTTGGCCGTAACGACTTTATCGGTTAACAGCCCGGAACGAAGGTCTTTGTCATGGGCGAAGCTAAGGAATTTCCACTCGGTCAATGCTTCCGGCATCGTGAATTCGATTCTGACTGTCCCATCGTCACCAGCGATCAGGTGCGGAAAAAAAAACGCGGTCTCGTTGAGATTTTTGCGAGCAGATACCTTACTTAAATCAGGTTGAGTTGGCGCGTTTACGTCATTGCCGACTAGGCCTCCCGCGTCACTATCCGAAGCGTCAATCAACATCGCCCTCAGCGGTGTCACGCCCGCAGGTAATGCATGCTTGTCAGCCATCCCGCCAGCCATGGATGCGAAATCGACGGCCATTTCGGCTGCTGCCATCGGCACGGGCATGCCACCCATGCCACCAGCACCACCACCCATGAAGCCACGGTTGTACATCCGTGGCCCAATGCCACCTTCGGCGATTTGGTACAGAAATGTTCTATAAGTCAGACTGCCATCTTTCTGGGCAACCATCCATTGATGGGAAACAATTTGAAGCTGCGAAAGTTCGTTTTCAAAAAAAGTTTGCAGACTCGATTGCTCGAATCGAAACAGACTGTTAAATCCATCCATCCATTCATGTGGCTGAAATGCATCCAGTGACGCATCGTAGAGCGCGGCGACCAACTCGGCCGCCGCTTGCTTGGCACCCGATCCCGTGATCACCAGCGTCCAGGTCTCCTTTTTCGCTGGCTCGAGTTTGGAAACAAAGTGCTCCCATTTGAATGACAGTTTCTTATTGCTCCATGGCACATTGACGATTTCCGAATGCAAGTAGGCTCGATTCTCGCGGACCATGGTAATGCGCAGCGTAAAACCACCCCGCATTGTTTCAGTTACTTTTTGCTTCACCGCAACTTGCGTCGTGCCCGGTTCGGTCCAGTAGCTCTGCAACAACTTGCCGCGATGTTCCACTTCGACAAACGCTCGCGCAGTGTCATAACCACTGCCCCAAACGCAAACAAATTCTTCGCCAGGTTCAACCGATGATTTCGGCGACGCAACCAAGTTTGCGACTTTCAGCGTCAGCTTCTTGGCATCAGGGTCGATGACCTGCATTGGCAACTCTGCCGCGAGCGTCTTGCCAAAACGATCCTTGGCTTCATATTTGGCGCGGTACATTCCGGTTTCGAGTTTTACAGTTGCTTTGGTGTTTCCACCCGCATCGGTTTTCAGTGCTTGCTCGAAAACGACATCGCCCAATGGCCAGGAGTTCGGATTGGCTGGATCGCTCGCCGGTGCCTCTTGGGGATTGAGATCGCCGCCGAATCCACCGACGAATTGGCCGCCGGTAAGCGACTGACGGACCACCTTTTCCGGCTGCTTGACCGCATAAATTTTCAGCACCCCTTCGGTTGACTGGCCTTCGCCATCGAGCGTTGTCGTGCGAAGAGAAATCTCAACAGGCGTTTTGCTCGTTTGCCATTCGTTCGCAGTCAGTGCGGCCTTCAGGGCAGTGAAGCCGACGACCACGCTTCGCTGGGCAGATCGTGTTTCGCCGCTCGTGTCGATCACATCCGCATAGATAGTAAAATTGAACGTCGGCTCGCCCTCTTTGGATGCCGTCGGATCTGGCTTAGCAGTGAACTGAACATCAAAGGTTCCGTTGGCCTGTGTGACGGTGGTGCCATGTGCAATTTCTTGACCGGAATCCGATCGTTGCGGCATCCACCAACATCGCCAATACCACCAAATCGGATAACGCACTTGGCGTACAACGCGCCAGCGAACCTTGGCACCGTCAACGGCTGCACCGGTATACGAAACCCCTTTGCCTTGCAGTTTGACTTCACTGTTGAGCCGCGGCGCTTCCGTGGGTGCGTCTAGTGAGACCTGAAATTTCGGACGCTTGTATTCCTCGACCGTAACGCTTGTTGCGCCAAATGGAGTACCGTCAATGCGAATCGACATTTGCCCCATCAATCGATCGCGAGGCGCGGTGACGCTGCCACTGAAGCTGCCGTAGTCATTGCTGCGATGGGAAACACGTTCGATCTCATTGCCGTTTACATCTAGGAAAACAACGGTCACCGGACGGTCGGGGATCGTTTTGTAATTGTCGCGTTCTGGATCGACTGCGACGCAAATTCCTTTGTAGTGAATCGTTTGTCCGGGTCGGTACAGAGCTCTATCGGTAAAGAAGACAGTACGTTCATCCACGACTTGACGCGGGCCCCATTGTTGATTTTGGACATGATGTTTGGACGACAAGGTTTGTCCGCCGACGGATGCGTGAAATACCAACGAGTTACGTTCAGTCCCGCCGACTCGAAACCGTCCGTTCTTATCCGTTTTTACCGCTGAAAGGCGTCTACGCGGTTGACCACCATCGTGGCTCCAAGTCCGGACATTGGCACCCGAAATCGGCTCGCCGGTGATGGCGTTGAGTACAAAACCTTCGACATTCCCTTCGGTGCCAGCATCGTTAGTACCAGCGACGTTAGTACCAGCGTCGTCAGAACTAGGGGCGGTACTCTGCCTGAGCACCAAAGCGAGTTCGCTGACCCAAAACTCGGCCAAGGAAAGCTGGTTGTCATCTTCGATAAATCGCTCGTTATGGCTAGCGATCAAGAAATAGGAACCTGGCTTTAAATCGGTTGGGGCCGCTAATGACTCGACTCGTTCCATGAAATTTGGTGTGGCAGGCAAGTCGGCGGACCAAGCCTTTATCGGTTTTTGGGAAAGCAGTTCACGGCGTTGCTGTTCATCCAATTGTTCAGGACTCCAAAGGTCCGAAACGACGAAAGCTTCGAAATCAAGAAATACAACTTTGAAATAAACTTTGGTCAGATTGCGATAACGAACGTCAATCGTCGGTAGCGGCTTGTTCCAAACGCGTTCGGTGCTGATTTGGCATGAGCGTGCTTCGATTTGCTGAATCAAGTTAAAGCAGCGGCGAGCGCCAGGACTGTCTGCAAAGCGGGCCATTCCTTCCGATGCGATCTTGTGCGCTTCTGCAAAGTCGCCTTCACCATGCACGACGGTGGCCAAGTCGCTGAGCGCTCTCGCTGAGATCGCATGGTCCGTGTTTTTATCAGCAAACTGTTTCAGGGCTGCTTTATACCTCGCGGTTTTTTCGACTCCAGACGCATAGTTGTTGCCGAAATTCAATCGCAATAGATCCGCGTCTAACCAAGCGGATTTGTCTTGATCGGCTCGATGAAACAAAAGCAATTCCTGAAACAAACGAATCGCCTTTAGCGTCGCTGATTCGCCGTCGGTCGATTCAGGATTCCAAGCAACGAAGTCGTCAACCGAAGAAAAAATCGGACTGTCAGCTTCCAGGATAAATGCGTCTTCGGCCTTCGCACCGGCTTGTTCACCCGCTGAATAGAACTCAATCGCATTGTGAGCAAGGAAATCGTAGAGTGTGGGTCGATACGCATCGGGCGAGTTTCCTTTCTGCAGTAGTGGGTCATATTCAGCGATCGGAGTTTTTTTCAATACATCAGCGGCCGCGAGTGCTTTTTGGAATCGCTTGTCGATTTCGTCAAGAATCCGCGATAGATCCCAAGTCGTAAAACCATCGCTTGGCGGAGCTGCCGTTTGCGTTCGCTGCATGAACCGCCATTGATTCTGCTGAAAGTAGCTCCAATACCAATTGGCCAAAATCGCTTCCATCACCGGCTGCATTTCGGCGGGGGCCTTTTCGATCGCGGTCAGCATCCGCGTGACCTTTTCCTCCGGCTTGCTGCCTTCGATTTCACCTTCCAGCGAAATCTTTTGGCTGATCGCTTTGATTGCTTCCGCGTAAGATTTGTCACGAAGCGATTGCTCGATGATGGGGCCGAGTTTTTCAATCGCTGTTTTGGGTAGTCCTTTTGCCATTGCGTCTTCAACTGTTTTCCATTGGGAATCGCGTGGCCCGACGGCAAATGCCGACGTGACGAGACAGGTCAATAAGCTGATCACGAGCAGACAACGTTGGTAAGTCAAGGCAAGCTCCTTTTCAATCGATGGTTTGGACGCCGCTGTATTGTTTTCATCGAAAAATTTCAGGCGCACCGTATTGGCGGTGAATTTCGTTGCATCGATCCGGTGTCAGTCGCAGGCCGTGTGCAAGTTCGCCCAAGTATTGTGCTTCGCTTTGTTCATCGAGATTGATGGCAATGAGCGAGATTGCGTAGGCTTGATCTTCCATCCCAAGCGGAATCGACCAAGCGAGCTCGCGAACGTTCAACGGCGACGAAAACTCCTTTCGCAAGAAGTCGATTTCGGCATCACCGGTTTGGCGTCGGCTAGCTTGTTGATCGGTTGCAACGTTCAACAGATCTTCGAGGTTTTTTGCGGATTCCTCGACGGTCATCGGGCGTTGCGGGCGACGCGAATCAGTGGAAGTCGAAGGCGCCGCAGGCCGATTGCCACCCAATTGATCCTTCAAAATCTGCCCGCCCGAACCGCCTTGTTGAGTCTTTCGTCCCAGTAGTGCCCCGAGAATATCGATCGCGTCCATTATTCCGCCGTTTAACCAGAAGCTGATTAGTTGTCGAACTGACTTCAGTGCATTGTATCAACGCAATTGGCACCGCAGGTAGCCTTGACTTTTTTGTCAGGTAAGCGGCAGATCAAAACTTAGTCGCTGTCAGTTGATGCCTCCGAACCGGGAATGCCACGAATGTCGCAAGCTTAAGGGAAAAGCTCGGCTTTTTCCTGGGCGCGAGGGACTTTCATCTTCGTCGTTGAGTTCAGTGCCGTCTTGGCCAAGTTGAAGCCAAGAATCTTTGGCATTCTTGAAACTCAAATCGCGAGGCTTCACGTTGCCAATTTTGGCTGCATCACACATCGCCACCCGGATCAAATTGTAAGCCAGAATATAGGT
>JAYVSE010000195.1:0-3141 GCA_043775635.1 Planctomycetaceae bacterium | reverse complement strand
ATCGTATCAAACACGACAAACAAGAGTTGCTGATTCAATTCAAACCGGAAAAGCAACGGCGACCTGCTCCTCGTCGAATGCTAGTATCTAAGCGGCTTCGAGAGGCCGGTGGAGCCAAGTGTTCCCTTTTATATTACTCACTGCGGGATCATTTTTGCGGCTAAGCAGACTTCTATTTTACCGCGCGCCAAGTTACGAACGCGAATGTCGCCTGCGCCCCAGGATTTGACCTGTTTGATCCAACCTGGTATTCGATCGGCATGCTCAAATCCGCCAAGCTTGAGCGTCAAGATCATGCCCTCAATGCTTGTATCTCGACTGGTGACAATATTTTCAACGGTGGACAGCGATTGATCAGGTCGGACATTGCTGTCGACAAATAACCACTTCGCACCACGAAACTCGCGTCTTGGTATATCGCCAGCGCGAGCGCGAATGTGTTTGAAGTTTGGATGTTCAACGATGACCTCGTCCATGTCACCTGGGTCGATTCCGATCACGCGCAGCCCAAGTTCAAGCAAACGTCCACAAGCACCGCCTGGCGAGCTTCCCACTTCGACAGCCAAATCACCGCTCGACAATTCAAAACCACTCCAGGCAATCGCTTCGGCTGCTTTGAAATAGGCGCGAGAAATAACCGGGACCGTGGGGATGATCGGCTGCACTCCACCGGGCCATGATGTTGAAGACAAATGCGCGGTCCCTCGTTTCGCTGCTGACTTAGGAACGTCGTGCCAGCCGATCCACCAATTGGCCGGATCGACGAGAACGACGTCGAGGACCTTTTCGCCCGGCTTGGCAAGTTGGTTAGGGATCGGATTGCGCAGTTGTGTTCTTGGCAGGCCGTAGGCAATCGCACCAGCGATCGCAATCGTCACTTCGTCCGCACCAGGCTCAAACCCAAATTTGCCGATCGGAACGCGGTCGCGCGGCCAGACATGAAGTTGGTCGAAGGTTAGTTTAGATTTCTGAATTGCCTTGGCGACATCGGCGATCATGGCCGCAGAGTCGCTGCCCGATGCTTTTCCGATGGACCAAGACGCGGTACGAACGAAGACACCGCGAGGCAAGCGGTCAGTCGGTCTGTCATTTTTGACGGTCACAAAGCCAGGCCGTGAAAACGCCAGCCTCCAACCGTCGCGTTCAACTTCGGCTAGAACGGCGGATTGAGCGCCGTTTTGGCAACAAATCATTGCAAACAAAGAGTGGTCCATTCGCAAAGATTACCACAATTCAATGCGAGCGGTTTCGCCAATGGCAACCGGATTGAGCCGTTTGATCGTTTTTTGGCTGGGTCGATCCTTGGGCCTTAATCGTGTAGGTGCCAGCACGATACACAGGTGGGCGAAACGACGCACCGCGAGCGCGAACGGTATACAAGATTTCTCCCGAGGCGTCTTCAACGCCTTGGACAACGGGATGCTGGCCATCGGAAGTGATCAGTTCAGGAAGGTAGCCGATCACTTTTCGGCCATCGTTGTCCCGCATCGAGACGGTAATGGGCCAGCCTGGGTATTGGGCATTGTCACCGGTGCGAACATCAGAAAACCGCGGCCACGCCTCAAACGTCGTTGTTTGGTCGCGTTTATTGAATCTCACGATTCCAAAACCATCGCCACGCAATGTTTCTACTTTTGTATCAACGGGCTTGGCGTACGTGAGCATGCGAATCAGATTGCCAAGACCATCTTCGTACTCGCCGGTCCAGGGCAGAGGCGAATCTGGAACTGGGTTCCCGCCCGCTTGTTGATCCAGCGGATGCCACCAGCGGCCATAGATCGTATTGACGATCGCAGGGCTGGTAAATGCGTAGGGACCATCCGACGGTGAGTCGATAACGTGTTTGACAACGACGGCAAGGTGCTGATCGCCGCAAATGTGAGACGCCCATGCAAATGGACCGCACCGCAAAATGCAGTTTGCGATAAAACGCATTTCATTTCGGTACCCGACCATTCTTCATTCCATGAGGCAAGGAACTTTTCTTGACGCTCACCAAGCAATTGCAAACCAGGGACGTCAACCGAAGAACGCTTATAGTCTGGATCGTTGATATGGTCAGGACGCGGACCCATTTTTGGGATCTTGCCCTCGGGTCCGGTCTTGAACTTACGGTCTTCGATGATTGCGAAATCAATCCCACCAACGTGCAGGTTGGTGAAGTAGACTCCGATTCCACGCTGCACGGGCGCGGGGTCGACAGGATCAGGTAAGTGCCACGTTTGACAACGCTCGACCATCTGCACGTACTTGGGAGGAAAATAGTAACCACCGTCTGCACCTTCAGGGCTGTTCGATTTCTTGCCTTCTTCGCCCCAAAGGTTTGGATGGCCGACGTCATGGTCATCTGGGATCGTGACTACCGGACGGTCACGCAGCAGTTCGCGAAACTGAATACCGAATTCAAGCCATCCAAAGGTGTGTTGGGTATGGTGATACGACTGGTCACCAGCGAAGAACATCAAGTCTGGATCAAGCAGCTTTAAATTGTCGATGATCTGTGGACGTGGCCCAGGCGTGCGACTGGAGTTGCATGACATTGACGCCACGACGATTGTGTCTTTATCGATCGGATCGCGGCGAATCAACCCTTCAAACGTTGCTTTGTCGCCATGACGCAAACGATAGGGAACATCTACGGTACAGTCCCATTTTTCGATTCGAAAGTGGGCGCTCCAGCCGGGCTCGATCACTTTTTGCAAGGCAACCTGTTGCCACTGGTCATCGCGTTTCACGTCCAACAGGACGTCCCGCGATTCATCAGCAAGCAGCGGATACAATTGCGCTGTCAGCTTTAGTACGCCGCGATCGTGGGTGTATACAGCGAATCCGATCACTTGATCTCGCTCGACCATCAATCGCGGCGGCTTGTTACCTTTTTGTAGCCACCACTGGCCAGTTGCATCGGAATCGAGATCGGGGAAATCCGGCCCGAACGTTGGCTCATCGCCGATGCATCGATTCCCGAAAAGCATCGCCAAAGCAATGAAAAGAAACCGTGCTGTGTTATTCATTGATCAAAATGGGATCGAGGTGGATTGGTGCTAGTGCTCCGAGAATTAAATAACCTTGCTTGGCGATTTTGTCGTTAAACCGTGTGGGCAACGCCCCGCGCGAGGCTCGCGGCCCGTTGGGCACGCG
>JAYVSE010000194.1:0-24648 GCA_043775635.1 Planctomycetaceae bacterium | reverse complement strand
TCGATGTCTACTTTCTGGTCTTCATTCATCTTGGTTCGCGGCGAATCTGGATCTCACCGTGTACCGAAAATCCAAGCGGGCAATGGACAACTCAGCAGGGGCGCAATTTCCAAATGCACATGGAGGACGAAAGATTGAAATGCAAAACGCTCATGCGTGATCGCGACTGCAAGTACACGGACACATTTGACGCCGTGTTTACTTCCCCCGACTGTAAGATCAAGAAAATACCGGTGCGATCACCGAACCTGCAAGCTCACGTAGAACGCGTGATTCAAACGATTAAACATGAAGTGCTCAATGCGTTTTGTATTGTGAGTGATAAGCACTTCAATCACTTGTTGAAAAACACAAGCGATTGGTACAACACCGAACTGCGTCCTCCGACGGTGCAGTAGACGATGAGTTTCTTGTGCGCAAACGACTCAGGGTCTGCTTCGTATTCCCGTTGCGTGATCGCGCCGGGAATTTTAGATACCGCTTGTTCCGATTTGCCGCGTACATCTATCAACGCCAATGATTGATCGCCGCCGACCAGAAGACTGCGCAGCTCATCCGTCGAGATCGTTTCCACATGGGGACGCCCCAGCCAGCGCCGCATCGATTCGATCGTACCGAAACCGATGTCGCAGAGTCGAATGATAAAATCACCAAGTGAAGCCACAATCCACCTTTGCTTTACCCACGACTACCCTCGCAGCATGTTTCACAGATTCGGTGGCAAGCCGAGCATTGCAGCTTGCCGCGAATGTGCATCAGATGTCCGCCACAAACCGGGCAAGCTGGTTCGGGCGTTGGACAGGGTTTCTGATTTGGTCCAGGGTTTGGAGTTGGATCGCTTTTCGTCATACTTGTAGTTTATCGAATTTACTCACCCGGGAAAGTTGACGAAGTTGCGGACTGCGGGGCGAGGCGACATCTTTACGAGCTGCCGTCCTACTGTGATCGCGCCGCACCAGAAAACGGCGATCAACGGAGTTTCGTGACATCCTGGAAAAAATCGACTGACGCTTGATCCGCGGCATGATAGAATTGCGATCTCGCCGTATTCGTTGAGGTTGATACCCATCGGAATTTGTCCGCTGAGAGTACTCTTTCGCCATCCCAGCGATACGGGACCAAGGACAAACGCAAAACGAAGTCGAAGAAACAATCAATCGAATCCGACACGATTCCACTGTTGAGCATCCGCTGTAAAGAACTTCTCGGTGGCTTGCTTAGGCACTACTCGCTTAAAGCGGCCTGACTTCAAGTTGATATACTTGGGTCTTTATGTGGCAACTCAATAACCATCTGGCAATGACTTCACCGGAAGAGACAGCAAAACGTGGATTCGCAAGTTCAATGGCTGGCGACATTAGGAAAGCTTCGGGTCAATCGCTCACAAGGGTTGGCACCGGATAAGCCACTGCTGCTGCTCGTTGTTCTGGAGATGATCGAGAATGGCGATCTACAAAGCCCAATACTGAAACTCACGCCAGAGCGTGCGTTCCGTTTCAGCCAGTTCGGTACGATCGTCGCACATCGCCGGACTCAGCGGATGGACATCCGGCTGCCGTTTTTTCACCTGTCATCAGATGGGGTTTGGGCCGCCTTCACAAAAGTCGGGACGCCATCTCTTGATCCAAAGGCAACGCAGTTCGTGCAAATCAATGACGAGCTTTACACTCTTTCCCAGTCCGCTGAATTCCGATCGATGGCGAGAGCTATCCTGATTCGCTCGTATTTCGAACCAACCGAGCAAGTGGCATTGGCTAGTCTGGTCAACATCTCAATCGCAGACTTGGCGAATACGAACTCCACCGTTTGCGAAAGTGATTCTTCGTACCAGAGCGGACGAGATGTTCGGTTCCGCCTGGATATCGTTGCCACTTACAACTACACCTGCGCACTGACTGGCTACCGAGTTACGACCATTGACGGTGCATCGATTATCGATGCGGCACACATCCACCAGTTCTCAGAGTCACGCAATAACGATCCCAAGAACGGGATCGCGCTCTGCAAAAATGCTCACTGGATGTTCGACCAAGGCCTCTGGTCGCTAGACGATGATTACCGAGTCATTGTCGCTCATTCGTCCTTTGATGAAGACACACGTGACCAGAAGTCATTGCGAGACTTCCATGGTGTCCAAATCGCTTTGCCATCCAACACAAAACTGTGGCCCGATCCACAGCACCTCGCCTGGCACCGCGAATATAAGTTCTGTGCTTAAACTAAAGTTAAGAGCCGAGACGACCAATCTCCTACGAAATGGTTCTTGATGAGTCTCTCGTAAATTCACCAATGGACCATAATTCGTGACGATTGATGCACTATGGAGGGAATGGATCAATGTCAATCACGCGAGCTGCCACACTTCCAGCAATTTATTCAGCAACATAGCCTGTCTCGACTTCAAGATACTTTCGGTCCACTCCGGCTCTGAGATTACCTGAGTTGTGATTTGGAAAGGAGACATACCATCCTTTCTGAAATAACTTTCTTTCTTCTTGTCAAAGTCGTAATTGCTAGCGCTGCTATTCTTCCTGCGACTGAGCAGTGCGAGATTACCAAGCCGGTGAACCCACTGCGATCTAGTAGCAGGGTTGGGGAACCATGTCTCCCATTGGCTTCCTACCTTTGGATTTTGAGGAAGGACATGCTCAATCGTCACGATTGCATGGTCGTAAGTTGCTCCTCCACCAGATAGCGCAGAGTCTAACCTCATTGTCACGTGCTTTCGAACTATTGGGAGTAGATTATGCACATCGCCATCCAGAACCTCTCGCGCGGCTGACTTTTCATTGTCAGATAACTGGAGTGGAGAATTCACCGAAGATAAATCTTCTTTCGCCTGAATTGAGGTGATGACTTTTGCGTAACGTTCTATCCTTTCATTAATCGAGACTCTTGTGAGCATCATTGCAGAAGCCAGTCGCTCGAGATGTTCGAGGAAACTCGTCAGTTTAGCTGTATTATCGGAGTGGTTTGCGTGGTAAAGAATTGCGGAGTGAAGCCAGTCGGCGTTATCAATCTGGCCTAGCCAACGGAGTAATTCATTGACCTTTTCAGCCCCTGCCGAACTTTCGTAATCTGCTTCCTTTATCTCACCGAATGCTGTCGCATAAGGGACGATAACCTGATCAATGAGTAGCTTTGGATCCGTTACCTCAGACATCACATAATGTCGAAACTCGCTAAGTACCGTACCTTTCAGTTTCAACTTGCGGTAGACAGTACGAATGTGTGAGAAGAGATCAGCAAACGCGTCTCGGCCAAGAAGATCTTCCGTCTCCTCCCACCGATCACCATACTCATCCTGCTCAGCGACAGGAATCCTTCCAACGATTTCCGACTTTAGAATGTCCGCATGAGAAAGGTCGAGCCCACGACTGTTGAGTACCGTAAATATCCGATACGCGGACTCGAAGTCGGGTGTGGAGACCACTACAAGAAAACATTGTTTGATGATGAATTGGGCGAGTTTCCTACACTTGTCCTGTGGAAGCTTCGAGAGGCGTTCTTTGAATAACGACAGGTTACGCTTGATATTAATCTGACTGTCAGACAATTTGGCTTCGTCAAGCTTGCATAGAGCATCGAGATTGCCTTCCTTTTGTATGTAATCTTGAAAGAATTTTGCGTCACGCTCACGGAGAGTGAGACGAAAGCGATCTTCTGTTTCTTCAACGGCATTACCCTTTTCGTAGATGTATTCCGTCAGTCCATTCGCAAAATATTCGGGCATAAGCGACCGAATTGCGGAAAGCATAATTGTGAGGGTCGTAAGACGCTGCTGACCATCCACAACGTCCGCATCAGCCTTATGGTCCTCTTTGATGACCACGACGTTGCCCAAGAAATATGGATTCAATTGATCGACCGGCTCGTTTCCAACGAAACCCAGCAGATCATCAAGTAGTTCTTCGGCTTGATCCCGCTGCCATGCATACGGACGCTGATACAACGGAATACGAAAGAGAAAGTCTTTTCCGAAAATCTTTCCAACAGGATGTTCGCCGCCTTTGATCTGAATTCGTGGCATAATATTGTCTCCATTAGTAGTGGTGGGTGCGTTTTATTCAAATTTGCTGTAAGAGAGTGAGTCAAAACGGAAAGAACCACGAGGGTTCCGGCTTACGCTTTGGCTTCAGTGGTTTTGTTAATCGCGTTGGCGAGCGGAGGAGCCATTCGTAGCCGCCGTCTGCGCCTTGTTGGCAATCGTAGACTTGGACTGTTCCAACAATGACACCGCGGGGAAGACTGTCTAAATCCAATCTAGACTTGGATTGCATCTGCTGCTTATCTTCTGCTGGGTATCGAGTCGCGCTGGCGTAAATGTAAACGACGCCTCGAACATCAGTCGGGTAATTTCGGTATTCGATTTCCTTGTCGCCGAGCATTATCAACTCGGCCCATGGCTGGCGAACACTCAAGGCTCGGAGCGATTTGTCGGCGATTTCTGCGTCCCCAAGTTCAACGTCCGTGTCGCCAACGCGAATGGTCTTTGGGGATTCTGGCTTGTTTGGTGTCGCGTGGCTGGAGCGACGACTACCGATCGATGGTTTGAAGTTGTCATCGGGCGACTGTATGGTCACACGGACTTGTTCTTGGAGTACGCTAGCGACTGCCGCGTTATCTCGTAGTCGCATGGACGTGACTTGATCTGCCAAACGCGGTGACAAGCACTCGGAGAACTTGAGTCCTCGTATCGCCTTCTCATGGGCTACCGGTCGCAATTCTTCCGGGCTTGCCTGCATGAGCACCTGATGCGCCGCTTGAATCTGATCGCTCGTCACGCCGTCAGAGAACTTCAGGCTGAAGCCGTCGCTCGAAACTGTGGACTTAAGGTCCTGAGCAAGATAATGCGCTAGCGTGGCGTTCGCCTTCGCGCCGGCAAACGTCCACCAAGACCAGCGATCACCGGATTCCAATAGCAACGAGGTCGAGTCGTCTCGAAGCCAACTGAAGTCATCTCGCAAACGTGCGATCTCTGCTTTGCATCGTTTTGACCAGCGATCCGAATCATCGGGTCGACACAATATCGATTGCATGGACTTACAAATTTTGTGCGAGAGTCCGAGTCCAGAACCTGGCCAGCGAGTTTTCCCCAACACATCGGTTGGTTCCACGAACGCGATCTTTCGCTGCCAGTCGATGTAGTTCACTTGCCAGGCATTGCCACCGAGTGAAAGCACTCTCGGGCCATCTTGCTTCACCATCAAAGCTGATTCGTCCACTTGGCCAATTTCCTGCCGACCATGCAGAACTCGAAAAATTGGAGGCGTCATGAAAACGGAGAAGAGTTCCATGAAGTTCTGCCGGCCGAAGGTTTGTTCTCCTTTGGCACCCAACCACAACAATCCTGCGTCATCCGACAGAATTTCGGTTTCGATCATCCAGCGGACGAGTTCATCGATCGATTCCTTTGGCAATTGACTGAATCCAAAAACGCCCTCGATCCACTTGAACCAGTCCAGTCGTCCGATTCCACTTTCTTGCAGTGCCAGCGCCATCAACTGCTGCGAGAGAATGTGATAGGGTTCCGGTGGTGGGACAATGGGTTCGACGTAACCGCTCGCCCACAGTTCCGTGAGAGCTGCTGCCTGTAGCAATCGCTCAGGCTTAGTCGCCAGCATCAAACAGTTGCGAACGCTACCCGCTCGGCGTCCGGTTCTTCCCATGCGTTGTAAGAAGCTGGCCACCGTTAACGGCGCATCGATCTGGATGACGCGATCTAGATCACCCACATCGATGCCAAGCTCCAAGACGCTGGTCGCTACGATGACGCAGTCCGTTTCCTGGGCGAACGCTTTTTCAGTTCTTTGACGTTCTTCTTGGCTCAACGAACTGTGCGTAACAAATGCGTTGACACCATAAGACTTGAGCATCAAGCCGAGCTCTTCCGTTCCCGCACGGCTATCAAGGAACACGAGGCGTTTTTCACCACGATGTAATCGGGAGATTACTGTGGCCGCATTCTCGAGTGAACCGACATAGTCAATTTGCACGTCAGCCGGCGCTGCCTCGCTGGGCGGAGGATAGGCGACGCTCTTCTTCCCGTGACAGTTGCCAGCAATCCATTCGAGCAACACTTCAGGATTACCCACGGTGGCTGACAAACCAATGCGCTGGATCTCTTGTCCAGCCAGCTTCGATACTCGTTCAAGCACGCTTAGTAAGTGCCACCCGCGATCGTCCCCTGCAAAAGCATGGACTTCATCGACGATAATCATTTTTAAGTCACCGAACATGCGCTGATCATCGACGCCTCGAGAAACCAACATCACTTCGAGCGACTCTGGCGTGGTCAACAAGCAATCCGGTGGCTCTCGGAGAATCTTACGTCTCTCAGATGTCCCTACGTCGCCGTGCCACAGTGCAGACTTTCGTCCAAGCAAATTGCAATAACGCGAAAGCCGATCGTCAAGGTTGTTCAGCAACGCTTTGATCGGACAAACGTAAAGGACGCTCAAACCCGACCAGTTTTCGGTTAGCATTCTTGAAAGCGCTGGGAAGAATGCCGATTCCGTTTTTCCACCAGCCGTTGGCGCTAGAATAATCAAATGGTCCCCTGCGACCACTTTGGGAATCACAAGATCCTGGAACGGACGCAATTCTCGCCAGCCGAGGCTGTTGACGATGTGATACTGCAACGCTGGATGAAGATGGTCAAATCCTTTCACAGTTCCAACTCAATCTCATCTACTGATGTGCCAGCCGCTGCGTGTCGTTCGGTCGTCGTAAGTTCAACGTCACCAATCGTTAACTGATAGTCTGCTCGTGGATTGAAACCCTCGTGGAGATCAACGCGATCAAGAACGTCCGCCACTAACTTTTTGAGGAAGATACGCGGTGCGACGCCCACCTTACCACCAAGCTTGCCAGTTACGGCTTCCGCAAGGCTTCGAACGTACTGATCATCGCAACGATCAGCGATTCGAGCACTCGATTTTGCATGCTGAAGATAGATGTCGCGAATTCGAGTTCCAACCAAACAGAGTCGGTCTAAATCGAACGCCGGCAAACGAAGCTGAATAGCGCGAGGATTGTCGTACTTCGCGTCGGTGGTGAAATCGACATGTAGTCTTTGGGCGAGCGGTTCGAGTCGGCCAATGCCTTGATGGCTGTCGAAGAAGGCAGGTGTTCCGGTGATCAGCAGGTACAGACCAGGGAATCGCCCTGAGTCAACTTCGTCGATCAATTGTCGTAATGCATTGAGGCTCTTGTCGCGTACGTCGCTACGCACTCGCTGAATCGTTTCTACTTCGTCAAGGACAACAAGCAGACCTGGGTGGCCCGAGTCACGAAGAACCGTCAACAAGCCTTGAAGGAACCCCAACGCACCGAAATGGTCGATGTCTCCCTTTACTCCAGCAAAGCGTTTGGCGTTGGCCGCAACATTTGGTTGCCCCGATAACCAAGCGAGGATTCCATCCGCCATCGCTTGGTCACCACTTCCCTGTGCCAGGCGATATCCACGCAACGCAGCGCTGAACATGGGTGCCGCCTCGGTCACCTTCGTGAGTCTTTGCTCCAAAAGCTCTGCCGTTCGAGCAACCAGCTTTGCCTCATCGTTAGCATCAATCGCACCTTCTGCTAGAACGTCTTCCTCAAGCGTGTAGAACCAGCCATCGATGATATTTCGAAGAGCACCCTGTGCCGTGTCGGCTGTGGACAATCGTTCGTTCAGTCGGCGATAAACCGTTTCCAGTCGATGTAAGGGCGTTTCCGTTTCCGAGACTTGCACCTCCGAAGTAGCAAAGCCAAGTTTCTTCGCTCGCTCGACCAGCCACCTCGCGAAGAAGGTTTTCCCGCAGCCGTATTCACCGCGAACCGCTTTGAACACACTTCCACCGGAAGCGACCTTCTGCAGCTCTTCATCCAGCGCAGACTCGAAACGCTCAAGCCCAACGGCGAACGCGTCTAAACTGCTCTTCGGAACGGTGCCTCGCCGAAGGGCATCAATGATTTCTTGCCGACGTTGGGGGGAGATCATAGTTTTCAGTTTTCAGTGTTCAGTGAGCGGCGGAGGCCGGTTAGCATCTTGGCGATTTGTTTGAGTTCATCGAGCATTGCTAGGTAGGGTGCGTCGGCGATGAGGCCGATCTTTCTTGCAATGTAAACTTGTGTCCGAAGCTCGGCAGCCGACCCTTGCGCAATGCGAAGGAATCGGGCGAAGTCTTTACCACCTCGTTCACAACCTTCTGCAATGTTGGATGGAATGGAAACAGCAGCTCGTTGCATCTGGTCTCGTATGCCGAAATCATTACATCCTTGAAGTGTTTGATAGACCATCACCGCTAACTGACATGCTCGCTTCCAAACTTCTAATTCCTCAAACGACCGATATGCCATATCTCCACCTCTAAACACTGAAAACTGAAAACCGAACACTTCCTACTCAATTAAATCAAATTGCTTCAGTAGCAACGTACGGTCTAATTGAATCGTGTCCGAAACGTCATCGCGAGATAACACTTCATAGCCATCGACGTTGAAAACACGCTGTGCGATCGCCAGCAATCCACGAAGTCGTAGTGGCGGCATTTGGATCGCGCGTGCGAGCGCCGCCGATGTGATCTTTCCGCCACGTTCATCGATTGCTTGTAACAGTCGCGTGATGACCGCATCCGCTGGCACCGATCGGCCGCCAAGGCGTTTCTGCTCCTCGTAAACGTGCGAAAGCAACAACCTGCTAATCCATTCAGCTTGAGTTTTTGGCTGTGTCGAAATCGAATCTGGAATAACGACTTTAGGGGCAGCGTTCTCTGCTTGCTGAACCAGTTCGTCGACATTGAACAGCATGCCAGACGGAACCGGCTTGGGCTCAGCGGGTTTCAGGTTCAGAACGGTCTCGGGCTCAGCGTTGGTCGGACCGGTCGCAATGTCCCACCACAGCGGCGTGTCGACCGGTGCCTCGCTCCAACCTGCAGGAAAAGCATTCGATGAATTAAGGACCGCAATCGGGATCACCATCTCTTGTGGAGAGACACCACCGTGATATCCGTTCTTCTTGATTCCGTATCGAATCTTCTCGGTCCATGGCGCGATCAGTTTTCGTGTCCCAGGAATAACAACACGTTCACCTGAAATCTTGAGTTCACCTTCGCTGACGTTGGTTTCATCAAATCGCCAACGTTCGCCGCCTTCATACTGCTTGCCCTTTGCATTGCAGTCGAGGATGTGACCATGGTCACTCAGCAAGATCACCGTTCTGCCAGCCATCTTCGCTTCATGTAGTAGAACGGGCAGTACCTTGATCTCATCACGCGACCAGCGAGTATCGATCTGTTCGCCCTTCAACAAGTGATCGTCCACAGCGTTGACTACCACGCCGACGATCTTGCGATGAGCGGAACCGATTTCTTTGCGTATGTCTGCGGCCAAGCTAGAATCATCTGTCTCCTGCAGGGATGCTTTGTGAAATAGTACAGGCGGGAAACCACTGCGACAGGTTTTCAAAAGAGCTGGATGTTCGGCGAAGCCAATTTTTTCATTGGGCGCATGTCCTTGCGATAGCTTCCCGGTCAACAGGCTTGTACGCGACACTTCGGTCACGCTGGGAACCGTTGCAAGAGCTGGACGCAGGCCGACCCCTTCTTCAGCCAACAACACCCAATCATGCCCAAGCACATCCGCCATCAATTCACGGAAAACTGCGACACTCATTCCATCGATCACGACGACGAGTACGGGCTTGGACGCAGCGATGGGCGCAACCATTCGTTCAAG
Organism: Planctomycetaceae bacterium; assembly: GCA_043775635.1. Classification (GTDB taxonomy): domain Bacteria; phylum Planctomycetota; class Planctomycetia; order Pirellulales; family Pirellulaceae; genus UBA6163. Next base: position 14,928 of record JAYVSE010000194.1, on the reverse strand, counting down.
TACCTGCTCGACGGGAACGAGTGTCTCGTCCGTCGATTTAACGGCTGTCCAATCTCGAAGTAACTCTGCGAATCGCAGTGAATCAACCTCTCGTGCAGTGGTCACCTTGTCGAACAATTGAGCGTAGGCCTCTGACAGTTCGCGAACCGGATCACCAGATCTCAGAGTGAGTCTGGCCCAGTCGATGTATCCACCCTCGCTTAAATGGCGACAGGCAGCGTCAGCCAACGATTTCACTTCAGGCGTATTTGCAGCGGTACGGCGTGAGCCGTCCGGTTTCAATTCTGAAGAAGTACCGGAGGGCTCGCGCCCTTCCGCTTTAAGCCAACGCACAAGCCGCATCGCCATGTCGACACGCTCAAGTCGCCTACGTTCCCGGCTATGCCGATCGTGTTGAGAAATCGAATTCCTTGCTTCAATCAAAGTCTCAAAATCGAACTTCGATCCAGCAATAGACAGCGATAATTGCTTGCCAAAGTCGGCTAGACGCAAATCGAAGCCAATCGGTGACGTGTCACTCAGGTAAGCGAATGCCTCGGCACCAACTTCACGCAGTATCTCATCTGCGCGTTGAAGCAACGATTGTTTCACACGAATGTCGTTGAGTTGGAGCCGAACAACCTCTGTGGCGGCCGCTGACCAGCGTTCGACGATCGAGTACTCCGGCGCGTGGCCATCAAAATACTTCTCTTCCAACTTCCCAATCGCACGCTCCAGTTTCCCTTTGGTTGCCTTGTTGAACACAACCCCGGCGGCTAGCCCAAGTGGCAACGCCTCAGCCAAACCGTTGCTCTTTGACGCTCGCGTGGCGCAGTTCAAAACAGCCGCGACGGTCGGGCCAGCAGTTGAGACGAGCCACTCGCTAGTTGCCTCCTGGATTATTTGCGGCGCGCTGCAAAATCTCTCAACGTTCTTCGGGTCAATCGACCACTTCAGAACGGCCAAGAGGTCCAGCGAATATCCTGAAAGACCAAGGTAGTGATCGAGCACGATTCCCCAGACGGTCTCCGCATCTAGGAATCCAGTCGCTACTGGTGGGTAGCCACTTGGCGGAATCAAATCCATCAACGCATCTGCCATCCAACCATATCGAGTCACACGTGGATCAACGGCTCGAACCTGAAACAGGGCTTTGACAATTTGCCAGCTATCCAACGGAATCAACTTGCGAGGCTTCAACCGGACCAGGATGTCATCACTAATATCGTGATCATCCAAATCCGTAACAAGAACAGTCGTTGTCTCATCGCACGACTCTCGCAATGCCAATCGCATCGCAAGCGGAGAATCGCATTGATGAATCTTAAAAACTTCGCCATTGTCCTCATAGCTGCTGTTCCCAGACCACTTCGCCTTCGAACGAATAGCGATGCTCTTGGTCCCAGGAAGCTTTTTTCTGATCGCCGCTACCTGAGCTTTAATCTGAGCAAACGTTGGAGATGCGTCTTTCACTGAGTGCCTCCATTTTCTTCCACGATCCAGCTAGCGTTGAACTTAATCATTTGTTTGCTGGTGTATTTCGACTCAAGGTCACTAACGATCTTCTTCAGCTCGATGATCGACAGATCCGACCTCGTCTCCGATTCCAGGATCTTCTTTGTGGTTGTTGGCTTAGTGATAGGTGGCGTCGTCACACCTGGCAAAGTAACGCTGGTAACACCGGAGACTGGCGGTGGCGCAAAGGGTGGCACAACAGGCGGAGCGGTTTGAGGCGTTTGTGTCAACAGACGAACCGCCTTGTGCTGCGCTTCTTTAAGCGTTGGCCCAAGAGACGTTACGTGCTCGTCGGATTGCAATGCTTGTGCAATCGACAACCGGATCGATTGTGCGACGGCCTGCCTCTCGTCAGCCAGCTTCGCGATCGCATCGAAGATCTCCCAGTTCGTGCTTTCGATCGTCGCCAACAACTGCGAAGCCTTGCTTAGACATTCGCCCATGGCAGCTTCAGTCGTCGCGACCGCAGCCGACGCGAGCGCCGATACAACCTGACTCGCTTCTGAAACATGCAGCTTCTCGACCAGGCAGGCAGTTGCCGCAGCGGTCGTCAGTCGCGGACTGTTCGCCGGATCGACTCCGAGTTTCGACAATCGTTCTTTCAACTTGTCTTGGAGCGAAACACACGACGCACGGACCTCCGAAGACTTCTTCTTCAGCGCAGCCGACAGGTTCGCAACGGTCGTGGCTTTCATCAGCGGCGAGACGGCTTCGCCAAAAATCTGTGCAGCTCGATTGACCGCGACACTCCAGTGCGCCTCATCGGGAAGGTTCTGCTCTTGCAGCACGTAATCGTTCGAGAGATTGGTGAGCGAGACTTCGACAGGTGCGTTGTGATGGACAAACGTACGATTCGTCTGCTCGGCATAAGTCAGAATTACTAAGTTTTGAGCTTCCTTTGGTAGCCCCATCGCACGCGGTTGATCAATCCATTTGCGCAGTTGTCCCACGCTGATCGTACTGGCTGCTTCTGCGGCTTTCTTGTTGAAGTGATTGCGCCAGTGATGCCCCAACACAAAATGCGTGGCGTCGTGCCCCATCTCGCCCAGTTGAAGCGGATTGGCGATGTGGCGTACCAAAGATCGAATGGTCTTCTCGACTGCGACGCGTCCATCTTGTGACTGAGCCGCCTCACTTAGCACGGCTTGCACTTTGCGAAGATTGCCAATCTTTACTTCGGCTTCAAAGTTCGGTGCCCCAGGGAACTCACTCATTAAGGCCTGACTAAGCAGGTGATTCATCGCGCCGCCGAGGTTTGCAGCGACAGGAGGCTGTGGATCGAATCCATCGTCTAACGAGACAAATTGCTCATGCTGTTCGAGCTCGTGAGTCGTATCGAGCGACCCCTGAGTAATCGCATCAAGACCATAGGCTGCATCGAGATGATTCAGAACTCGGGTGCGGAGAACGCTTCGCTGATTTTCCAGCAGCGACTTAGCAGCTTGCCGATCCTGTGGTGACAAATGATTCGAGTACTGGCCGAAACGCTCACCCGTGAGAATGTGTTCAAGGATCACAAGCATCCCAAGGTCCTTCAACGCGTCTGCACTAAAGAACTGAGGAATCCAGCAAAGGGTCTTGGCACCGTGTGGATTGGCAGTTTTGAACTGTTGAAGTCGACTGATATCGTCCTTCGGTCCGTGGCCAGCCTCGTCAAACGGGTAGTCGATCACCAACTTCCAGTCCGCATCGTTGTTCTCAAAGGATGCGTCTGGTAAATCACGAATGTTCTTGAAGAGCAACGTGCACGACCGGCTAGTGTTTTTCCAGTTGAAGTCATAGTGCTGCTGGAATTCGTCTTCACCCGAGACGCCCAACTGTTCAAACAGCATCTGCCGAACGCGACGAATCCGATTGCCTTGATTGTCTTCTCGTTCCGCTTGCTTGATGATCCCCTCGGTATCAACACCGGATAGCTGGATCGAAATGGACGGGTTGTTTTCCTCGCCGATACGGATCTCGCCCACACTGGCGGCCCAGTTACGCACACGACGCAGAACTTCTTGCCCCTCGCGTCCGGCGATCGGAGTCTTGATCGTGCCGTGGTTGAGGGCCGCTAGGCGTTCCGCGTTCAAGCCACGTAGCGTCTCCACTTCAGGGACCAAGGCGGAGAGGAGCAATGTCTTGACCAGCCGATCGTCATTCCGAAAACCCACACGTCGCGGATCGTCTGTTGGTAGCTTCTCAAGCTCCTCTCGACGACCGTGCGTCTTCTCCAGCATCGGCAGCAGCTTCTGATGATACAGACGCTTGGCATTGTCGAAGTGGATCGCCATCTCTTGGCTGAACGCCTCGTCACCGTGAGCAATTACGTCGAATAGGTCACCCACAGGCACGATGTCACCGACGGTTAGCACATCACGCTGTTCGACGAGCAACTGCATCATGACTTTTAGCGCCGTTCGTTCGCGTTGCAGCACGCTGGAAACAGCAATGAGCGTTTGCACCAGAGCCGGGCTAAACGGATAGATCTTGCGGAACATCTCCCGGTCGCCTTCACCGGTCAACAGCGTCGTCATCACAGACTCGCGAATCTTCGCTGTCTGTTCGAACGCTGCATTCAATTCCTGTCGCGCCGAAGGAGTATGGCACTTCAGAACGCGACGCTCTGCGATCGCTGGCAAGTTACGATCTTCCAACGTGATCTTGTGGAAACGTCCTTCCCAATGCTTGAGAGCGTCACCAAAGTTCAATCGATCGGCCCCTGGCACCGAGTCACCGATCAGTTCGCTCAAGTCACGCTGACGAGCGATGAAGCTAACGATCGGAATCGGTCGATCGGCCGTTTGTGCTTCCACCAGCTTCGCCAGCTTCTGACCTTCCTGATGCACGAACTTCAAATCCGCAGCATGACTGGCGAGCCACAGAATCAGTTCGTCAAGGAAGAGAATCAAAGCATCGTATCCTAGGTCCTTTGCATGCCGACTGATAACTGACAGACCTTTATCCAACGATATGAACGCCTCGCCATGCCCCCCGGCCTGGGTATCGTACGAACCAAAGAACTTTCCGACGAGCGCACTAATCAACTGCGATCGTTCTTCAGAACCAGGATCGGCATCGGCTGCGCTGTCAAATCGTGCGGCATCCCAACCAACGTCCACATCGCCAAAGTCGCTGTCAGCACTGGCACCCTCGCTCATCGCAGCAAAAAACGCTTCGTCACCCATTCTCTGTCGTAGTGCGGACGCGTCCTTGAACAAACCTTCCGCCAGATAAACACCCGGAATCGGCGCGTCGGGATGGAATCGCCTTACGAAGTCGACGTATCCACCGAGGATGCCTGACTCGACATCGTGCGCTGCGATCATGTGGTAAGGAACCAGCAAAAACTTCTTGCCCTCGATCCACGAGTTGTGCTTTTGGATAGTGCCCGCAAGTTCAGGAATCGCACGCGCCGAAGCATTACCCGAAAGGATCAGGTGCAAGATCGCCATGAAGTGGCTCTTGCCGCTACCGAAGCTGCCGTGCAGATAGGTTGCCTTGCTCGTGTGTCCGAGGAGGGAACCCTTGATGAAGTTCAATGCATCATCGAATGCTAGTACGAGCTGAGGCGTCGGCACATAGGCAGCGACAGTCGCCTCAGGATCAGTCACCCCTTCGGTCAGTCGCAAGACGAACTGCCCTTTGTCGATGTGCTCGGGGATATCGATTAGGTCTTTTAAGAGAGTCATTGGGAAGTTTTCAGTCGTCAGTTTTCAGTTTGTTGGGTAAGGAAGTGAAATTTGTCCAGGGCTCAAGTTCCGTCATACGCCCGATCATACGCCTCGTCATACGCCTAATGATGCACCTCATCATGGGCCAGGAGCGCGCGGCGGGAGCTTAGTTCGACGTCCTTTGCACGAAGCCGAAAATGTCCGGACTTTGTCCGGACGGACGGTTTTGCCCCTTGGAAATGGCATTTTTCATTGGATTTCCAATCCTCGTGGCGACCCAGCGATGTCCGGCCGTGTCCGGACTTTCCGGATTTTGGAGTTGCAGATCGAGGCGCGGGAGAAAACAAAGTCGAACCTTGTCGTGCCAGTTTTGCTAACACTCTGCTAACGCTAAATTCGCCGCAAGTGCTTTCATTACAAGGGTTTGCGAAAGGGCGTTCCTTTTGTCCGACAATTTGCATCTTTTTGCTAACACTCATGAGCTCCCCTCCGAATCCGACAATTCGGCCCCGATTGGTCGCAGTCGATAAATGGTCTTGGGAGGGTTGCCTTCACGAGTCAAAAACCCGTCCGGCCCGGCCCATTCCTTGAGGTAACGAGAAACCTCCACCCTAGCCGTTTGCGACTCGCCCAGCCCCAACAGTTCGCGACATTCTTGGGGAGTGATCGTCCTGTGATCGGTAACGAACTGGCGAACCATCTCTTGGAACCGGATAGGATCCAATCCCTTCGTTTTCGTGTAAGCAGCCTTACCCAGAAGGTCTTTGGCAACATTCTTAGACAGATGATACGTCGCCGCCTTGGTCTTACCTCGTCGCTCAAGAATCCCGTTCCGAGGCTGAGCCATTCGATCGAGGACACCACGAGCATCATCACGAGAAAGTTGCAATAATTCGGATGCTGAGATCGTGTCGATAAATGCGTGCTCTCTCAAGTGAGTCAAGACCAACAGGCTATCCAGATCGATCTCATGACCATCACCCCGCCACTTGGCAACCAGTATTGCCATCCTTTCGTCAAACGCCCCGTCATAAACTCGCAAAGTGACTCGTGTTCCATCCGTTTCGTACTCTGGAATACGCTTCCCATATTCAAGAATCGGCAGAAAGATTCGCCTTCTACCCATCCCAGCTCGCTCGACGAGCCCAAGTTTTTCGAAGGCTTCCGCCAACGATCGATTCCTCGCTACTGGTTCGTGTCGCAGAATATTGCGAGTTGTGATTCCGCCCAAGAATCCACCGGGATTGGTAATAACAAACATATTCGATGCATGACGCAATAAGACCTCGCCAGGATCCAAATAGTCCCGATGCGTCAGTGCATTGAGTACGGCTTCGCGAACCATCTCGATCGGAAACGCGGGGATACGCAAGCGGAACAAGCCAACGTTGACTTCTTGTTCTGGATTCGCCGGGCCGCTGAATGCTTGCTCGATTCTTTCTACGATCTGCAGCAAGCCGCTTTTCATCGAATCGTTGCGTGCGACCTTGGTTTCCGATACTTGATAAACGTAGTGCAGTTGATGTTGAGGACACGCTACCCCAAGCTTGGACTCTCGTCCAAATAGAAGCAAGCCAGTACGTGTCACCGCTCCATCGCGAAATGCACCAAGCCCCACCAGAAGATCTTTGTCGCCAACTTTGCTCAGTTCTGACTGCGGCCGGAACCTGCTCAAAACGTTTCTCGCCCGCGCAACCTCAACCGGGTCCAAATCATCGACAGTGACTCCTTCGGCGGTTTGACCACTCCAATCGACAACACCGGTTGAAACTCTCGCTTTGGCAAAGCGATGGGGATCGAGAGGCATACAATTCTTGCCGACCCGCTGCTTGTACAGTCCCTGCGCAGTACCGTAAGGCGGGTCAGATCCTTTCGATACGCGCATGATTAGCAACTTGCCTGTTCCTTCCGGGACATCAAGCTCGCTAATCGCGACAGCTAGGTTAGGTCGAGTGGCATCAAAGATGCTTCGTCGCCAGACATCCAAGTCATAACCTATCGCGCCGTGAATTGCGGCTGCACGGCCACGTACGCGATCTGACACACCGAACACGACAACGCCACCATCGGCGTTTGCAAAGCAAATTGCATATTCAATCGCAACTCGCATATCATCCTTGGGACTCGTCCACGGCTTAAAATCAATCGTTTCCGATTCGAGATCGTCCGCTATCTGATGGTCGAGTTGAGATAACAAAGCTCGTATATCATCGTCGCTTGGAATCGTCATTCCTCAACCTCCTGAGACTCTGCCTTCTTAGGTGACCGCTTGGGGGCCTTTGTTTTCGCCACTTTCTTCGGTGGCTTCCAATCTCTGATCTCTTGTAGTGTCTTTCCCAAGTTGCGGGCTTCTTCGTTTACGAAGCCATCAAAATAGTCGCCCATGCGGAGGCCGTCGAAGTTGGCGTTGGGTTCGTTGTGCCATTGCTTGAGCCAGGGGAGGAGCTCGATCAGGCTGGCGAGCAAGGGGATGAGCCGGGGATCGTCGCTACCGCCGAACTCGGTTTGCACGCGGACGTAGTAGGCGCTAATGGCTTGGGCTTGTTGCAGGTGATCGTAACCGGCCCAGCAGATAACGAGCGTTCCGTCGGGGCCTTCGCAGTGTGGAAACGTGATCCAGCGTTCCTTGGGCACATCCAATTTGCCTCGCAGCGACCAGTAGCGGGCACCGCCGGTCGAGATCATGTCGGCGCTGGTGTACTTGGGTGGAACAGGAATCGTGCCGACTGATTCGCCTGCGTCTTCACGGCGTTGCAGGTCCCACGTCTTCTCCCATTCGGCTCGCTTACGCAGTCCAGAGTCCTTGTAGCGGAGGATAGGCAGGTAAGGAACGCTCTCGGCAAGCACAAGTTCTTCGACGAGTGCTTGAACATCGAATGCAGGATCGTCTCGATAGAGTTCGCCGACTTCCATGAACTGAGGATCTCGACGAGCCGAGTCTGCGAGCTGTGCAACGGAGTACATCGCGACTTCACCGAGAGGCGACGGTCTTTTACTCTCTTCCGATGCGACAGTCATCCGACCATCAAAGTCGAAATAGGTTTCAAGTCGAAGCAGCAACCATTCACGCAATGCGCGTTCAAGTTGTAACTCCCAAGGCTCCGAGTTCCAACGGCGTTTGTATTCCGGTTGCTCAATCAATCGAATGTTCGGATCATTTTCAATTAGTTCGATCCGTCGCTCGACTAGCTTCCTGTAGTCTTCTGGCCAATGTGATGGCAATTCGGTGATCGGAGTCGAGCCGTGACGTTCAAACCACGTGGATTGAGCTTCACCCGCGACGATCCTTCGTGCAAGTACGATTTCGAAGGCGCGTTGACCGAGGGAAATAGGAAACCACGGAGATGCGGAGGTATTTGAGGTGGTTTCGAACAAATCATCGTCAACTAGTCCATAAAGTTTGTAGCATTCCCAATCGAGGTTTTCTTGACCAGCTATCATTTGATCGCGCAACACCTCCCACTTTTCGCGAGCAGCGGACAGAGCCTCCCGCAGGGAAGCAAAATCGCGAGGTTCAGTTGTTATATGCGATTTCGCCGTTTTGCGAATTTCCGCAAGCATGGTACCTGATATTAACGCACAACATTGTTGGGCAAGCCGATCTAGATGTTTCGCAGTATGTAAGGGCCTTACATCGGTTAGAGGCAACGTGCCTATAAAGGTACCGCTTATCATGAAGAATCTGTCGTGTTGTTCTTCGACGATACCTCCGGACATTCCCTTGTCTGAAGCTCCGTTGCGAATCCAAAAACACGCTATTGAGCTGTTGAGCACACCGAGTAAGGCGACGTAATCATCTTCGGTTGCCCCCGAGTGCAGCATGATCACAGGCGACGATTGCTTGAACACCTTTCCGTCGCGATTCAGTGAAAAATGATTGTGAGTTGAAACGAATGCGTAAGTTATGAGGTATTTTGATCGGGCTCTAGCTCGAATAAACTGCATGTACTCATACCAGTAGAAGCCATGCTGCTCTACCGACTTTCCGAACATACTCCTAGACCTTACGACGCTTCTCGTCTTCCATAAATATCTCAGCAACTCCGGGCATTCGGTCGGAACAAACGCTTTGAATTCACGATCCCTATAGTCATAAGGAACAACAGCACAGTCTCCTCGTTCTATTCCCCAGTCTCTTACTTGATCCCCAATAACGAACGGGCGTGATGTCAAAAAATTGCGATTCGCCACCGGCTCCGGAATCACGAACACATCGTCTTCCCCAGTGATCGCGTAGAACCCAATCGATTCGCTTTTTGTACTAAGTGTCTGCGTGGATCTCTCCTCCAGTAACTCCTTTAATTCGCTTGCTCCCCCGCCACCGATTGACCAAGGATGCTTGTGAAACAAACTTCGCTCGGAATTACCCGCACTCACAAATTCGTTTTGCGTGCCAGACTGATCAACAAGTCCGAGAATCGATTTCCAAACTAGGCCTTGCGCTGGAGTGTGGGGCGTACTTGGCTCGCCACGAATTCCGAGTACGGTCCGTAGGGTATTTCCAACGTACTCTCTGTTACGGCCGAACAGAATCGTCGTTGGCGTTCCATGTCCAGGAATATAAGCCCCACTTGTATCAATCACATGAGTCAATTCAACAGTCGGAAAAAAAGACTCAATCAACTTCTTGCCAAACTCTCTCTTCATAAATGAGTTCGCAGTTATTTGACCGGTGAAGCCGTACTTCACCGCCAGCGCAAAAATTTGCTGCATGAATGGAACTGCAAGCGAGTACTTCATATGGCAAGCTGAAAATCGCTTTCGATACCAATCGTTGAGCTTGCGGTCTTTCGGAACAATATACGGTGGATTTGCGACGACGCAGTGATAGGTTCCAGGCTTAAGTAACGTGCGTACGGTTTGCAAATCTTCGCCCGGATAAGCGTGCGAGTACAACTCTTCATCGGTTGCACCGTCCGCGTAGTCCCACAACTTTTGTCCAGAGGACGTTCGATTTTCACCGTGCAACAATGAATCGCCGCAAGCCACATTGATGTGAAATGCTGGTGCATCGGCCAACCTGCGAATATCACAGGCCTTCATTGCAACCAGGAGCAATCTGAATTTCGCAATCGCAACAGCGAACGGATTGATGTCGACTCCGTGAATGCTATCGAGCGATCGTTGCGTAAGCTCTCGGATATTTGCACTCGGTTCTTTACGCTGCCAGCGATTAAGCAAACGGGGAAACGCACCGAGAAGGAAGTGACCAGAACCGCAAGCTGGGTCAATCATCTTGAAACGAGTCGATGACTGTTCCTCATTGCCTGAAGACTGAGGAACCAATCCAAATTCTTCAATCGCAGGATCGAGTGTGCGATCAAGGATAAACTCTTCGACGAAGTCGGGCGTTTGCAAGAGCGCAAACTTCTTACGCGCAGCTTCGGACAGATCCTGATAAAGGTCGCCCAAGAAGCGTGTTTCCCAGTTCGGATCGGTGAAGTCATGGACCAGTTCGCCTGTACTCGCGTTGATTCGTTGGAAGAAGTTCAACAACTCGCCAGCCGCGTCACCGGAAAGCCAATTAGGTAAGTCGTTGATGGCGTTATGCTCGCCAAAGATGTCCTTTGTCCCTGGTAACTTTGCAAGTTCACCAAAGACCGAAAGCAAGTACTCGCGATCGGTATGTTGAGGATGCGATCGGAAGTACAACTCATGTTCGTCGCGCGCACGTGCTAGACGCTCGCCTGGGCCAGCGATCTTGGGAGGATCGATGAGCGAATTGTCTTCAAGGAAGCGAACGAACACGCACGACAAAACCCATGCGGCTGCGGCTTGCGTGATCGTATCCGTTCGCCAGTCTTCGTAGTTCTGCGCCGTACGTTCCGCCTTGGCTGCCTTGTCATACTCCGCATGCAGCGCAGCCGGAACCTCGGGAACCTCAGTCGATTCACTGCGTTCCAATAAGTCCGCTTCGATCCGCTGCAAGAACTTCTGAAGGTCGGCAAGTAAAGCTGGTCTGTTGATCATTAGTTAGTTTTCAGTCGTCAGTTTTCAGTTGTCATTGCATTGAATCGCGGAGCGATGGTATTTGATAGCCAGGGGTGTAAACCCCTGGAACATGAATCCCCGGACGTTATGCCCCGACGAAGCGGGAACGGCGGAGCCGTGGCATTATCCGTGTGGTTGTTTGCGTAGTGCTCAATGGTATCACGAGATGTACTGGACGAATTAATGCCATCGCTCCGCGATTCTCGAATCGTGGTGGGGATGCCTACCAGGGGTTTGCACCCCTGGCTATCCAATGACACGGCTCCGCCGTTGAAATCTCTCTCGGCTCTGCAGTTGAAATAAGTTGCTATCATTCAATTCCATTCATTTTTCTGCCATTTGCGTTACCAAGCCCTGCTCGATGAATGTTTGCCAGCCAAGTATCCGGGATTTTGGTCTTTTGGCCCGGACTGATAATGGGGACAGGCTTGCCATCAATGAATGCCTGATTGTCACCAGGAATCAGAATCCAGCAGGAATGTAATCCCTTGCTGCGTCCAATCTCGTCACGGATCTTCTCCAGCAATCCCAGTTGTTCGTAACGAGCCAGTAACCCTGGATAGATGAGCAAAATACTTCGCTTGGGTTTCTTGCCTTCAACTGACAACTGACCACTGACAACTGACGACTCCACCATAGGCATCGCTCGGTTGACCAAGACCATGAACTTCTTCCATGGTTCCGAGCCTGGCTTCGCGTCTGCGTTGACGAGCGCTTCCCACTTGGCATTGGCCTTGGAGGCAACGTCTCGGAGGGTTTCGACAATCAGTCCCTCGATATCGACCACTTCGATGGAGAAACGGTTTTTCAACTCGCTGACCGCTCGCTGGTAACACTTTGGATTGACGATCAGAGCGAGGAACGAGCCTTCCTTGATGCCACGTTCCAGTCGCTCTTCGAATTGACGCGCATCGGCGATCTCGGGAGTGATCTCTTGTGTGGTCTGACTGTTCGCAGATGTTCCCGACGATGTGGCGACGCGGGAGACGGATTCACTTCCACTGCTGACCGAAACGACATCTCGAATGCGTGCAACGTAACAACCGCCTCCCTTGCCAGCGGAATCCCACTCGAAATCAAACCCCGCAGCCTGTAGCAAGTCGTCGAGCGCCGACCGATCAGGAACCGGAGCAGCTTCTGGATAACGACCACTCACGCGATCTCGTATCATCGCCACCGTCAGCGTCGGCACGCCATAGATTGCGCCTTGCGATAGCTTGATCGCTCGTGCTGCGTCCATGCCACGTGGATAGAGTTCTTGCCGACTAGAAACAGCCGCATTCTTTGAGGCTGCCGCAGCGAGCCGCAGCAAACGAGCATCGCTGAGCAGTGACGTGCCTGCAGGCTGGCAAACTTCGCGAAGCCGCTGGAGTACTCGGGCCGGTGGAACAAGCGGATCTTCCAACGCCAGTTGATCTGCCAGCTCACCTAGTCGCCCAGCGAATCCGGCGAGTTCCTGCGTCAATGCGATGAAGATGCGTCCTTGATCGCGACGAACGAGAAAACGAGGTTCGGCAAGCGTACGTTCTGCTTCAGTACAGGCCCGAGCAATCGCTAACGCAAACTGTGTTCTTCGGGGTTCATCTTCGACGGAACCTCGCGCGACCAAAAGTGCTTCGGCGAGCTCCCTCAATGCGAGTACGCCGCCCGCCGTCGTCAGAATCTCGACCAAGTCCAAACGCATTTTGGTGATGGCTGCATCTTTGCACCAACGCGACTGGAACTTGCCGACAAGCTGGCCTATGCGTCCACGGGTTACGTCAACGACGGGAGCGATTTCGGTTTGGCTTGGCCACAGTTCGGTCACTCGCGGATCGAATCCGAGAAACGCTTGTAAGGTGTCTCTCGCTGTATCTCCTTCGCGCTTTCCTATGCGGCTGATGCGACCAACCAACTGATCGATGCTCAGATTGACATTCTCGATAACCTCAACACTGCCATCATCGGAATCGGTGTCCTCGGTGGCATCTGCGCGTTGTGGCGTACCAAAGCGTTCTTTGAGAATCCGTACGGCCGCAGCGATTTCGCGACGTGTCTTGTTTCCTACTCCGCGCAAACGCAAGAGCTTGCGCATGGGAACCGTCAGAAGATCCTCGACGGTCAATAGATTGGCTCGGTCCAGAGCGTTCGTTGCTCTGGTTCCCAAACCCAATTCGAGGATGGGAGTATCTTCGGTGGCCAGTGCCAGTAACTTCCGAACTTCTTGCTCGTCGAAATCATCCGTTGCTGTCGACAGGTTCTCGATACCGACAAAACAGTCTCGCCACGCGTCGAGCATCGCTTCTGCGTTGTCGAATCGCTCGTCCGGGTTTCGGCGAAACGCTCGTGTAAAGAACTCCATGAGGTTGTCGCGTAGCGATGCGTCGAACAGGTCACCATCGATCGACGCTTCACACTGCAGATGCGATGGATCGCTCGCGCCATCGCCCCATTTTGGAAGGGAGCCTGGACCAGCAGCCATTTCGTACAACGTGATGGCGGCTGCGTAACGCTCCGCATGCAGGTCCCATCGTTTTGATTTGCGAAGTGGCAGAAAGGGATCAAGGTATGCTGCGGTACCGGCTCGAATGTTGTCGAGCGGTGCGCGGGCCAGGGAGAAGTCAAACAGGACGAGTTCCAACTGCTTGCTGCTGCCGATGTGACCAACGGCAATATTGTCTGGCTTGATGTCCCGGTGGTTGATGCCTTGCTTCTCAAGGAATTTTAATACGTCTAGCAGGCACTCGCCGAAACGCTGCAGCAGGTCGACGTGCAGCTTGCCTTCCTTGCCAAGACGACGAGCCAATGTTTCGACTCGCGGTTCATCATTGACTGTGACCAGGACGGGCTGCATGAGGAAGCCGGAACGGTTGCCAATCTCCACAGGTCGGATGAATTCGACAATGTTGGAGTGGCGGAGCTTCTGGAGTACTTCTCCTTCGGCTTTGATGCGATCGTTGCGATCTGGATCGATCGCTACTTTCAGGATGAACTGTTCGTCATTTTGTTCGACGAGTAGGCCGACGCTCGAAGCGCCTTTCCCCAATCGGTGCAAAACACGGAAGCCACCGGGCAGCAATGCACCCGACTTAGCTTCGTCAGGATCGTCGACGTACGACTCTGTGTCTGTGATCTTGGCTTCGACCTCGACTTTTTCCACAAGATCGAGAAAATCATCGACGGAGCTGACGAGTCCCTCTCGATCGGCGACGACTGGCAAGGTGCTCCACTGGATCATTTCCTGGAGACTTTCACTGGCACCGTTGAGCACCGAGCTGATCTGCAGGCCTTTTGTTTCTCGCAGCTTATTGCTTAGCTCAAGGCCGTTCGATGCGGGTGGCGAACCAGAGAAGATATGGTAGGCGATGGCACCGAGCGAAAAGATGTCGAGATGCTCGCCCACATTGTTGTCACCCGAGATGGCTTCGGGGGCCATGTAAGCGGTGCTGCCATCATCGACAAGTCCATCAACATGGGAAGTGGCCGATACTGCCAAGGATGCATTCGATGTGGAATTGCTTTCGGCGCGATAGCCGACTTGCCAATTGAAAACCTTGACGCGGAGGGGCAGAGTGGCAGAGGGCCAGAGGGTCAAAGTGGAAGAACTTGTATTGCTCTGTCCCTTTTCCCCTTTGTCCCTTTGCCCCACTAAAATGCTCTGTGGCGAAAGCGAACGATGAACAACTCGTTTGTCGTGAGCGAATCGGATGACTTCGCTGATTTGACGCAGCAGATCGAGACGATGGTCGACGGTGAGTTGATCGTGATGTTGAGCAAGGAAATGATCCAACCGCATTGCCGCTGGATC
>JAYVSE010000193.1:0-7423 GCA_043775635.1 Planctomycetaceae bacterium | reverse complement strand
TAAACCGTGTGGGCAACGCCCCGCGCGAGGCTCGCGGCCCGTTGGGCACGCGGTTTAACGATTCTTTCAAGCGGCATCAATTAGTTCTCGGACCACTAGCGAGAAGTGTCAATTTTCTTGGCAATTCCCAGAAAATAAACCACTAAACCGACCGTAAGTGTGATGACACCAACGATGCATTCACTCGGTTTTTGAATGCCCGCAATCGTTGCAATCATTAGCGTTGCGGATACGAAAATCAGCGGTGGCCAAGGATAAAATGGGACCGAAATTTTTTCACCTCGGTAGCGAAGCAAAAACAATGTGGCAACGGTCAATGCTGCACTGACAGAAAGCGTAAAACCCAAATAACTAAGCAGTTCTTTGAACTTCGATACCTGCACAACCGCGATCGCAAGGAACGCTTGCATCGCGATCGCCTTCGTCGGTGCCGTATTTTGAAAGCGAAACCAACTCGGCAAAACGCCATCATCGGCCATCTTCGCATACACGCGCGGACCGCTCATCATCAAAGCGGAGATCGATGTTGCCAGCGACACCAGGATCACCGCGCGAATGAGCGATTCAAAACTTGCCCCGCCAATTTGGCGTGCAGAGATAACCGCAATCTCCTGCTGGCCGATGATATCAGCAGACGCCGAGGCAAATACAAAAACAGCATTGAGGGCAACATACAGAATGGCAACAATCAACGTCGCGATCCAAAGCGACCTCGCAACATTGACTTGTTGCTCACGAACCTCCGAGGCAACATAGACCGCAGCATTGAAACCACTGTAGCTAAGCGAAATCCACATCAGGCTGACCGCAAACGCAGACCATGAAAATGGAGTGGTCGTCGCGGCATCGAGCCCACGCCACGATTCCGGATACGAACTGGCAGCCACACAGAAAAAGATGAATAGCAAGATGAATTTCCCTACGACCATCGCGTCTTGAACCGGCGTTCCCAATCTTGCGTGAACTCCATGCAACAAAGCACCAATCGCAATAGCGAGCGACGCAATCGTTCCTACCGGAAGATCTGCGAGCGGTCCCCACTTCGGCAAGTACGACTCAAAAGCCGTCGCCGCGAATGCGGTCGCACCAGTAAATCCCGCCAACACGGATACAAAGCCGGCGACATATCCCGCCGCAGGATGCACGGTTCGAGACAGATACAAATACTCACCGCCCGACGAAGTGAACCGGTTCGCAAGTGCCCCGTAGCTAATCGCCCCACACATCGCGATCACGCCACCAATGACCCAAGCGGCAAGAACGCGGTAAGGCGATCCGAGGTTGCCAAGCGTGAAACCGCTCGTTGTATAAACGCCAGCGCCAATCATGCTGGCCGCAACAAGGTTAACTGCCGAAAACAGCGAGAGCGTATGCACGTTTTTCGGTTTGGAATTCTCAACACCAGACTCTGGATCGTGACCGTCGTTCATTGGGTGCTTATGGGCTAAAATTGTTTAGGCTTCTGTTCGTGGGATCACAAGATGTTAACTTATCTACGACTTAGCAATGAGCGGGAAATAAGTGTCCGGTACCTTTTGCGAGGAACTCGCCCTTCGGGTGCTTTGCACAAAAGGTACCGGACACTTATTTCCCGCTCGATCTTAAATTGGCAACGAAATCGCGCGATGGAAGCGGCTTCCAGTTACTATAGAGGCGTGGCGTTTTGCCACGTCCGCGCCGCTGTCCCTCAGTCGCACCGTTTGGAGCTAATCCTTGCATCTTTTGTCTTCTTCCGTTCGCTCTCCCACGTTCCGATCCGCTCGGCAAGAACAAGCTGGACGAGGGTCGATCTTATGGTATAGCGCTGCGGTTGCCGCAGGGCTGTTGGTCCCTTTGCTAATTGTCGTCGTTGGGCTGGTCGCAAGGCTATTAGACGAGCAAGGATTGAAAGTATCGCCGGTGCGACTGGGTACTTATTTGTCGGTGCCCGCTCCCGAGTGGTTTCTATCTTTGCCTCCGTTAGTTCAGTTGACTTATTTGGTCGGATTGTCGTTGGTCATCTCTGTCATGTTTTCGATTGCCATTTGGATTCACCGCTACGGTGCCGATTCGCGAAGTCGCGCGGTTTCCATCAAGCTGCATACCGATTTACTGCGTCAATCCATGCGCCGCGCGGAGATCGAAGGAGCCGTCGCGCAGCGCGCCCGCGCCCAGGTGCTAATTGAGCAGCGATTGCCTCAATTGTCCCGAGGACTTTCCTACTGGTGGCGATCGATGCCGCGCAGCTTGCTGATGATTGTCGGCTGCGTCGTCGTATCGTTGCTTGTCAACATACCCTTGGCATCGCTGGCTGTTATCAGTGGCCTGCTGCTTTGGCAGTTGTATCGATCGCTGCGGCAAAGCATTGAAAGCGAATCGTCTGCCTGGGAAACACCGCGATCGCGTCGAAGACTTGTCAATCTTGTTAGCCAAGCACCACTATTGGCCAGAACGCAGTCCGGTGCCGCCGCTGACCAGTCGTACCTTTCCGAATTGGATGCACTCTTTCGCCGACTTGAGACACAACAAAGACTTCGCGGCCGATTGTGGCCGATCATGACGCTGGCCGTTTCCTTTGCCATCGCTTTGCTCGTTCTTGGGCTAGGCGTAAACTTGTTTGATGATACCTCCGGATTGAGTTTACCGGCCGCGCTTGTACTTGGTCTGTCTCTGGCCGGTGCAGTCGCAGGGACAACTCGATTGACGCAAGCGATCAGCTCGTCCGTAACTGCGGAAGAAGCTGCCCACAGCATCTATCAGTACTTGCAAATTCCTGATGATGCGCTACCCAGTGAACAGCGTGTGGGCATGGCAGGGCTGCGCGAAAAAGTCGAGATCGTTGACGTAACACTCGGTGATGCCAGCGGCGACGTCGTGCTTAGCAATGTCAGCGTGCAACTTCGCCCAGGAACCATGGTCGCCGTGTTAGGCACAAACCCAGTCTCAACGTTTTCGCTGGCCGAATTGATTCTCGGGATTGGCAGACCCGGACAAGGGCGGATCTCGATTGACGGAATTCTGCTACGCGATATTCACCCCAGGTCACTTATCAAAAATGTCTTGTGGATTGGTGCCGATGGGCCCTTATCCGATGCCTCGGTAATCGACAATATCGCGGCAGGCAACACCAATATCGATCAGCATGACATCATGCTGGTGACCCAACAACTTGGTATCTACGATTCCTTGTCGCGTTTGAGCGAAGGTCTGCAAACAATCTTGACCCCCAACGATTCGCGACTGTCCGCAGAGGAACGGTACGCGATCGGCGTCGCACGCGCACTATTGCACAAGCCACCGATTATCGTGGTTGAAGAGCCTCCCTTACCGCCAGAGGAACTGGCAACGGATCATTGCCTGGCAGCGCTGCGCAATTTGGTCGAACAGAAGTCGCTCGTAGTCATCCTGCCGCGACGTCTCAATTCATTGCGTTTGTCCGACCGAGTGCTGCTGCTCAATGGCTCTAAGCTCGCGGGTGAAGGCAAGCATAACGAGCTTCTTCAATCCAGCGATCTGTATCGACATCTCAATTACCAGCTCTTCAATCCGTACCGAGAATCGGCATAGTGCCGCTCTGGACGTGGGAGAGGCTGCCAGCCTTTTTATACCCCACAAGTTTTCTAAGACCCCTGCCAGCTTGCCTGGCAGGTGAATAGGATCATAACAAGACGACGAGGGTTTCCCATCCGACTTCAATTCTCCAGCTTCCGACGCTTTCAGCGTCGGAAGCTGGAGAATTGCGATATCTACGCGATGAGTGTCGTTTTCTGGTGATGATCATTGGCTCCTCCCAGGCAAGCTGGGTGGTGGCCGAAGGTGCTTTTGAAGTTATGAGGTATAAAATGGCTTCCAGCCTATCCCACTAATTGATCGAACGGTCCCTATCGAAGATCTGCACAATGAATACAACACTATTACCGTCACTGAGTTTTTTTCTTTGGATCGCTATTTCCGCTCCTTACTTAATTTCGAACTTAACTTCGATTGAGGCGGCGGAGCCAAACCCATCGCTGAAAGTAACGCAAGTCGTGGCGATTGGTGAGATTCAGTTCACGATCCCCGACTCCATGCAATTGGCAAGAATCGCGAGCGAGCCACTGATCCATTGGCCCGTTGCGGCTGCGTGGGATCACGATGATTCCCTGGTGGTGCTAGAGTCAAATTGGAATCGCGAAAGCGTCGAAAAGCAACTCGTTTCTCGACCTCATCGCATCGTCCGGTTGCAGGATATCGATGCCGATGGTGCCTTTGACACGCGAACCGTTGTCGCGACAGACCTGAGTTTCTCGGCCGGGATATTGATCGTTGACAACGCGATTTACGTTTCCGCTCCTCCGTCGATTTTGCGCCTGGAAGACCTGGATGGCGATGGAGTCTATGAAGATCGCAAAATTTGGCACGATGGAAAAACAATCACGCACTGCGCCAACGATCTCCACGGCCCGATGCTTGGCCGTGATGGTTGGATTTATTGGACCAAGGGTGCATTCGCCGAACAATCGCTGCCGATGCGTGATGGTTCCACATTGAATAGCCGCGCGGCCCATCTATTGCGTCGTCATCCATCCGGTGGTGGTGTCGAAGTGCTGATGACCGGCGGCATGGACAACCCTGTCGATGTTGCGTTCCTGCCCGATGGCGAACGACTTTTTTGTTCGACGTTCTTGCATCATCCTGGCGGTGGTGTTCGTGACGGCATCGGACATGCCGTCTACGGATCGTTGTTCGGCAAGCCTCACAATGTACTCGACGGACACCGACGAACAGGGCCACTGTTTGCGCCGATCGAGGAACTTGGGCCCGCCGCACCGTCTTCGCTAACGTTGCTCGAATCGCCGGAAATTATAAGCGCGAGCGGCTTTGTTGAAAAATCCTCGGAAAGCGTTCCCGTGGTGGTAACGACTCAATTCAATTTTCAGAAACTCAGTATTCACCAACTTAACTCAAACGGCGCAACCTTTAAGACAAAATCACATGACTTGATCGTTGCGGACAAGATCGATTTCCATCCGGTCGACGTCTTGGAGGATCGCGACGGAAGCTTGGTAATTTTGGATACCGGAGGCTGGTACGATTTGTGTTGTCCCAGCAGCGGTCTACCAGGCCAAATTGCCCCCGGTGGTATCTATCGCTTGTCAGCGGGCTCCACCAATCGTGGCGGTCTGGGGCCAAACGCTCGCCAGGACACCGTTCAACAACAACTCGTGGAGCTTTGCAGTAACCATTCACGCCGCCGAGAACTGGCCAGTCAATGGCTGGTAAAACATCCAAGTGAATCGATCGAGCCACTGATAAAACAACTTGGCGAGAAATCGAGCAACATTACGTACCGCCTCGGTGCGTTCTGGTGCTTGACGAAAATGCTCGTCAATAGCCCCGATCAGTTAGCGATTAAAGAAACGTTGCTCGCGTGCCTTATCGACGAATCACCACCGCTTCAGGCCGCTGCGTTGAACGTTGTATCGCTCTATCGGTGGCCTGAGTCGGTGCCGGTACTGACTGGCCTTCTCCGCAACGCAGCGCCGCAAGCCAAACGACTCGCGGCTGAGTGCCTTGGTCGGATCGATGGCGAAGGTGAATCATCGATTAACGCATTGATGAACGCGATTGAACACGCATCGGGTGACAGGACGCTTGAGCACGCGATTTTGTATGCACTGATGGAATGCGACCAACCACACCGTATCCGAACGTATCTAACCAATGCTCAACCTCGTCGATGCTGGGCAGCGCTGCGAGTGCTCCAACAAACCGGCGGGATTCAAGCGGACAATTTTGCGCTGCTAGTCGAACTTAGCTCAAGCAGCGATGACGCGGTTAGGTCAGAGGCGCGCGACATACTTGCCAGTCATCCAGAATTCGCAAACCAATCGCTGGACCTGCTGGCAAATGCCTGGGAATCACAGGACGTGGATTCGATGGCCGCTCTTGAAAGTATCTTTGGAGCGTGGCGACATGTTGATGAGGTGAGCCAACGGATTGCTCAGTGGCTTGGTGACGCTCCGTCATTAAGCGCATTACAAACGCGGATGTTGACGGGAATCATCGCGCGATATCGCGGTGAATCTTTGCCTGCGGCCTGGACGGAACCAATGGCTTCCTGGCTTACGATCACTGATCAAGACACCGCTTTGCACCTTGCTCAATCGATCGATCAAGTGAAATGGTTGTTGCCCCGAGACCATTCGCTTGTCGCTGCACTGCTGGCACGAAGTCAACAACCAAATATACCGCTCGTGGGCCGCTGCCACTTCTGGTCATCGCTTCCTCCATACACTGCTGGTGTATCCGAAGAACTGCAGGAAGCCATCGTCAATGGTATCGCCAGCGATGACGAAACAATCGCATCGGCCTGCGCTAACGCGATGTCCCACGTAGAATTGATGCCTAGTCAAAAAGTTTGGTTGATGAATCATTTGGGAGACATTTCACCGACTCGATTGCAAACGGCGATTCTGTCCGTGTTGCAATTCAATGATCACCAATCAGACGAAGCAGTGCGCGAAGCAATTTCCAACTTAGCCTCGGCAAGGACATTGGCTGTTGAGCCGATGATGACAGCGCTACAAAATCGCTCAGCGGAGGATCGTGAAGCCTGGGCAACCACGATGGCTCAATTGCACGCACCGCCAGCAGACCTTAGTCGTGCTGTTGATGATTGGATTACCAAGCTTCCCGAAGGCGATGTCAACCGTGGCTATCAAGTTTTTCGCAGTTCGAAGGCTGCCTGCAGCCAGTGTCATCAAGTCGGTTACATCGGCGGAAAAACGGGGCCAGAACTCAGCCAAATAGGCAAGTCAAGAATGCGGCGCGAGCTGGTGGAAGCCGTGCTCTTTCCTAGTGCCCGACTGGAGCAAAGTTATCGATCTACGAGGGTGCTGACCAGCGATGGTCGTGTTTTGAATGGCTTAATCGCCGCACAAAACGACACGATGTTGGAGTTGATCTGCGGTGTTAATGAGCGCCACATGATTCCAAAAAATGAAATCGAATCGCAAGAACCGAGCGATGTTTCCGTGATGCCTGCGGGACTCGAACAGTCCTTGTCGTTACAGCAGTTTGCTGACTTAATCTCGTTCCTGGAATCCAAACGTTGATTCGTCAAATCTTCCTGTCGTATCGAGTTATTGATGCCCAATCATCCCATGGACGATGAATTTGAACTCGTGCTTTGGCCAAGATTAAATTTAGCGTTAAAATAGAGCAATTGTCCCGATTGATCCAAAAACAGTTGAGACAAATGTTGTACTCTGAATCGAATGCTCCGTTCGCCTTCCGCCGCTAGCAGCTTGTTGATTTAGTAACCCGCTGCGTAAGTTTTGAAGTTGCGCTTTTCTCAAGGCCTTTGTCAGATTGGTATTGCAATGAAGGCGGGGACAGCCCATGACGAGATCATTGAATTCTCACTCTTCACGTTGAAGTCCCCGCCAATGATCATCGTCCC
>JAYVSE010000192.1:0-6619 GCA_043775635.1 Planctomycetaceae bacterium | reverse complement strand
CAAAACCCCCAGTCACACTAACTGAAGCCCTCGTATTGTAAATCATCAGCAAAATTCTCGCGACCTCAATCCGTCCCGCAAACCATGTCATGCACCCGTCTGACCCCCGCGAAGCGTTTTACTTCCGTGAAAACCGGCATTGCGCCGAGTCTTCCGGTGCAGCAGCGTGAGAACAAATGCATCACACGATTGACCTTGGCCAAGTATGTCGCCATCGCGGCAGCAGACAGCAGATGTCGACTTGGCAGTAACCAGACCAGGCGTGAATGACTCAGGAGCGAGTTGAAGGTCCAGCCGATTTGGTCGCCAATATCGCTCAAGTACCTGAGCAACCATGAATGATTTTGTAGCGGCGGATGGAGTGGCTGGACTGATCATGGGTGGGCAGGATGTGAGTTTTGAAGTTGCGTTATTCGCAACCGTTCTGTTGGCCAAAGGCCATAATCAACATAGCCAGGGGCAACGCCCCTGGAACCTCACACGAAACGGATTCGTTTGGCCAACGGCCATGATCAATCCATTGTCGTTCAGGATGAATATGGCCGTTGGCCAAAGAAACCACATGGTACACAAATACATGGACCGAGTCGTCAGGTCGCCTTCAACGAGGTTTGGCGTTTGCAATTCGTACAAGATCAGAAAACAACTGATGAGGTAGAATGGGTTTTGCGTGTAAAGAAATCGTCCTAGAGTTCGAAAATCGAAAACGTTAGCCATGATTGCCCCTGTTTACAGATGGGCCAAAAGATGAGTAGACGAAGCGTGGGCTGACGATTTTATCGTAGCGCGCTTGGTGGAAAAGTAAAAAATCGCGTTCGCGCGAACCTCGGTTTGGTCTCGCAGCGCTGGTCAGTGTTTCAACCTGCATAAATTAGTCGATGGCCGTTGGGCTCGGTTTTCCCGCAGAAACCGGAGCAAACGCGCTGCGGCTGATATTCTAAACTGAAAATTGACTTGCCCTGCGCTCTCGACACCCGCTTGCGTTCGCAAACCACGATGCGATAACCTTTTTGGTATTCTCAGTATTGATTTCAGGTTCCTTCACCAACTTTCTCGTTACAAAAAATTGCAAGGCCAAAATATGAAGTTAATTCTCTGCTTGTTGTACTTGATGCTTTTAGTTTCCTTGTCCGGTTGTTTCAAACCATCGACCAGCCCGCCGAAGACCGCAGAATCTTCGGCGCCTAAAGCCACCGTCGAGGAGGCGACCCCACGCGAGACGATCAATCAGAAGACCCAAAACGTTATTAAGCTTGAGGAGGCGTTGGCGAACGGCGCCATCATTGCGCCGACGAATGTCGAGGCGTCAGACCCGATTTCGGCTAGCCAGGGTGCCTACCGGACCAGCATTGGCAAGCTTGCCGTGATGGCGGTGAATCAAACGATTCAAATCAGAGACGCGCAAAGCATCAAAGATCCGAAGCCACTTTCGTATGAAGAGTTTACAACGGAGATTCTTAAGAAAGATCAACCTGATGGGCTCCACTTTGCGATGTTGCCTTACTATCAAGAGTATGCGTGGGACACTGCCGGTCAAACATTAGTTGTGGTTGAGTTTCCTGCTCGCAAGGAAAAAAGGCGAGAAGAGCTCGATAACAATTGACTTTCTACGCTCAAGCTTGCGCGTTCTGTGCTGACATCGGCTCACCGATATTCAAGCAGCACCTAACTGAGTATCTCCGTAACAACTCGTGCATGTTCAACACCGGTCAGTTTCTGATCGAGCCCCTGGAACTTGAACGTGAATCGTGAATGATCGATGCCCAGGCAGTGCAAAATGGTTGCGTTCAGGTCGTTGACGTTCACGGGATCTTTGACCACGTTGTAACTGAAGTCATCGGTTTCGCCGTGCACATAACCACGCTTGATTCCACCACCCGCTAACCACACACAGAAATTGCGCGGATGATGATCGCGGCCATAGTCATCTTTGGTTAAGGTGCCTTGAGAATACACAGTCCGCCCGAACTCGCCACCACACACGACTAGCGTTTCTTCCAGCAGTCCACGTTGCTTGAGGTCGAGCACTAGAGCAGCAGTCCCTTGATCGGTGTCGCGGCATTGGTTGGCCAGTTGTCGCGGAAGTCCCCCGTGTGTGTCCCAACCGCGATGCAGTATTTGCACCATCCGCACACCACGCTCGATCAGCCTTCGCGATAGCAGTGCGCTGTGCGCGAACGTCCCAGGAACTTTCGCATCGGGTCCGTACAACTCCATCACCGCAGCCGATTCATCGCTGATATCGGTCAGCTCAGGTACGCTACTTTGCATGCGGAAAGCCATTTCATACTGCGAAATGCGAGTCTCTGTTTCCGGATCTCCAAATCGCTCCAAGCCCTGTCGATTCAACTCGTTGAGCGCATCCAACATGGCGCGTCGATCCTCGCGCAGCACGCCGTCAGGATTGGGCAGATACAACACCGGATCGCCGCTTCCACGGAGCGCCACTCCATTGAATCGCGTCGGCAAAAATCCGCTGCCCCACATGCGATTGTAGAGAGCTTGGGCATTGCTATCGGACGGGAATCGTGGCGTGAACACCATGAACGCAGGGAGGTCATTGTTTTCGCTACCTAATCCATAAGCTAACCAAGATCCGATGCTGGCTTTACCAGGCACTTCGGAGCCTGTCATGACAAAAGTGCAGGCGGGGTCATGATTGATCGCATTGGTTGTCACCGATCGAATCAAGGTAAAATCATCGACTAGCTTGGCCGTGTAGGGCATCAGTTCCGTATTCGCCCAAGTCCCCGATTCACCCATTTGTTCAAATTTAAATTTGGTTGGCGCAACCGGAAAACGAGTCTGGCCACTGGTCATCGTCGACAATCGCTGACCGCCTCGCACTGATTCTGGCAAGTCCTTATCAAAGTATTCAGCCAACTGCGGTTTGTAGTCCCAAGTATCGTGCTGCGGCGGACCGCCGTTGTAATGCACATAAATGATCGCCTTTGCCCGCGGTGCAAAGTGCGGAAGGCCTTCCAAAGGCAGATGCACGCGCTCTGGCTTTGCCGCTGCGTCGGCGCGGTCGCCGGTCAGCCCGCCAGCGTCTATCGACGCCAGCGCGAGACTGCCCAATCGCAGTCCTTGGTCACCGAAGAACTGCCGCCGAGTCTGTAGAATTTGATGTTCAGTCCAGGGGTGCATGCTCAATTCCTCGTTACCGTTTCGTCAAGATTCAAGAGCGTATTTGCAACGAGCGTATACGCCGCCAACTCACTCGCATCCACTTTTTCACTGGCCTTGCTCTCGCCCAGCACAATCAGTTTCTTCGCCAGTTCAGGCTCGCGTTGGTAATGGCTCAGGTTGGCCTTCAACTGCGTTTCGAGCACTTGAACTTCGCGATCCGATGGCGTGCGCGACAAAATCGCTCGATAGGCGAACGCGACCCGGTCGGCAAACGTCGCTCCACCCACTTCGATCATGCGTTGAGCCATCGCTCGAGCTGCTTCGATATGCTGGACGTCGTTCATCAACTGCAGCGCCTGCAGCGGCGTGTTGCTCTTTTCACGCTTTGTACAAAACTGTTCGCGATTGGGTGCATCGAAGTTCACCATGAAGGGCGGGGGCGCCGTGCGTTTAAAGAAGTTATAGATGCTGCGACGATAGAGCGCCGCTCCACTATCGCGTCTATAATTTTGTGTGTTCGAGCCGCCGAACGCTACCGGTTCCCAAATATTATCGGGCTGATACGTTTTGACCCCTTTACCGCCCATCTCCAGGTTGATCAAACCGCTTGTAAAGAGCGCATTGTCGCGAATCTGCTCAGCATCCAAGCGAAAGCGTGGTGCCCTGGCGTACAGCCGATTTTCGGGATCGAGCCGATAGAGTTCAGGCGTTACACGCGAAGATTGCCGAAAGGTTTTCGAGCACACCATCAAGCGCACCAGCTCTTTGACATTCCATTTGGATTGTTGGAAATTCGCGGCTAACCAATCCAACAGCTCTGCATGGCTGGGCATGTCTCCCTGCGTGCCAAAATCGTAACTGGTCTTCACCAAACCCACGCCGAAGAATTGTTGCCAAAAGCGATTGACGGTCACACGCGAAGTTAGTGGGTTCTCATTAGCGACCAACCACTTGGCTAAATCCAAACGTGTGGCCCGCGCGTTGGGATCGGCTTTTATCAATGGCGGCAGGACGGCCAGCACTGCGGGTTCAACGCTTTCACCGGGTTTATCGTATGCCCCACGCATCATCACAAAACTTGGACGCGGCATCGGCAGATCTCTGAAGACAAACGTACTAGGGATTGAGTCGTCCAATGCCTTACGTTTCTCTTCAAGTGCCTTACGTTCGGCAAGCAAGCCAGCGAATATCGGCTTGGAGACCGCGCAAACCTCTTGAAGATAGTAGTTGCGCAGTCGAGCCACCAACTCAGGTGCGGGAGTTTTGTCCGCACTCACTTCCGGTCCCGCTTTGGCCACCGGTTGCAGGTCGCCCGGCAGTCCAGGAGTATCTTTGCCAGTGATATGTCGCCACCAAGCGACAAACGATTGATTCGGATCCTTGGCCGGATCGCTCGTACCGCTCACGCCAACGTGGTCCCAGAATACGGTACCGCCGAACTGAGTCAGTGCAAAACCAGTCAACACGTCGCCTGTCGCCAAACCGATCTTCTCCACAGGAACTTCCAAGCGAATCCATTGACCTGGTGCAGGAAGATCACCCATGTGCACACGCTCGACCGTGTTGACAGTTCCCCAGGGGATGGCATTGTAGTCGCCCCAAACCACTCGATGATTCCAACCTCCCTTAAAGAATTGCAACATGATCGATCGCGGTGGATTGGCTGGGTCGAGGTACACATGCGCGAAAATCTTCGCTTCGGCTGGAATCGGTAGCGGTACCGTTGCTTGGTCCCATACATCTTGAGCTAGACCTGCGTCGGTCCGCTTGATGGCGTGTTGGCCGCTGAAAACTCGATTCCCTTCATCCGCTACAACAAACTGCGTCGGAGCGCCAGGTGATGCCTGTGTCTTGCCTGTAGAAGGAAAATCGTCTTCCATCCAAACGATTTCTGATGCAGAAACCGAAATTGGCGGTGTGGCACTGGCGGGATCGACATAGATAAACTTCGTAACTTCGGTCGCAATCTGCTGTTGCTTGCTCGCAATTTCCGTGTCTAGTGCTTGCAGTTTTTCTTTTGTCTCATTGATCTCCAGTTTCATGACTGGTTGAGTCAAGAGTGCGTTGCCATCCATCGCTGGGTCAGCGGCAGAATGGAAAAACGCGTAGAATTGGTAGAATTCTTTTTGACTAATCGGGTCAAATTTATGATCATGACAAACCGCGCAGCCACCGGTCAGCCCCAACCAGGTTTGCATCGTCGTGCTCGCGCGATCGACTGCGTAACGGTAAAGCAGTTCGTCATCAATGGAACCACCTTCACTGGTCGTGACATTGCAGCGATTGAATCCTGTTGCCACGATTTGATCAGTTGTCGGTTCAGGCAACAGGTCGCCAGCCAATTGTTCGATCGTGAATTGATCGAACGCGAGATTGCGATTGAACGCCGAAATGACCCAGTCGCGGTAAGCCCATGTTTGTCGCTCGTTGTCCAGATGCATGCCGTGCGTATCCGCATAGCGCGCCACATCGAGCCAGTGCCGTGCCATTTCTTCGCCAAAATGTTGGCTCGCAAGGTAGCGATCTACCATCTGCTCATACGCAGTCGGCGACACATCATGCAGATAGAGGTCGACCTCTTCGATTGTCGGCGGCAGACCCGTCACTGCAAATGCAACTCGGCGGATTAAGATCTCTTTCTCGGCTTCGGGTGCGAGCTGTAAAGACTGCGCAGTTAACTGCGCCGCGATGAAGGCATCGATCGGATTGCTATTGGCTTGGTTCACTTGTTGTGCGTTTTCTACAGCGCTCGTGTGTGGTGACTGCGAAACGATCGCTTCAAACGCCCAGTGCTGTTGATATACAGCGCCTTGCTCGATCCAGCGGCGAATGATTTCCTTTTCGATGTGTGAGAGCGACTTGTGGCTATCCGCGGGCGGCATCAATTCGGATTCTTCGGTCGAATTAATACGCCGCCACAATTCGCTCGCCGCGAGATCGTTGCCCACAATCGCCGCTTTGCCTGCGTGCGATTCGCTGGCGCCTTCGGCCGTATCGAGCCGCAAGTCGGCTTGCCGTTTTTTGGCATCGAATCCATGGCAAGCAAAACATTTATCCGACAAAATCGGTCGCACATGCGTGTTGAAGCTAACTTGATTGGGTACCGTTACCAGCTTCGCGAGCTCGTTTCCCGACGCCAAATCAGGCGTGACAGCAGCCGAAAAAACAAGCAAAATCCTCGCACTTACGACGAGCCGTTGGCAGCGATACCAAGCCGTCTGCGGCGAATTCGAACATTCCATGGACAACTCCAGGGGTAGGGTGGATCTTTGCAACCATTATCATTGTTGCCTTGAAGGCTGGCAAGCCTTTTTATACCACACAACTTTTCTAAGACCCCTGCCAACTTGCCTGGAATGGCGTGGACTTAAGTAGCGGAACGGCGCGAGCCGTCCGGTGCCGGTTCGAAAAACCCCGCGAAACACCGGACGGCTTGCGCCGCACCGCTAACAAAATGCTTCGCATTTTCGTTAAGTCCACGCCATTCCAG
>JAYVSE010000191.1:0-28810 GCA_043775635.1 Planctomycetaceae bacterium | reverse complement strand
GAACCCGAGCAAAAATGAGTTAGTGAATTATCGTTACCTACGCGGCTCGATCGCGTTGACAACGAATAAAGGGATCACGAGTTGGCCGGAGGTGTTGGCGGGCGACGAAGAGCTGGCTAGAGTGATTCTGGACTGCCGACTGTATAATAAGACGGTGCTGAACATCCAAGGCAGTAGTTATCGCCCCCATTTTCTTGCCTAAATCTGAAGCGTACACCACCAGTTCAGAATAAAACGAAATCCTAGCGAACAATCATCGTTATCATGGTGGCGGGTTGGTGGATCAGCATGGTCAAGCACTATTTTATCAAAGCAGCGTTCAATGACATCCAATCACGATCCTCACGATGAGACGTTAGATTTTGACGATGTTACGATTCCGCCTGTTGACAACGTTTCCGATGGGGCAAACCAAGATGATGACGCCACGCTAAAAGGTCCAACGACTGGTGAGTTTGAAACACTGCCGCCTGATCGTACAACGCCGCTTGAGTCTGCTGTCGGCACAAGGGTTCGGTACTTCGGTGATTATGAGCTGTTGACGGAGATCGCTCGCGGCGGCATGGGCGTCGTTTATCGAGCTAGGCAGAACAAGCTCAACCGCATCGTGGCGCTCAAGATGATCCTGGCGGGCCAGTTTGCTTCCGAAGAAGACGTCCAGCGATTCTATACCGAAGCCGCAGCGGCGGCCCTGCTTGATCACCCCGGCATCGTTCCGGTGTACGAAGTCGGTGAGCATCAAGGACAACACTTCTTCTCGATGGGTTTCGTGGAAGGCACCAGTCTTGCAGCTCGCATTGCCTCCGGTCCCTTGCCACCGCGCGAGGCGGCCGCGCTTTTGAAGTTGATCGCCGAGGCGATCGCGTATGCTCATAGCAAAGGTGTGATTCACCGTGATTTAAAGCCTGCCAACGTATTGCTTGACAAGCAGGGCACACCGAAAGTCACGGACTTTGGTCTGGCCAAGAACATGGAAAGCGAGAGCGGTTTGACTCGCACTGGGTCGGTGATGGGGACGCCAAGTTACATGCCACCGGAGCAGGCCGGTGGCAAGAACGAGCAAGTCGGTCCCCGATCGGACGTGTATTCACTGGGCGCGATGCTGTACTGCCTATTGACCGGTCGTCCGCCTTTTCAGTCTGCGAATCCGCTGGACACGCTGCTGCAGGTAATGACGACGGAGCCTGTGCCGCCACGGCAGCTCAATCCGCAGATACCCAAAGATTTGGAAACGATCTGCGTTAAGTGTTTACAAAAGGACCCCTCGCGTCGCTACGAATCGGCATCCGCCTTAGCGGCTGACCTTGGGCGTTATCATCGTGGAGAACCGATTCACGCCCGCTCGATCAGCCGCAGCGAGCGCACCTGGCGTTGGTGCAAACGCAACCCCGTGGTGGCGAGTCTGCTTGCCGTTTCGGTGACACTTCTATTAATGTCACTGTGGTCCTTGCGAGCGGAATCGCAACAGCGAATGGAGGCTGTCACTCAAACCGCAAATGCGCAAGCCGCGGAGTCCGACGCGGTCGCTAACGCCGCAAAGGCACAAACAGCAGAGTCCAAAGCTCTTGCGCAGGAATCGATAGCTCTTAGGCAAGAATCGTTGGCAAAAGAGAACTTAGCAAAGCAGATTGAGCAAGTGAAGGAAACATCTACGGCCCTCCTCAGTTACGGCCTTGGCGAATACGAAGCGGCGCGTTTTTCGAATAGCACGGCCATCCTCACGCGTGCCTGGAAACTTCGAGCCGACGACGATCCTATCAAGGAGCCGTACGCTCGCGTGATTGTCGATAAGTTGACTCGTGGTGGTCGGTCGTGGATGAATCTACCGCATGAAGACATCGTCAATTCCGTGGCCTTTAGCCCCGACGGCTCACGCGTGGCAACCGCTACGGGAGGTACAGCACGGCTGTGGGATGCAAAGACAGGTGCACCGCTGGGCGAGCCGATGCGACATGAAAGCATTGTCCAGTCTGTGGTCTTTAGCCCTGATGGCTCGCGCGTGGCGACCGCTTCGTATGACTCTACAGCACGGCTGTGGGATGCGCAAACAGGTGCACCGCTGGGCGAGCCACTTAAACATGATGGCATGGTCTATTCCGTGGCCTTTAGCACCGACGGCGCACGCGTGGCAACCGCTTCGTATGACGCTACAGCACGGCTGTGGGATGCGCAGACAGGTGTACCCTTAGGCGCGACGATGCGACACGAAGGCCCTGTCTATTCCGTGGTCTTTAGCCCTGACGGCTTACACATGGCAACCAAAGCGTCGAATGACAATATGGCACGGCTGTGGAATGCGCAGACGGGTGCACTGATTGGCGAGCCGATGCGACATGAATACATAGTCAATTCCGTAGCCTTTAGCCCTGATGGCTCGCGCGTGGCAACCGCTTCGGGGGACGCTACAGCTCGGCTGTGGGATGCACAGACTGGTACACCGATTGGCGCGCCGATGCGACATGAAAGCTATGTCAATTCCGTAGCCTTTAGCCCTGATGGCTCGCGCGTGGCAACCGCTTCGGGAGACGAAACACGGCTGTGGGATGCAAAGACAGGTGCACCGCTGGGCGAGCCGATGCGACATGAAAGCTATGTCACTTCCGTAGTGTTTAGCCCCGACGGCTTACGCGTGGCAACCGCGTCTGGAGTCGAAACAAGGCTGTGGGATGTTCAGACGGGTACTCCACTTGGCGAACCTATACGTCATGAAGGCGTTGTCACTTCCATGGCCATTAGCCCCGACGGCTCACGCGTCGCAACCGCTTCGGAAGACGCTACAGCACGGCTGTGGGATGCGCAGACAGGCGTAACACTTGGCGAGCCGATGCGACATGAAGGTGTTGTCACTTCCGTGGCCATTAGCCCCGACGGCTCACGCGTCGCAACCGCTTCGGGGGACGCTACAGCACGGCTGTGGGATGCACAGACGGGTACACCGCTTGGCGCGCCGATGCGACATGAAAGCTATGTCACTTCCGTAGCGTTTAGCCACGACGGCTCACGCGTGGCAACCGCTTCGTATGACAAGACGACACGGCTGTGGGATGCGCAGTCGGGTGCACCGCTTGGCGAGCCGATGCAACATGAATACATAGTCTTTTCCGTGGTCTTTAGCCCCGACGGCTCACGCGTCGCATCCGCTTCGGGAGATGGGACAGCAAGACTGTGGGATGCGCAGATGGGTACTCCACTTGGCGAGCCCATGCGACATGAAAACAAAGTCCTTTCCGTGGCTTTTAGCCCCGACGGTTCACGCGTGGCAACCGCTTCGGAAGACAAGACAGCACGGCTGTGGGATGCACAGACGGGTACGCCGCTTGGCGCACCGATGCGACACGAAAGCATTGTCTTTTCCGTGGTCTTTAGCCCCGACGGCTCACGCGTCGCAACCGCTTCGGGAGTCAAAGCACGGTTGTGGGATGCGCAGACGGGTGCACCGCTTGGCGAGCCGATGCGTCATGATGGCTGGGTCCGCTCCGTAGCCTTTAGCCCCGACGGAACTCGCCTAGCAACTGCTTCTACTGATCAAGGCGTGAATTATTTTGATGTCGAACAGATCCTACCAAATGACTTGCCCCGATTTATCAATCATTTCACAGACGCGTCGAATTCGTCGCCTCCGTGGGATGCAGAGTTTGGACGCAAGCTCATCGCCCTCCAATCCAAACGAAGTTTACGTTATCGGCAGTCCACTGCGATTAAAGCGGTCGCAGACAAGCATTGGTTCGTCTCAAACTTTCATCTCCCCTGGCTGATCGAGCATGAACCCAATGATCCTCGTTGGCAATCCATGCTCGCGCAAACCCACGCTGCTGAACCGAAAAAGTATGACGAACCGATACCGAGCAACTTTGTCGATCTATTATCCCTGGCCGATTTGTCAACTTGTTGGACAGAAGGGAAATGGTCCTACAAAGATGGCGTCTTGGAAGAAATAGAGCCGAACTCATCCATCGAATTTCCCTACACGCTACCTGCGGAATACCGCATGACAGCGATCGTGGAACCTCTGGACAACCCAAATGCTCTGTGTTTAGGCCAACGACTGGGCGGTATTCGCTTTGTGGTGACGTTCGCGTACAATGGCTTAAACGCCATCGAGGTGCTCGATGGAAAGGGAGCAGAAGAGGGTAACTCAACGTTAGTCAACGCGAATCTTCTGACTCAGAACCAACGATCAAAAATCATCGTGACGGTCCTTGCCAACTCCGTTAATGCTACCGTGGACGGTCGCGAAGTCATCAACTGGACAGGGGACGCTGCTTCCTTATCCGCCATTCACGAAACACCCAATGGTGAGGCAATGATGCTCCGCAGCTTCTTTTGCCGGTATCGCATTCATCGACTTTCGGTCGAGCCTCTCAGCAGCGAAGGAAAAAAGTCTGGCCCAGCCGCTGAATCGGGCGCTGAAGTGGAATTTCCTGATTCAGCAACGAACGATCAAAAAGTCGAAACGCTGACCGGCACCATTACTGATTTTAGATTAAGTGCGGAAAAAGATGCCGTAGCTTTGTTCATTAAGATCGACGAACAGAACGCGGTGATCGTCTTGGTCCCGCCAGCCGTTTACGCAGCGATCACGTCATCAGGCACCGTTCTCACTGCTGAGTCACTGCTGGGAAAAACAGTTCATGCCACAGGTAAAATGGAACTTTACACAGGCCGCAACGAAGCCTGGAAAAAGATGCAGCAACTGACAATCGACAATGCCGATGCATTGCGGATTGAATAGAAATGAATTTGGGGTTGTCATCCTATTCTGTGAGCCGATGGCGCTAGCCACGGGCCTTAAATGCGGTCGGTAATATAACACGAGGCCCGACGCTAGCGCGTGCGGCTCACGTGCGGTAGCCAACTCAACGTTTACGGTTTGTTCGTCGCTCAACCCGAAACTCCTTGCGGATATCCGGGTCTTTGTCCCAAGCCTTCTGAAGAATCCAGCCTTGACCGGTAATGTCTTTGATACTGCTGCCCGGGAGAGTGCCTGGGTCCAGGTCACCATTGGCTGTCTAATTCTCGCAGTACGTTAATGGGGCAAAGGACACCAGCTTTGACGAGCGCCAATTCACGAGCCGTATTCACCGTCTCGTCTGCCAATGCTCTCGTTAAAAGCAAAACACCGCATGCAATCAATACATCTGGTCCTGCAAGCCGCCAGTGTTACCGCCGCCACGCTCTACCCAGGCAGTGATCTCACAAACGACCGACAACGAAGTGAGGTCAAGGCCTGACTCGGGTTGAACAGAATTGTGACATTCGATGCAGTGACGAGCGATAAACGCTGGCGTCAATTCGTCTGCAGGTAAT
Organism: Planctomycetaceae bacterium; assembly: GCA_043775635.1. Lineage (GTDB taxonomy): Bacteria > Planctomycetota > Planctomycetia > Pirellulales > Pirellulaceae > UBA6163. The sequence continues at coordinate 23,503 of JAYVSE010000191.1, read as the reverse complement.
GCCATGGCATTACTCACGACGGTAAGGGATATCAAAATAGTGCTGAGAAATTTCATAGTGTGATGTTTAGCTTAGGATCTCGCGAATCGGCTGTCCGTAGTCAATTTCCAATCGTTTTCGACCGGGGATTTCTAGCTTGCGAGGATCGAGTCCCAGTTGATGCAAAACCGTCGCGTGAATGTCGGTAACATAGTGCCGATTTTCTACCGCGTGGAATCCAAGCTCGTCGGTGGCTCCGTGGGCAACTCCACCCTTCACTCCTCCGCCGGCCAGTACGACAGAAAATCCAAATGGATGATGATTGCGACCATCGGCCCCTTCGGAGCCTGGAGTGCGACCGAATTCAGTTGCTACGACAACCAATGTTTCATCCAACATCCCACGTTGCTTGAGGTCAGCAATCAAGCCCGCGATCGGTTGGTCGACTTGTTCACATGTACGACCGTGATTAGCCTTCAAACCGCTATGCGCGTCCCATTCACCGGCTGCGCCATTGACTCCATGAAATAACTGAACGAACCGGACACCTCCTTCTACAAGCCGTCGAGCGACCAAACACTGCGTACCGAAAGTCTTGGTAGCATCACGATCCAGTCCATATAGATCGCGAACCGGTTGAGATTCCTGCGTGATGTTGACAACTTCCGGCACTGCAGTTTGCATTTCGAACGCGAGTTCATAGCTCTTTATCCGAGCAGTCAGTTTCGAGTCATCCGCAAACTGTCGCTGGGCGATTGTGTCCAACTGGTGTACCAGATCGAATTCCGCTCGCTGCGCCTCGGTTGCAATCTCGAATTCCGGACGTGCGAACGGCAACGGATTGATGGGATCGATGGAGAGCGGTACACCGGAGTGTTCTGGTCCCAGGTAATTCGCTCCGTGCGCGCCAATACCGCCACAGCAATCGGCGATGGGAGTCCCCAGTACCACGAACCTTGGCAGATTCTCATCGGGGAGCCTCAGTCCATAATGAACCCACGAACCGATCGTTGGAAACTGACCCTCCAAGACATGATGGCCGGTATGAAACTGTAATTGTGCTCCATGGTCAGTATCGGTGGTCCACATGCTCCGGACGATTGCTAGGTCGTCAGCACGCTCGGCCATAAACGGAAACCAATCGCTAATCTCCAGACCGCTCTGACCTCGCTTCTTAAAGCCAATCTGAAGCGGATAGAGTTTGTTCTCGACCGGATGCAGCCCCTCCACAACTTCTCGCACATTCTTTTTCACATAGGGCGAATCAAGTACTGCCGCAAACGGTGTTTCGCGGATGATTTTGCCCGCGTGCGTGTTGAGCTCTGGCTTGGGATCGAAGCTTTCGAGATGGCTGAGTCCGCCTGCTAGAAAGATCCAAATCACACTCTTGGCCTTCGCAACGCCGCTACTCGTCAGTTTCGAAACCTCGTCGTTAGCGATCGATTGTCTCGCAAAACCGTCGCGTGAAAGCATTTCGCCAAGTGCCAAGCCAGCGAAGCCCATACCAGCTCGAGTGAGAAACTGGCGCCGAGCATTGCGGCGAAATTCATCGGGTAGTATCAGTCGAGGTTTCATATATGTTTACTCTAAGGATTTTCGCGGAAGGTCATACTAGACATGCTTCGCAATTGACCTGAAATAAATTCCCCCTTTAGCGGAACGGTGCAAGCCGTCCGGTGTCGCGGGACCGGAGGGCTCGCGCCCTTCCGCTAAATTCTCAATGCGGAACTCAATTTGGGACAACTGCTCAGCGAATTGTGACAAAGTCGTTGTGATTAAACAGGACGCGAACAAGGCTACGGCGCGCGGCCAACTGGTCGCCACTCAGCCGTTGAGCTTGCGCCGTCAGAAACTCAATTGCGAGCTGCTGCTCTTCGGGAGTCCCGGACCTCGCTAATACGTGTAGAAACGCATCCGATACAAATACTAAGTCAGACTTATCTCCCAGACTGGATGCCAATGCACCGGAGGCATCGGACAACAGACGACTGTTCATCATCGCGAGGGCTTGCTGCGGTATGACCGTTTCATTTCGACGATAACACTCGGTGACGCTGGCGCCATCGAACACATCAACGAACTGAACTCGTTTCTCCTTGGAATGACGGAAATAGATGCTGCGCCGCAGAACGGTTGCACCTTGAGTCGGGTCGAGGTCAGGGCCTCCACTGGTTACGTCTAACAATCCACTAACTCGCAACAGACTATCGCGAAGCGATTCGGCTTCCATCCGACGAACATTCGCTCGCCACAGCAGTCGATTGTCGCGATCTGCGATAAGATTCTTCTCAACAGAATCCCCACCGGATTGCAAACGATAGACGGTCGACGTCACTATCAAACGATGGATTGGTTTCATATGCCAACCGTTCTCCATTAACTCGACGGCCAACCAATCGAGTAACTGGGGATGAGTCGCACGCTTGCCGTTATTGCCAAAGTCAAAAACGGTCGGTACCAGTGCGGCACCGAAGTGCCGTAACCACATGTGATTGATCGCTACCCTGGCCGTGAGTGGGTTCTCTGGCGAAACGGCTGCCTTGGCAAATGCTAGGCGACGACCAGTCGTACTGGCAGGATAGGTTGCACCAATCGGAGTGAACTTATTGTCTGATTCCAACGCCGCTTTCTTTGCGCTGTCCAGGGCTTCCTGCGCTTTGAGTTTCGATGTTTGCTTCTGCTGCAATGCAGCCGGATCGGCTATGGGAGTATTAGTGCTGATAGTGACAAGCGGCAGCTCAGCTTCGGCCAGTGCCAGTTGCGCCTGCGCAACGGTAGCTGCTCGTTCTTGCTGCGCAGCAACGGTTGCTAACTCTGCGGCGTTCGGAGCGGGCGGCATTGCGAAAGCTGCTTGTTCAGCATCGAGCCGCGCTGACAAGGAAGCGAATTGAAACTCAGCAGCGAGAAGTGCAGCTTCTGCTGTTGCAACCCGGGCATTTGCCTGAACAAGCGAGGCCTCCGTTATTTCTCCGTCCGACGATGAACTACCAATCGGCATCTCAATGGCCGTTTTCTCGTCTAGCGAACGCAGTTCGCAGGAGAACACATCGGCTGTTGCATCGAGCGTCCATAGCGACAACACGCCATTGCCTTGACGCTCCGCCATTAAGCGTTTCGCCATCACGAATTGGCCATTCAACAGCACGTTGATCACTTTATCTCGAACCAATAACCTAAGTTCATACTCCATGTCTTTGTCAATCGAAAGAGCGGTGTACTGCTCCTGCGAATAAATGTCTTCCCCACCAACGCGATGGAACAAATAGGCGCCTGATCTACCTTCGTTGGCCGAAAGGTACACGGCGTTGAACCGATTTGGGAAAACTGCATCGAAACAGACACCAACGGAGCGATACAGCTCGCCACCACGAATGGAAAATCTCAGTTTCAAGTCAAAATCACGAGGGTGCGGAACTCGCGATACCAGGTGGCAAAAGTCTTTGCGTATATCACGCTGCGATGCACGATCGGATTGAAATGACCAGTCACCACTCAGTGCTTGCCAGCGTGTTGCACTGCTAGTCGAAAACCGTTCGTCAATCAGGGCCTTGCTTGCAACATCTATTCCGCTCTTCGCCTGTGGCGAAGCTGTTAAAAGTGCGTCAGCCGCAGCCTTTTCGTCTGCCGTTTTGATCGGTTTCAGAATCGATGCCATTCGATCCGCTTCGGCTCGCGCTATCGCGAGCTCGGTTCTCTTGCCCACCACATCGCGTTCGGTGGCACCGAGTAAATCATTGCGATATTGAGTGCGTAGGGTTGGGTGATACTGTTCCGGCGTCAATATCAACGGTTCAGGAGCAAACGCACGCTTGCTGACCACCTGAGGCAAAACGGGTGATAGAGGCTGGGTTTGTACTGCCTGCTTTTCGTCGCCGCGTACAAAAAAGTAGGTCGCTACATCTGGCTTCTCATCGAACACTCGCGTCAAGCCATCGATATTGATGTCTGTCTCTCCCGCGATGGCGTCGGCACGTACGCCTAACGGTTCGAAGACAGCCCTCAGGCGATAGTACTCCATTTGCTCGATGGGGTCGTACTTGTGATCGTGGCAGCGGCAGCAGTTCATCGTCAGCCCAAAGAAAGCCTTGCTCGTATGTTCGACAGTACTGTCAAGCCACGTGTTGCGATTGAATTTGTTGTAGTTGCGAGCCAAAAAACCGGTTGCTGGCAGAACGCTTTCATCGCACGGATGAAGCTCGTCACCGGCCAGCATCTCCATTAGCATCTGATCGTAAGGCTTGTCTTGATCCAGCGCTGCGATGATCCATTCGCGCCAGCGCCAAACATGCCGCTGGCTTTCTCGTACTTCTTCCTTGAATCCGTCCCAATCGCTGTATCGCCATACATCCATCCAATGGCGCGCCCACCGCTGAGCATAGAGTGGGCTATCGAGCAACCGATCAACCGCTCGCTCATAAGCATGCGGTTCGCGATCATTGAGGAACTCGTCCATCTCCGCAGGTGACGGCGGGACTCCTATTAAGTCCAGGAAAACTCGACGCAACAACGTTCGCGGCTCCGCTTCGACGACCGGTGTCAGTCCACTCTGCTGATACGAATCAACGATAAACGCATCGATCGGATTGCGAATCGTCATCACGGGATTATTGATGGTCGGTACGGCACTCCGCTGCGGCGGTTGAAATGCCCAGTGTTGACGTGGGTCAGGAGGCGGAGCCTCGTGCGGTGATTCGGCACCGGCGTCGATCCAATCAACGATGCGGGCAATCTCTTCGTTCGACAAAGGCGATCCTTCGGGCGGCATCCGCTCGCCGGCATCGGTCCCGGAAAGGCGTTCTATCAACCGGCTGCCCGAGCTATCACCAGGGGTCAAGATTGCTCCGTCATCGCCACCTTTGCGAACGAAATCTCCCGTATCAAGCCGCAATCCGGCCTCTTGTTTTAGCGCACCGTGACACGCCACGCAGCGGTGCAAGAAAACCGGCTTGACCGAGTCTATGTATGCGTCTGAGGCCACTGAGCCTGACGGAGCAGGCTCAGTCGCCTTCGCGGACCCGAATCCTAACAAGACCAGGGAGGCGATAAATAAACTGGTTCGCATAGTTGGTGGAAGCTCGAGTGCGATTATAAACAAAGTCGTATGCCAAGCCATGCCACGATACCCTCGCCCTCAAAAGCGACGTGAGTCTCCCATTCTACACTGCTACCTGGCACACAGCCTACATCGCAATTTTCCTAACAGAGAGATTCGATGGAGGACCGTTGACAAAGAAATCTCGCAGTCGATCTACACATCGCGATCGACCTGCGATGGGCAATAAAACATTGCGACCAAATTGTTCAGTCGCCTCGCGGATCGGGCCTCGGCTGACACTAAATCGGTCGGCAAGTGTTACCTCCGAGCCCCGCTCATCGCTAGTCAGTCGCCCGGAAAGCACATCTTCGCGAAGTTGTTCTGTGATCTGTTCGCGAGTGCTTAAAACGCCGCTAGACGATTGCATGTCAACATTTTCGAAAATTGAGCATAGTTGCCTTGACAATCAAGTTGTCAACAATAAGGCTTGACAACAGTTGTTTCATGTATTTAGCAACTCGGGACAGTTCATTCACAACACTCGAAAACGAAGGCCGGCAATCGTCAAGTCGCTCACTGATCGACTTTTGGCATGACCTTCCCGAAACACCGGATGAGCTTTAGCGATGACCCACTCCGACAGTTCATTATCGGGACGGTTATTTGTAAACCCATTTGGACACCAAGCACGCCGCGAATTTCTGCGCGTGGGCGTGGGTTTTGCCGGGAGATAAAATGGGACGGGGGTAGTTTCAAAGAATGACACAAAGGCATATCAATGTTACCCCCGTCCCATTTTCTGCTCCCTGACGAACGTCTGGGTTCCGCAGGCGGGCGCAATGGACGGTCCATTGTAAGAACGCACGATTCACCCGCTTATCGTTGCATCCATGGTTCGTCCGTTCTTATTTAAGTGACCTTAGGCAACGTTAGAACTCGACTCGGTCGAACGTCTTTGCCAGTGGCACTTCATCCGTCTTCCAAGTGCGAGTGTCGGGTTCAATTTCTTCAAGAAGTCGATCCCGTAGTGAAAAAGGGTTAATCCAAAATCGATCCGCAATCCTTTCAACCGGCGGTCCATTATCGCGAATGCCGTATTTAAAGGTTTCAGTATTCTTGGGGGCTGCGTGATGCAACAATCCATTACGTAAATGCGTCCAAAATCGGTATGCATCTTCTGCGTTTAATGCGAGATGCCTTCCGATAACGCGAAAAATCGGATTTCCCTCCGAGAAATCGCTGGTCATATGATGATGATTGCGTAGGTGCTTTTCATAAAGTGGGAAGAGCACCAACAACACGAGGAAACCCTCAGAACCATGCATCCGTCTTAGCGGCTCGATAAACCACTTGCTAACTCGCTCTGCAACGCTTTCGCTCCGCTCGACAAACTCACCGGTGGAAGTGAAAGATGTCACAGCAGTGACGGGATTTAAGCTTACTTTGATTGTTTTCTTCGTCATCGCTCAATAGCTGGTCGGCATTCAATTGGACGAACGATCCCATTCCACCCAAGTCGCGCCCGAGTGACTTTCGATTTCAAAAACGCTCAATCCGCGACTTGGGTGGAATGGTTTGTTCGTCGCTTATCGTGAGTTAACGGTTCAAGGCTTTGATTTTGGTTAGTCTTGAGCGAGTGGAGGTATTTCGATCGTGAAGTCAATTGTCTCCTGACGAGCTCGACTCTTTGCTGTCACTTTACCGGTGACCGGATTGTTTCCAATGCGAAGTCGAATTAATTTTTGAACCAAACCGTTGTCGCAGCGGTGCTCTATCTCTTTTCCTGAGCTTACACACCGAAACAAAACGTTTTGCGGTCCGTACTCGGTAAACATCTGGTCAAGATTCGGCAATTCAACAATTTCAATAACATCGCCTTTAGCAAGATCATTGCGTTTCGCGCATATTATGAAATTGATTGGTTTTCGCGGTCGATATGGAGTTGTAAGATCTTTCTGGAGTTTTTCACGTCGAACTCTCGCGTATTCCTCGATGCGCTGTTTCGTTTCTTCGGCAGGAATTAGTCGGCACTGAATTTCCCATAGCCGATCCGATTTTGAGACAATCTTCGCATCAAACTCCGATCCTGCGCTCAAGTGTCGTTGAATTGGGATAATGGCTTCCTTTGGGACCGTGCCAAGTTTTCCCTCGCCAGATATCCCACCACAGCAATAAACATTTATCCGCGATGGCATGTTTGGCGAAGACCAGAAATTCACGACATTTCCGACAAAGGCCAATGATTCATTCAGAATGGGTTCGATAGTCTCAACGAAGAATGTCAACTCTGTTGGTGCAACAGGGTTCGCTTCACCACTTCGTTGCGATTTCGTGTAAATGTCCAGTTTTACCCCATACAAAACATTCCCGATTTCCAAATTGAACCCTCCAACAATCATTGCGGAGCAAGTTGCGTCGATTCCGTTATATCCTGCCCGGTCAAGCTGTTTTCGTATTCGCGCCGCCGTTACACGATCAATGTAACCGACAAGAAGGTCATCAAGGAAAACTTGAACGGCGTTGGGATCATGTGGGTTGGTTGGTTCCGATACGATCTTTGCGGTCACACGGTGTGCTACGCGGTCTGACGTGCCAGCAGATGCCGACCGTTCGAGAATCGCCTGCAAGTTTTTCTGAAAGTGACTTTCACCAACGACTTCGAGTTCGAATAGCTTTGGTCCGTCGAGATATCTTTGTAACGTTTTAGCTGTCATGGCTCCTCACGCGGAAAGTCAAGTTTGTGACGGTGCTGCAAAACGCAATCCGTTACGACGAACGTCTCGGGAGATAAAATGGGACGGGAGATAAAATGGGGCGGGGGTAGTTTCAAAGAATGACACAAAGGCATATCAATATTACCCCCGTCCCATTTTATGCTCACTCGCGCGATGGGTCAAGATTAAGTTTCCAACTGTCTTCGACAAAAGACCATCCACTGCCAAAGGTTTCGATAATGCAGACACCGAAGAACGATCCGAGTGCAAAGATTCTTTTGTCATCGTACTTGTCGGCACCCTTCTCACGCAACCAATCAATGAAGCCATCCAGCCACTGGACTCCGCTCCGGTCGAAGTCGATGTTCGCCTTGCGCTAATTCCTCGCAAATCAGCGAATTGTGTCAGCTTTTTCGCGTGGATGTTCCCTCAAATGCCTTGTAGCCGAACGGCTGCGGTCACCGATGTCCGCCAAGGTGAACCTGATTTCGAAAAAGCACCGGATGGCGGACTTCGGTGCACCGCGTTGCTCCCAGGATGCTGGTTCGTGCAGGCGGTTTGTGATTGTATGCGGAGAATTTTGTAGTATCAGTCATAGCCACTTTTCGTGCGCTTAGCGCTAATTCAACTATCGACTTTGAAGGGCCTGCGATCCAACTGTGCGCCCAGCAGGCGATCAGTGCGTTGATACGCTCCGGACTGACTTGCCACGGTTCGGTGCTGTGGCGTCCCACCAATACAAGCCGTCGCGAAAGTGGAGCAATTACATATGCTGATGGGTGCCGTAAGCAACTCGGAGGAGCATCGATAATGCCGTCTGCTGCCCATCCTACAGAGCGGTCAGAAATCACGAAGAAATCAGGTTCCGGCGCATGTAGTACGAACCAATTGAATCGAGGGAAGAATCGTACTTGGAAATAGTTGGCTCGCGTTCTCCCGTGCAACGTATGGTTATTTGGCTTTCTGGCGTCAGTATGTATGTATGTGGACGTCGCAAATGAAGTCCGAAACTACAGTCGCCGCCCCAAAGTATAGTCGATCCGTTACCGCAATGGCCGAACCGGTGTCGAAGCGTAGATTGTTGTTCAACCGCATCGACAAATTGGCCCATTGTCAGTTCGGTTGCCGGGAATTGAATTACGATATCGCTCTCGTCCTCAGGCACAGAAACGGAAACGCCGCGCAGGCGAAATAGTATGTGCGATGGTTCTTCGAGACCAGCCAGTTCAGCTAGCGAAATTTTGGTTTTCGGAAGCGAGACCGTTCGCGTCAAATAGTCGTCCGTGGTTTTCAAGGGCGCAAAGTATGCAAGCGTCAATATCGCGAAACACGCAATATTGACGATGATGAATGACAGAGCAGGCATCGTAAGTCGGAGTTGACGGAGTGAACGCCAAACCTGTGGTTCAGTCAGCACCAATACCCCGATGAACGGAGCTAAAACGTAGGTCATTGGGACAACCGAGAAAACAACGCCAAGAATCAACGCAACGACGGCGAGTCGTGCGAGAATGTGAGACCAATGTTGATAGTCGATCGCGTTCATTTTTAACACGTTGCGATGGGACTTCGTACATTCGTACAAATAACAATATGATTATACGAGTTTTTCTCAACTTAATTTTTGTGCCCGGTATGGCACCTTGTCAATTGGCACCGGTTCCGATTTCTCGATTTTTCCTGCGGTTCGAATTTTTTTGGTGTTTTTGTAATCACTAACCTGATATAAAAGTTTATACATACGTTCAGTTCGGATTTTTATCTGGGGATTGGTGTCATGATCGAGGAATTCAGGCAAAGGCTACAAAAATACCCTGTTGGCGCGGATGATCGAAAGTGGTTCGTCACTTGGATCATTCGGTATCGTCAATTTGGTGGCTACGACAGCGATGCACTGTTTGTCGTCGATCGGGAGTCAACGATTGCTTTCTGTCAACAATTGCTGGGACACGGAACTCCTGCGTGGCAACGGTTGCAGGCGGTTCGCTGTTTGATCGCATACCGAAAATTGATACTAGGTGGAGAGGACGATTTACTGGGTGATATTCAGTCGAAACTTGCCGACAAGGCGGCTCAGGAGTCCGTGCGCGGCGTTGCAGGCGGCGGCACCCAGAGTGAACCGACGATTGGAGGATGGACCGGCTGCGGCGCAGGAGTCTCGGTTTATCACAGAGCTACGCAGGACGATGCGCCGCCGCAGGTTGAAGTATGACACCGAAAAAGCGTATACCGGCGAATGCATCGCCGCGATTGCCAATTGTGTTGAATCGCGAGGAGGTATTTGATGTGCGCGGTGGTGTGAATGCGCATCTGCCGCTACTGATGTATGACTGCCTGTACGGTAGTGGTCTCGTTTGCGACGCATTTGTTGGAGGATGGTGCTGACATTCGCACGGTTCAGGAGTTGCTGGGACATAAAGATGTGAAAACGACGATGATTTATACGCATGTGATGAATCGGCCAGGATTGTCGGTAAAAAGTCCTCTGGATCGATTGTCTGGGCAGCGAGTAGAGGGCAAACGGAAGCCCAAGTAGGTAACCAGTATTGGAGAAACTGAACGTGCGGATGGAAGGTGCTTTGCTTGTATCGACTTGGTCAGCCCCTTTTGAAAAAGTGGTTGGGAAAACGGGACGGTTGGGAAAACGGGACGGGGGTTGAAGCGGTCACGGTGAGGGCACTTCCGGCTTGGGTCGCTTGCGCGGACGACCCGCTGGACGCAAGGTGTGCCAAAGCCGGTGGCGTTCAGCGATCTCCTCGGTCCACTCCTCGCTGCCGTTGCGCGCCTTCGGGGACAACTTTGTAAGGCAGCACATTGAGTGCTGCACCGCAATCGACGAGAGCTGCAACGTCGCAATAACTTCCAGTTGCGTTGAGCGCAACCGTAGCGTACGGCATCAGGCTTGCCGAGCCTTGTGTCGAATCAACTGCCAAATACGTTATTCGTAGTGGCGTCGCCATTTCAAAACCGGCGGATTTGCGTCAAGAAATGCGAGTAAGTCAGCGACGCCTTGCGTCGAATCATAAGGTGACCAAACTGCGGCGGGTTCCGCCGGTAGTCAGCCGCATCGCATCATCGAGCCGGGTCGTCGATTGCATCAGCGACGATACTGCTTTCCCCGCCGTACCCGTCAACTGCGAAAGTAAGGCAATGACCATTGTGAAAAAAGGACACATCAGGATTCGCCTTGAATCGTAGGGATGTATCGATTGATTAGCTTGGCGTAGTCTTCGCGTACGGGACTAAAGACATCGAGCACTGTCGCAGGACCATCCATCGCCACTGCGCGATGCGGTACGTTGGGCGGGATCAGAAAAAGCGAACCCGCTTCAACAATTCGAGTCTCGTCACCGATCGTTAGTTGTAATCGACCTGTCAGCAAGATACCGCCTTGTTCATGCGGATGATGGTGCAAGGGGACTTCGGCACCTGCATCCATTTCCAGGTAAGACAACATCAGATTCTCACCGCAGGGAGTTCGCATTCGACAACCCGGCACCGGCTCAATCGTCGGGACCTTTGCAATATCAATGAAACCCAAAATAAAACCTCAAATTAAGATGTGAGTTGTTCAATTGGGGACTTTTGCAAAGTGGGGCGATGGCCGCAACCACGGATTTGGGTGACGAACTTCATATTCGATGGTTTTTCGTACCTGGATTCGCTTGGATTCGCTTGGATTCGTCTTTCCTTGACGGCCATTGTCGTGCTACGGTTCCGTGGCGAGCCAGAATGGATGACGGCTTGCTAGTTGGTGGTACCTATTTCGATAGACATGAACGAGGCGTCAAGGATGATGCGAAATCTGATTAATTGTGCGGCGGTCGCAATGTTGGCGTTGATCATCAACAGCCGAGAAAGCGATGCACAACAAGCGCAGCAAACACAGCAAACACAGCAAACGCAAGGTGCAGTTTCGAACAATACCAGCCTTGCCCCGTTCGTGTTAACGCCACAAGAACAGGCGGTTCTCGATCAATTTTTGACGGCGTGGGAGGCTCAAAGTAGCGGAACAAAGCGGCTCGAAGCCAATTTCCGACGTTGGCACTATGATCCGCTGGCAGCTCCCGCCAAAGTTCATTCGACATGGGCCGAAGGCGTGATCAAGTACAGTGCCCCTGACAAAGGCTTGTTCCGTGTTGACCAACTGAAGTTCTTAACCGGAATTCCAAATAACACACCCACCTATGCTGAAACCCCTGGACAATTCGGCGAGCATTGGGTCTGCAATGGCGAGGAGTTACTTGAGTACGATCGCAGCACGAAGCAATGCAAGATTCAAAAGTTACCGCCCGAACTTCGCGGCAAAGAGATTTTTGAAAGTCCGCTACCGTTCGTTTTCAATCTTAATGCTGCGAAGATCAAGGAACGTTATTGGGTTCGTCAAGTCGAGCCGCAGCCGGGCGTCATGGTGATAGAAGCGTTTCCGAAGTATCAAGTGGATCGAGCGCAGTACAAATTTGTCCGAGTTGTCGTTGAAACGAAGACGTTTTTGCCTAAAGCGCTGATTATGTACGGGCCAAACTTCGACGAACAAACGGCACCGGCCTACGATCACTACGAATTCATGGACATTCAGCGAAACACGGTCGCTCAAATGGTTTCGAACTTCGCAGGAGGATTTATCAACGAACGCCCACCCGCGACTTGGACCGTTGTTCAGGAACCCTATCGCGCGGAAACTCAAACGCAGCTTGCGCAGCCACAAGCGGTACCGGGGCGACCTGCTCCCGGCTCAACCATTCGCTAAAAATTCGGTTTTCATCTAAGAATCGTTCGATTAATGAGTGGGATAGGCTTCCAGCCTGTCGTATTGAAAATGACAGGCTGGAAGCCTATCCCACTTCAAAAATCGCATAGTTATTTATCGAACGATCCCAGCCAGCCTTCGCTGACGCGCCCTGCTCAATCGCTTGACCGCACCGTAAACTGACAGACTTCTAACTCTTTGCCGAGGGAGTCTACGGTGCATTTTCACGATTTTTCACATCCAGAACCGCCAGCTCAATCGACGGCGTCGGTGCCATCGGTCACGAGCAAAGAGCGGAGTCGTTTGATGCCGCGACTTTCTTTTCGCTTCGCACTCATTGTCGTCACCTTAACTGCGTGCGCCGCGCTTACGTATCGTTATGCGTTTCATGGCTCAGCGATTGCTGAAGCTGCCATGTATTCACTGTCGTCAATGGTGCTTGTGTTTGCGCTATTTGCGGTTCAATTCTTGATGGCGTTGATACCGGCCGTGATCGGACAAGATCGCCTTGAAGACGTTCATCTCGGCAATCCGTTTTCAGGCAACCAATTGCCTCCGCAATTACTTCCACCTCGCGACCCCGGGACATGAGTCTATCTATTGTCATGATGCAACGTCCCATTGTTCTCACCATTGTCGCAATGGTTTTTGTAGGTTTCATGTTGCTGCCGACGGGGGTTGCAACTTCGGCGCAGTACGGACCGATACAAGAAATCATTTCGTTGCCGGAGCAAGGCGCGAAACCACTGGGCTTTGTCGTCAGCGTGTCCTGTGACGACACCCGTTTGTATGGCGATCTGCCCGTTACGATTCAAGTCACGTCAACTGCAAAGCATTTCCCGGCGGATCGTTTGATCACGATTCGCATCAGTCCCGTTAACAAGACGACGCAGCCACCAGGCCTTGATTGCATTTACGAACTTCCCATTCAACTGACGGAGGGAACCGTCAACGCAACCAAAATCGCGTACTTACCGAAGTGGTCTGTCGGCGGCGATCTTGATATTTCGGTAATCGAAGGCCGGCGCTCGCTCGAAGGTTATCGAGGCCGGACCAGTGGTGGCATTCTTTCGTTGTACGAATCCGAAGCGTGTTGGTGGGAATCGACATCGTGCCGTTTCGGTTGGATTCTGGAGAATGCGTCCGATACTCGCGATGCACGAGTTTTCTTTGCCTCACTGATGCCTGAATTGTTGCGAATCAACGATGTTACGTCATCCCAACCGAATTTCCAGCTTGGTGACGGCAGCCGCCATTTTCGGACTGTCAGCATTGATGCACTGCCCACGGACTGGCGCGGTTTTGATGCCGTTGATATTTGGATTGTCGATCAACAGGCACTAAGCAATCTCAACTCCAAGCACCCCGATTCAGCCAAGGCGTTGAACGATTACATTCGTTGCGGAGGAACACTTTGGATTCTCGGCAGCTTATCTGACAAACAGCTCATGCAATGGTTCTCACTTCGTCCCGGTTGTGGCGATGACAATACGAAATTAGTTGATCGCGCCATCCGAAGTTCAATGACACCAAGTGACTACGAGGCGTTTCGTAGCGGAAGCACTAACGCTATTCGGCAGTTTAGAGCTCCTGGAAACGGATCTCGGCGAATGGGAAACAGCGTCAATACCGCGTTATCTGATGAAAGTTTTGCAGCAAACTTAGCGTGGATTGATGCTCAGGAAGTCACCGGCCGTAGTGAACCGATCGCAGCGTCCAACTTTGAGCTTTATGATCTGGCGCTTGGCCACGTCGCGGTGTGCAGCACTGCGGATCCACTGCCCGGTCGTCCACAGCAGTGGCGTGCTCTCGCGAACATGAGCGACGACCCGAATTCGCTTAAAATCAACCGCCGCGCGATCGACCCATGTTTTGGTGATCGACGATTTTGGGATTGGGTCATTCCTGGAGTCGCGCAACCTCCCGTTTACACGTTCATCGGGTTGTTGATCACGTTCGTAATCGTGGTCGGTCCGCTTGCTTACCGTAAACTCACAAAGCTCGGACGTGGGTATTTGATGATGTTCGTTGCACCTTTATTAGCTTTCGCGACCACCATCATCATGTTTGCTTATGGGCTCGTTGCCGATGGGTTATCAACCCGCGTTCGGGTTCGCGAGGTAACGTGGATCGGTGATAAATCGGGAATTGCGGCGCGTTGCAATCGAGCGACTTATTTCGCTGGCGTGCGGCCCGCCGACGGGTTGCATTTTCCGGCCAACTCGATCGTGTTGCCATACCAATTGCCTTCGGTGTCAGGTTGGTACGAAGCCTCAAGCCTAGAGCACTCGATCATCGGCATGGTTAAGTTCGACGAAGATGCGATCCGTTTCGATTCCGGTTTCTTACCTTCGCGACAACAGAAGCAGTTTGTATCTTATCGCCCGGTCGATAATGTTGGAATCGTTCGGCTCGCACTAGATGACACCCATGTCACGCCAACACTGATCAGTGAACTGAGCCTTGAGTTACGACAAGGGGTCGTCCGAGGACTCAATGGTGATTACTTCACTTTCGACAAGTTGCCCAGCGGTGCAACGATTGAACTCAGTCCCGTGGCGGAGAAACAGGCTGGCAAGCTGCTGAGCGAACTGTATGGTATTCAGCGTCCGCTACCGCCAGCAGGCGTATCGAGCGCGCGTCGAAGAGGTGAACCGGTGATTGATTTGCTGTCGGTTCTCTACAATGATCCTAAACAATCAAATTCAGCACGACGTGCCAGCCTAGGAGATAACACGATTGAAGCGTGGTTACGCGAGGAGCTTCAAGTGCGATCGGAATTGCCCCCAGGAATGTTCGTGGCAGTTGCGGACGTGACGAACGACTGCATTTCGGTTGACTCGGCCGAAGTAGTTGAAAGCGTGCATTATGTGATTGGAGTTCTGCCTTGATTGCTGGTGCTAAAAGTTCAGCGACGAATTCGATCAGCCGCATGATCCCGTCGGGTGTGCATACGGACAATGCTCCTTGCATTGAGCTGCGACGAATTTTCCGGTTCTTTGGAACCACCAAAGCGGTTCAAGATATTTCGTTTTCGATTCCTTACGGAAGCGTTTTCGGGTACATCGGGCCAAACGGTGCTGGTAAAACAACCAGCATGCGGATCTTGGCGACGCTCGATTTACCCAGCTATGGCGAAGCATTCATTGACGGTTTGTCAGTGATCAACGATCCTGAATTGGTACGTCATCGCTTGGGCTATATGCCTGATTCCTATGGAACCTATCGCGACGTTAATTGCTGGGAATATTTAGATTTCTATGCCAGAGCCTATGGACTTACGGGCGAAGAGCGATTGCGGCGATTACGCTGGGTTCTGGACTTTACCGGGACGCGTAAAATCGCTGAGAAGCCGATTCGCGGCTTGAGCAAAGGGATGAAACAACGGTTGTGTTTGGGGCGAGCACTGATTCACGATCCGTCGGTGTTGATCCTCGATGAGCCTGCGGCGGGGTTAGATCCGAGGGCGCGTATCGAATTGCGTCAGATGATTGGCGAGTTAGCCGAACGCGGCAAGACGATTATCATCAGCAGTCACATTTTGACCGAATTAGCGGAAATGTGTGATCGGGTTGGAATCATTGAGCAGGGGCGATTGCTGGCGACCGGGACGGTGGACGAAATCCAAAATGCGCGAATGGAACATCGTGAGTTGGTGATACGATTGTTGTCCGATACAACCGCAGCGGCGAATCAAGTCAGGCAACGCGAATTTGTTAAAAAGGTTTCCATCGAGGGAGAAATATTGCGAATCGAATTCACGGGGGATATGCGTGCGCAAGCGGATTTGGTCACCGACCTAGTGAGAACAGGGTGTGTTGTCGCTGAGGCGATCGCTCATAGTAAAAGTCTCGAAGATGTGTTCTTGCAGGTCACGGAGGGGCTGGTGCAATGAGTGTGACGATAAACGAAGCACGAGATGCTAATCTGGCCACAATTCTTGGTGAGTCTACTGCCAATCCGAAGTGGTTGCGAATCGTGGACCGGATCGCGATACGTTGTGGTGACGCGATCAATCCGATTCTGGTGAAAGAAACGCGTCAAGCATTGAAGAGTCGTCAATTCGTCGTCACCTTTTCGCTGTTACTTTTCGCCGCGTTAGCTTGGACAATCGCCGGCAGCTTGCTATTGATGCCACAGATTTATTTTGTCCCCTCCGCACCAACGTTGCTGGTTGGCTATTACTTGGTGCTTGCGGTGCCGATGCTTTTGGTTGTGCCGTTGGCTGCGTATCGATCGCTGGAAGGCGAGATTGACGATGGCACATTGGAGTTGTTGAGCGTCACTGCGTTGTCACCTCGGCAGATTGTGATCGGTAAACTCGGTAGCGCGGCGCTCCAAATGATGTTGTATTTCGTAGCCCTGTTTCCCTGCGTTGCTTATGCTTACACGTTACGAGGTGTTGACATGCCGACACTGGCAATCCTGATGGGAATGCTAGTCGTCTTTGGCTTAACGATGACAGTGGTGGCAATCTTCTTTGCGCCCATGGCCAGAGCTCGTTCCAGCCAGGTCAGTACTATATTAGTGGTGATGGCATTATTGATCGCGGGGGAATTCGCCGCCGGTTCGCTGGCGATTAATTTAATTAACCTGGGCAATCCACTGACCTCACTTCAAACCGGATTTCTGGTCGTCTCGGCGGTTCTGTTTGCAGGCACTATCGCTTTTGTTTTTCTGATGGCAACGGCGGCGCAATTGACTCCTGAAAGCGAGAATCGCTCCACTTCGATTCGCGTCGCATTATTGATCCACCAATTTACATTGATTGGAATCGCGCACTTTTCGATGGTCCTTGGATTTGAAATCTCGCTGACCACCGTTTGGGTCTTGACTGCACATTTGGTGCTGATGTGGGTTGCAACGGGCGCCATGATGGCTGCGGAAGCACCGACGATGACGCCGCGCATTCGGCGTGAATTGCCAGGAACTTTTTTAGGAAGGTTGCTGTTTATATGGTTTACCCCAGGCCCAGCAACGGGGCTCGTGTTCGCGGTCACCAATTTAGTCGTTGTATTAGTGATGATGAACGGTGTTTATGCGCAATTGCTGCGGATGCCCGATGCCAGCTACATTGGGATCGATCCTAAGGCGGTGCGCAGCACATTGGTATTGTTTGTCGCGTACCTGTGCATTGGTCTTGCTGGCGTACGGCTAATCATTGCCGCATTACGGTTGCGAAACACGGTTCGCGTCGGTGTCGGAATGGCGGCATTTGCGGTCACGCTTTTGCTAATGGCTCTTGTGCCATATTCCATGTCAATGCACCTTCATGACTACCGCGAATTCGAATACTCGCTTTGGCAGGTAACGAATTGGGCTTGGACACTGGATAAGTCAATCGAAAATACATTGCCGATCGAAGCAAGATGGGCCGTGATATTTCTCGGTGGATTCGGATTTTTCGGACATTTGTTGCTATTGGGGCGAACCGTGTTGCCGCAGCGCTTGATCACGCCTGATCGCGTATTGCAAGAACGCAGGAAACTGCAAAAATCCGCCTCGTCAGTGACGCAACCAAGCGATCCGCTGGGCCTCGGCAAGGGCACCGAAGCGGTTTAAGCTCATGCTCCGTCAAATTTAAATATTTTTGTTATTTGTTAGCGCCGCAGAAACAGTGGTAAGGAAAACTTCACAATGAGCAATGAACCGCTGAATCCACAAGATCGACCGGACCCTGAGGAACGCTCCCAAAGCCTACGTGCTCGGGTTCCAGATCATGTGGCCGGAGGACATTTCAGCACCGGTGTGATCGTGATGACTGGTCCAAACGAATTCATTATTGATTTCTTACAAACGATTGGGCGGCCCCATCGCGTCGCTTCGCGAGTTATTATCCCTCATGCCGTAATGCCACAATTCATCGAGGCACTGGATAAGAATTTGTCGATCTACCGCGACCGATTCGGCGATCCACCCTCGCCTCCGAAACCACCCGTTGACCCGCGTGAACGTCGCCCATCACCTCAAGAAATCTACGATGATTTGAAGATGGCTGACGAAGTGCTCAGTGGTGCCTATGCCAACGGAGTCATGATCGGTCACGGGGCAAGCGAATTTGGCTTAGACTTTCTAACCAGCTTTTATCCGCAATCTGCGGTTAGCTGTCGTGTATTCTTGGCAGCAGGGCAGGTGCCACGCCTGCTTGAATCGTTGGTAGGCTCGATGCGACAATTGCAGCAACAACGCGGGCTTGTTCCACCGCCCAATTCACCGACTGGGCCGCCGAATGATCAACCGCCGACTGCGCCGCCGCCCAATTCGCCGACTGCGCCGCCGACTGAGCCACACCCGCCAAACGCTAACCCTACCTAGAATGGAATGGACGTCCAAAAATTCGATTTGCCGCTGATGAAATCGCTCGTCTGCGGCTCCGTTCCCGGCGGTCTGCCGCTGATCCTGGCTAGCGGATCGCCGCGAAGAGCGCAACTGCTTGATGCAGCAGGCTATCAATTCAACATTGATCATCCTGCCGATAATGCGGAATGTGGTATCGATAGCCCTGAAACCACTCCTGTAATGGTTGCTAGACTTGCCTATCAAAAGGCTGCTGACGTCGTTGTTAAACATCAGACTGGAATGATCCTTGCCGCTGATACGCTTGCTAGCTGTATGGGACAAATTCTTGGCAAGCCGACCGATCGCGAGCACGCTGAACGGATGTTACGGCTCTTGAGCGGTCGAAGACACACCGTATTTACGGGTGTTTGTCTCTGGAACGCAGCCACAGGCAAACGTCTGGTTGACGTGACCAAAACCGATCTAAGAATGGATTCATTGACCGAAGAAACGCTCGTTGGATACCTCGATTCAATGCGCTGGGAGGGGAAAGCCGGTGCGTTTGGCTATCAAGATGGAAATGACTGGATCATAGTTCTTGATGGGGGTAGCGAAAGCAACGTTGTGGGGTTACCAATGGAGCGATTGGCGGAATTACTGGACCGGTTCGACGAATTGTCCGACCTACACGTAAGTGTTGGATGATTTCATCCCGTCGAACTTCGTTGCTTGGCATTATTTAGGATTGAGCAGTAAATACTTTCAATTTAGATACCGCTCCTTACTTACCCGATCGATCGCTGGGATCGATCAGGTGTTACTCACACTCGATTGTTTAACAGGAAACAATTCGATGAGTTGGATTACAAGATTTTCTTTCTCCGCTTTGCTGTCAATCGTTTCTGTAGCTAGCTTTGCTGATGATTGGGCAAAGAAGATGTTTACGGAAACGGACCATGACTTTCGTATTGTTGGACGCGGCACGAAGAGTGAGTATCACTTTGAGCTGAAAAATATTTTCAAAGAAGATGTCCATATCGCGTCGGTGCGTACCAGTTGTGGATGCACGACGCCGATCGTTACCAAAGAAACGCTGAAGACGCACGAAACCGGTTCCGTGATTGCGAAATTCAATACGGATACGCACATCGGTGTCAAATCGGCGGTTCTGACCGTAGTCTTCGATCGGCCCTTTTTTTCTGAAGTGCAATTAACCGTTCGCGGTAACATTCGTACCGACGTCACTTTCACACCCCCGGAAGTAAGCTTTGGAGAATGCGCTGAGGGTGAAGTGAAGCAAGAAGAAGTGGTCATCACACACACCGGGCCCGTCAATTGGGAAATCTTAGATGTGCGTAGCCACTGTGGTGACCTGACTGTGCGGCTTGAGCCGGCAGTACGAAAGCCAGGAATGGTGAGCTATCGAATGCTTGTCGATATGAAGGGTACAATGTCGGCAGGCGACATTCGAGAGCGCCTAACGTTAGTCACCAATGACACTCGTTTTCCAACGATCGAAATGGCTGTTTCTGGTCGTATCCGTCCTAGTCTTGAAGTCAGTCCTGTCGCGGTTGGCCTGGGGGAATTAAAGCCCGGACAAACCGTCGAAAAGCGGCTCGTGGTACGTGCTGACCAAGAATTCGGAGTCAACGATATTTTCTGTGGCGATGAACGCTTTACTTTCGAAATGCCCGAAGGCAAGAAGAAGTTGCATTTCGTGAAAATGAGCTTTACTGCAGGCGATGAGCCGGCACAAATTGCCCAGAAAGTCCGTATCATTTCTGACCTTGACAATGGCAAGTTTACCGAGTGCATCGTCAGTGGTTCAATCACGCGTTGATTGCGTGCAAGCCAGACAATCCTTAAATGGCCGCTGTTGGTATACGCTCCATCCCCTGGCGTGCGAAAGTAAACGTCTCACCATCGTAGTCAACAACGATGGTCGAGCCTTCGGGATACGAATTCCGGAGAAGTGCGGTTGCCAACGGATTTTGTACTTCGCGTTGGATCACTCGCTTCAGCGGCCTCGCACCGTAAATAGGGTCATAACCTTCGGCGGCGATGCTCGCGATTGCCGCTTCGGTCGCTTCTAACTGCAAGCCCGACTCGTTGAGTCGTTTGGCAAGTTCTTTCAACTGCAGCCTAACGATCATCTTGATCTGATCACGTCCCAGCGGATGAAACGTAACGATGTCATCAATGCGATTAAGGAACTCAGGTAAGAACTTTGCCTTAAGCGATTCCTGGATTGCCGCGTTCATATCTGCATCATCTCCGCCTTCCGCTGCAATACGTTGAATTGCTTGGCTACCCACATTGCTGGTCATCACGATCACGGTGTTGGCAAAATTAACGGTACGTCCATGGCCATCAGTCAATCGTCCATCGTCAAGCACTTGCAACAAGATATTGAAAACATCCGGATGTGCTTTTTCCATTTCGTCAAGCAAGATCACACAGTAGGGACGCCGACGCACCGCCTCCGTTAATTTTCCGCCATCTTCATAACCAACATATCCAGGTGGGGCACCGATCAATCGCGATACGCTGTGACGTTCCATGAATTCGCTCATGTCGATTCGAACCATGGCTTGATCATCATCAAACATAACTTGTGCTAATGCTTTGCACAGCTCGGTTTTACCAACACCGGTCGGGCCGAGAAACAAGAACGAACCGATCGGGCGATGCGGATCTTGGAGCCCGCTTCGACTACGGCGCACGGCATCGGAAACCGCTTGAACGGCCTCATTTTGGCCGATCACTCGTTGATGCAATCGCTCTTCCATGACCAGTAATTTTGCTCGCTCCGTTTCCATCATGCGACTGACCGGTACGCCTGTCCAAACACTTACGACTTCCGCGATTTCTTCCTCGGAGACTTCTTTTCGCAATAATCGACGGCCATCGACTGCTGTGGCATGGGAAGATTTTTCAATCGCTTCGGCATCGTGCTGTTCAAGGTCGCTTAGTTTTGCTTCCAGCGTACGTTGACGTGTTTGCACCTGTAACATTTCACGATAGAGTTCCTCCGGGCTGTCTCCCCGCAACTGCTTTTGTTTCGCTTCTGCGTCAAGCGTTGTGAAACGATGTTGCAACTGTGCTGCTTCTTGGCGAATGCCTTGCACATCATCGAGTCCGACTTTTTCTGCTTCCCACTGCTCACGCAAGCTGGCCAAACGCTGCTTCAGAGAATCGATTTCCTCTTCGATTTCAGTTCGCTTTTCAATCGCGGACTCTTCCACTTCGTCAACCAATTGACGATGGGCGAGCTCAAGTTGGCGAAGTTGACGCTGCACTTTATCGATTGGCTCAGGAACGCTTTGCTTTTCCATCGCCAAGCGACTGGAGGCCTCATCAATAAGATCGATCGCTTTATCAGGCAAAAACCGATCTGCGATATAACGATTGGAAAGCATGGCAGCGGCAACGATTGCGCTGTCCGTAATTCGTACACCATGATGCGCCTCATACCGAGACTTCAACCCGCGCAGGATCGCGATCGTATCGTCGACAGTAGGCTCGCCAACATACACAGGCTGAAAACGTCGTTCTAGCGCTGCGTCCTTTTCAATATGCTGACGATACTCATCAAGCGTCGTCGCTCCGATGCATCTTAGCGCGCCACGGGCTAGCTCGGGCTTAAGTAAGTTCGCGGCGTCAGCAGAACCTTCTGCTTTTCCCGCACCGACGACAAGGTGAAGCTCGTCAATAAACAGAATCACCTCGCCGTTGCTGTCTTTGACTTCTCGTAAGACGGCCTTGAGTCGTTCTTCAAAGTCTCCACGGAACTTCGCGCCAGCAACGAGAGCACCCATATCGAGCGAAATGACACGTTTGCCCATCAAACTTTGGGGGACATCGTTTTCAAAGATACGAAGCGCCAAACCTTCTGCGATTGCGGTCTTGCCAACGCCTGGTTGTCCGATCAAGACTGGGTTGTTCTTCGTTCGTCGCGACAAGACTTGAATCACGCGGCGGATCTCTTGATCGCGTCCGATCACTGGATCGAGCTTGCCTTGACTGGCCAACTTAGTCAGGTCGATGCCATACTTCTCGAGCGATTGGTAAGTTGCTTCCGCGTTTTGATCGGTGACGCGGGCCGAACCGCGAACCGCAGCCATCGCACGCAGAACATCATCCGATTTGATACCGGAAACTTGTAGAAACTGCTTTGCTTTTGACTCGGATTTCGTTAGCCCGATAAGTAATTGTTCCGTGGTTACGAACTCATCCTTCAAGGATTCCGCCGAGGCCGCTGCTGCGTCGAACGCCTTTTGTAGCGTAGGAGCAATCTGTGGCTGCCGCCCGCCCGTTACCTTGGGAAGCTTGGCAACCTCGCCCGCTACCAACTTCTGCAATTGGGCAACGTCAACGCCGACTTTTTCCAGCATCGGTCGAGTCAACCCGTCCGATTCTTCCAGCATTGCAAGCAGTAAATGCAACGGGTCAATTTCGGGGTTTCCCGCTGACGCCGCGCGGCTCTGCGCTTCGGCAACAAGCCCCTGTGCCTTCGTTGTCAACTTGTCGAATCGAAATGACATTCTTAAGTCCTTGCCGTCAGTGAGGAACGACCAAGTGGGATAGGCTTCCAGTCTGTCAATCGAGAATCGACAGGCAAGAAGCCTATTTATACCCCACAACTTTTTCTTATACCGCTGCCAGCTTGCCGCGTGGAATTAAGTAGCGGAACGGCGCAAGCCGTCCGGTGCCGTTTCGAAAAACCCGGCGAAACACCGGGCGGCT
>JAYVSE010000190.1:0-19904 GCA_043775635.1 Planctomycetaceae bacterium | reverse complement strand
CTGCGACGGTTCGGGTTTGAAATGAACATCTTGCGATCACGCTCTCCCACGGTATCAAGTACCCAGGGGCAATCGATCTACAAGACGTTTGGAAGCATCGGTTTCCGGTTGCTAATTTAGTCACACGATGACTAAAATTCTGGTCCGCCTCTAGATACTAGGGGCCGGGGGTGAGGGGCTTGCGACCGACGCATTATTATGATGATTTCACCGTTTTCCCCCCTCATCCCCAACCCTTCTCCCGCAGAATACCGGGTGGAGAAGGAGGCCGGAATTAACAATACAAGCGACCATGAAATTTTACCTACTTTACACCGTTTCGTCATGCCACCACCAGCCAGTCGACGCAGGATCGATAGAGGGGGTCCTAAAATGCTTAAGTCCACGACATTCAGTACCAGAGAACGCAGCCGAATTTCGTAGTATAAAATTACATATCAGTGACACGAAACGAACTTTATTTGTTAAAATGCGGGTCCTGCCAAGTCATCTCACCCCTAAATCCTTGACGAACTGCTCCCGATTATGTTTCGGACAGGTACGAAAACGTCGCAAATTCTTTGGCTGCTGCATTGCGGTTCGGTAGCATTATTACTTGGCATGATTTCGCCTTCGGATTCGCCGCTCGTTGCTGCAGACTCTTCCTCCTCCCCGAAATTTGAGCTTGATATCCAGCCAATCCTTACGTCTCGTGGTTGCAACTCAGGCGGTTGCCATGGCAAAGCACGCGGTCAAAATGGCTTTGCGCTTTCCCTGCTTGGCTTCGATGCGAACATGGATTTTGATGCGATTGTGACTGGGTCACGCGGTCGACGGGTTGCTCCAGCCGCAGCACAATCAAGTTTGCTGCTGTTGAAAGCGACGGGAAAACTGCCGCATGGTGGTGGCATCCGAATTGACGAAGGTAACGAGGACTATTTGCGACTGGTGGATTGGATCGAACATGGCGTTGCCAGAACATCGGCAACGGACCCGATTTTAAAGTCCATCGAGATCTCACCAACACCGCATCCGCTAGCGGCGGGACAATGCGAATCGATACATGTGACTGCGACTTACAGCGATGGTTCGAAAAGAGACGTAACAAAGACGTGCGCTTATCAGTCGAACGAACCGGCGATTGTCGCGGTAGCGGCAGACGGTGGTTTGAAAGCTGGTGATCTGCCTGGTGAAGCAACCATCATGGCGCGGTACATGGGCTTGATTTCAACGTGGAGCACTGCGGTACCGCGCCCCAATCCGGTCCCCGCTCAGCTCTATGACCAATTAACGCATGCCAATTTCATCGACGACCATGTGTATCACAAGCTGGCGGCGCTGAATATTGAGCCTAGCTCGCCATGTACCGATTCGCAGTATTTGCGACGAGTCTATTTGGATGCGATTGGCCGGTTGCCAACGCCCGTTGAAGCGAAGGATTTTATTGGTGATCAAGCATCCGACAAGCGTGCTCGATTGGTCGATGCGATTTTAGATCGGACTGAGTACGCTGATTTTTGGGTGAACAAGTGGGCTGATCTACTGCGTCCCAATCCGTACCGTGTTGGCATGAAGGCAACGCTGAGTCTGGATGGCTGGCTCCGTGAAGCGTTTCGAAAGAACTTGCCTTACGATCAGTTTGTCACCGGCCTCGTGACCGCACAGGGAAGCACTTGGCGAAATGGTGCCGTGACGATTTTCCGGGATCGACGAGAACCGGAAGAGATCGTGACGATGGTCAGCCAGCTATTCCTCGGTGTTCGCCTGGAGTGTGCGAAATGCCACCAACATCCGTTTGAGGTTTATAGTCAACGCGATTTCTATAGCCTCGCCGCCTATTTTTGCCGAGTTGGATATAAAGGGGCAGGCCTTTCGCCGCCGATTTCTGGTGGTGAAGAAATGGTGCTCGTGAAACCAAGTGGTGAGGTGCGTCATCCATTGACGAAAGAACCGCTTAGCCCGAAACCTTTGATGGGTGAAGCGATCGCTCTCAGCCAAGACCAAGATCCGCGGATCGCATTTGCCCAGTGGCTGACTGCGGCTGATAATCCGTATTTCGCAAAAGCTGCGGTCAATCGTATTTGGGCCGACTTGATGGGCATCGGAATGGTTGATCCGGTTGACGATCTTCGAGCGACGAACCCACCCAGCAATCCAGAATTATTGGATGCATTAGCTGCGCATTTTCGCGCTGTAAATTACGATCCAAAAAAGCTGCTCAAAACAATCTTCGCGTCGCAAATTTACGCCCTTTCGTCTGCGCCAAATGCGACCAATGTCGGTGATTACCGTAATTTTTCCAGACACTACCGCAAACGAATAAGGGCAGAAGTTTTGGCGGATGCACTCGCTGACATCACCGAGAAACGAGACGCGTTCGCCGCTTTGCCGCCTGATTCACGTGCGATGGAATTATGGACTCATCGCATAGAATCCGAAATGCTTGACACGTTTGGACGTCCAGACGCCAACCAAGATCCACCATGCGAACGCACGCCAGAGGCCACGATGACTCAGGCACTTCATTTGATGAACGGTCCAGTCATTCAATCGCGGATCGCCGCCGATGATGGTAGAGCCAATCGTTTATCACATAGTCCACTCACGAACGCAGCCATTATCGACGAACTTTATCTATCGACCCTTAGCCGATTTCCGACGGCTAGCGAAGCTGCGGTATTAAGCGCAGAATTTGAAAAGCCAGAAACGGACCGGCAGCGGATGACGGAAGACCTACTGTGGTCGCTGCTTAACACTCCCGAGTTTTTGTATATCGATTGAGCAGGATACGAAATCATGCAACGAAGAGCTTGTTTAAAACTTGGTATCACTGGATTGGCCGGCGGCAGTTTCGTCGACTTATTGCGATTGCGAGAAACAGCAGCAGCGAGCGAATCGTTACCTAATAGCAAGCGTCCGAGCAATTGCATTTTGATTTGGATGGATGGTGGCCCGACACATTTTGAAACCTTTGATCCAAAGCCCGAGGCACCGGCAGAAATCCGAGGCGATTTTCATGCGATTGAGACCAATGTTTCGGGTATACAAATTTGCGAACATTTGCCGAAACTAGCCTCGATTGCAGACAAGTATGCGATTGTTCGCTCGGTGTGCCATAATCAAGGCAACCACGGTGCAGGCAATCACTACCTGATGACCGGCGCTCCGCCACGTGTTCCGGTGGGTTGCGGTGCATTTGTTAGTTTTCATCCGAGCATGGGCTCCGTCGTTTCGAAGGAACGGGTGGCACCACACGGGCTTCCGGGCTATTTTTCGATGCCGAATATGTCGCGATCCGGAGGGCCGAACTTCTTAGGCGCAAAGCATGCCCCCTTTGTCGTTTCGAATGATCCCAACGAACAAAATTTTCGCGTTCGTGATGTTGAACTGCCAGAAGGGATCGCCGAACCTAGGTTCGTGACGCGTCGTGACCTGAGAAAGTTGGTCGATACGCTACCACGCTACACTGACCAAGCAGTCAATGATCCGGTCATGGCGCTCGATGAGTTTTACCAGCAAGGTTACGACTTGGTGATGACACCCCAAGCCCAACAAGCCTTTGATATTCAGAGTGAATCGGATGTGATACGAGAAGCGTATGGTCGTAACAGTTTTGGACAACGAGCACTCATGGCGAGGCGACTTGTCGAAGCCGGTGTTCCGTTTGTTACGATTGTTGACGGTGGCTGGGATCACCATTCCGATTTATTTGGTGCACTTGAAAAGCGTCTACCGACCTGGGACCAAACGGTTGCCGCGCTGATTAATGACTTAGACCAGCGGAGATTGCTTGAGACAACCATGGTGATCGCGCTTGGTGAGTTTGGGCGAACGCCAAAAATCAGCACGCTGTCGGGACAATCGAAGCCCGGTCGCGACCATTGGGCGAGTGCAATGTCGATTCTGTTTGCAGGTGGAGGGACTCCTGGTGGCCAAGTTGTTGGCGCTACGGATCGCCAAGGCCACTCTGCGATCCAGCGTATTTTGTCGCCTGAGAATTTTGTTTCGACTGTGTACTTGAAAATGGGTATCAACCCCGATCACGTTTACACAACTCCATCAGGTCGCCCTGCACATTTGGTCAGCGATCCAACTCCGATCACGGAACTGATGTGATTCGGTCCTCCTACCCCGCCTATTGGATTGCGATTCTTATCGTTGTTGTGTTTAACCTAGACACAAATCTGTACGCCGTGGAAGGGCCGGAAATGACAAGGCTGTTCCCTGCAGGTGGTCAGCGTGGCACGGTGGTAGAGGTCGTTGCCTCGGGTAAATTTCCATTGTGGCCTTTGAACGCTTGGTGTGATTGTGCAGGATTGGAATGGAAACCACTGGATTCACCCGGAAAGTTTTCGGTGACGGTTCCCGGCGATGTACCGCTTGGTGTTCATTGGTTGCGTTTATATGAAGCGAATGGTGCCACGAGCGTTAAGCCATTCTTAATCGGCGCAATCGAGGAATCGATAGAAGTGGAACCGAACGATCGCCTAGCCGAAGGTAGGTTATTGGCGACATTGCCATGTGTCTTCAACGGAGTGCTTGAAAAAGCAGGGGATGTTGATTCGGTTCGCGTAAGATTGCAGGCCCAAGAAACGCTGATTGCCAGTCTCGACTCAACCCGCTTTCTGCTTTCGCAGGTCGATGCGTGCCTGCAACTTGTCGACTCGAAAGGGTTTGTAGTGGCGCAGAATCTTGACTACCACGACCTCGACCCGCAGATCGTCTACACCGCCGCAGTTGACGGCGAATACTCACTTCGTGTTTTTGGATTTCCATCTGTCCCTAATGGCAACGTCAGTTTCGCAGGCGATGCGGGGTACGTCTATCGATTGACGGTCACAACTGGACCGTGGATGGAGTATTGCGAACCGCTGGCAGTTTCGGGGACTGAGGCGACGACGCTAACGCTACGTGGCTTTGGCGTCGCCTCACTTTCTCAAGTCGAAGTTCCACCTCAAGCCATCGCAGTGGACGATGGTGATCGCTTGTTTGTAATGCCAGGAGATTTGGCAAGAGGGTTAGTCTCGTTGCCGATTCTACCGTACAAAGTGCTATGGCGAGATCGTCAGAGCCACGACCAGTCGATGCCGCTTGAACTTCCCGCGTGTGTGACAGGCTGTCTTCTTGAGCCCAATGCAAAACATGCATTTCGATTTGATGCCAAAAAAGATACAGCTTGGCGTTTTAGTCTCGACGGACGGAAGCTCGGTTCGCCAATCGATGCGGTCTTACAGTTGACAGACGATCAGGACAAGGTTTTAGTAACCGTCGACGACTCAGGAGATTCGATTGATCCAACGATCGATTGGAAGTGCACGGTGGATGGTGCGTACCAAGTTTTGATTCGAGACATATATGGAACTGCCAGTGACCTGCATTTTTATCGATTGACCATCGACCCACAGGTACCGGGGGTTTCGCTTTCGCTCGCTGATGATCTGATTACAGGAAAGCTAGGGCAAGAAATTAAAATTTTAGTAGGCGTCGAGCGAACATTCGGATGCGCCGAAGAAATTACGGTGCAATGCGACTCAGTTCAGGCGGATGTAATTTGTGAGCCTGTTGTATCTAAAGCTGAGGGCGAGACTGCAAAGCAGGTAAAATTGAAGCTACTTTCAAATAAACTTTTCCAAGGACCTTTACAGATATCCACTTCAATGAGTCGGCCACCAAATCGTTCAATGGCACGGTCGAAATCGGGAATGGCAACGATATGGCTGAGCGTTGTGCATCCCTAGCTGTTTTTTTGGACCAAACAAAACGCGCGGTATTTGGAAGTGATGTGGACTTAAGTAATCTAAGTGAACCGTAGGCGATAGCCTCGGGCCTTACAAAGTTCTAACAGATGCGATGCCCGCGGCTAGCGGGCTGTTGATTTAGTAACCCGCTGCGTAAGCGAGGGACCACTGCGATCCCTCGCTTACGCATTCGGATTATGATTTGCACGCTAAAATTCAAAACACAACTAAATCAACGGCCCGCTAGCGCCGTCGGTTCACTAAGTCCATGCCATTCCAGGCAAGCTGGCAGGAGCATTTGTTTCGACTACTCAGGTCGTAGGAGTGGAAACAGAACGACATCGCGGATCGATTTTTGTCCGGTCAGCAGCATGACCAACCGATCGATGCCGATTCCCAAGCCACCGGCAGGTGGCATCGCATAGCGAAGGGCGCGAACAAAGTCGTTGTCCATTTTGGCCATCGAATCTTCCTCTGCCATGCCCTCGAGCTGTGTCTTGAATAGCATTTCTTGAAGGTCAGGATCATTCAATTCCGTGTAAGCATTTGCCAATTCCATGCCGCAAATGAACATCTCGAAACGCTCGGCGATATCAGGATTGTCGGCCTTGCGCTTCGTCAGCGGACAAATACTTGCCGGGTAATCGATGACGAAGATCGGACCACGCAAAGAATCTTCGACTTTCACTTCAAAGATTTCGTTACGTACAACATCAGGGTGCTTTCCCTTGGTGTCGATGTGCAAAGTTGCCGCAAGCTTCATCACCAATTCTGTATCCGCCGGGTCAACACCCGTTGCTGTTTCAAACAACTCGGCATAGGTCTTTCTTTCGAACGGTGGCGTGAAGTCGATTTCAACATCGCCGAACATTCGCTTGTAGCCGCCGCCAATCGCACCAATCGCATCGGTAATGATCTGTTCCGTAAGATCCATCATCGATCGATAGTCGCCATAAGCCATGTAGGTTTCCAGCATAGTAAACTCGGGATTATGACGAGGGCTGATTCCTTCGTTGCGATAGACGCGGCCAAGTTCATACACCCGCTCGATGCCGCCGACCATCAATCGCTTCAGATGCAGTTCCAGCGCAATCCGAAGGACAAGCTCCATGTCGAGCGTGTTGTGATGCGTCATGAATGGTCGCGCGGCTGCACCGCCAGCAATGGTGTGGAGGGTCGGACCTTCGACTTCACAGAATCCCTGCGTGTCCAAGGTTCGCCGAACAGAGCGGATGATTTCCGTGCGATCGAGGAACGTTTTCATGACGCCATCGTTGAATGCCAAGTCGGCATATCGCATCCGCTGGCGCAATTCTGGGTCGGTCAGCCCCGCGTGCTTGTCGGGAGCCGGTTCAAGCATCTTGGTTAGGAACGTCAGACGCTCGGCGAAGACGGTCAACTCTCCGGTATTGGTGCGTCCCAATCGTCCATCGACGCCGATCAAGTCACCAAGGTCAAACAAACCTGCGAGCTTAAAATTTTCCTCGCCAACTTGATTGAGTCCGACGAAAATTTGAAGTTCGCCGGTCCAGTCTTTCAATGTAATGAAGACCAGCTTGCCCTTGTCGCGCGAAAGCATGATGCGCCCGGCAACTCGAACCGTTGGTCCAACTTCTTCGCCTTCGCCTTGTTCGGCTCGCCACTTTCGCAGGTCGACCGCAGGAGCATCCCCCGCCGACCCACCGATCATCGGCAAGTCGATTTCCTTGCCAGACGTGAGTCGGTATTTGACTTGGTCCGCCATGTCACGAACTTTATTTACCATCAAACGGTTGTCGAAGCGGCTGCCCCAGGGATCAATGCCTAGTTCTTGAATCCGGCGTAATTTGTCACGCCGTGCGGTCCGAGGGTCTTTGAGGTCATCGGCGGAAAATGGGTTTGCTGGCGGCTGGTTCATCGTAGTGTCGGCTGCGGAAGGAAATGGGAAGTGCGGATTGTAGCGCTGCGGCATACTTCCGCAACCTGATCTCCCTTGCTCTTGTCAGCGAAGTCATGCTATCGCTCAAGCTAGGTCTGTAGTATTGCCGAAAAAGAGGGCGGGTCAGAAGTGGGCATATGGGGCTTCGTTCGTGATGGCTTGTTCGTGATGGCTTGGGCGGTTCAACAGGATTTAGAGGATCAAATAAAAAATGCCACATTCACTCTCCAGCAACAGACCGACCGGACAATTCCGTACCACCGTTCTGGTCGTCGACCCCAATCCGTTGGCGTTAATCGCATTGGCGGGCGTATTAGACAGTCAGGGATACAGTTGCATTTGCGCACGTACTTTGGATGCAGCCACCTCGGCGATGTCGCTTGGCCAAATGGATCTCGTCGTTTGCGATGTCGCCAACGACGCCTCCGCTGCCTTGGAAATGCTCATCGCGCTGCGTTCCCGAAACGGCCAAGCTGACCTTCCCGCGATTCTGATCGCCGATCCCAGGTGGGCAGGTCTTGAGAAAAAAACCGAATCGCTGTCGGCAGTGACTCGCTGTTTATTCAAACCGATCGACCCAGGGTCACTGATTGCTGTGGCCGAGCAATTACTCGTCGTGCCCGCACTGACTGCCTCGCATCGACGCCGTGGCACGCGGCCAGAGCGACCGGGTTGGGTTTCTCTCTAAGACAGTTGCTAGCTTGCGCTGCGAATGATCGGGTTACTCAGCGTGCCGATACCGTCGATCGTAATGTGAACTAGGTCACCAGGCTGCAGCGTAAAATCTGAACCGGGAACGATTCCAGTTCCGGTCATTAAAAATGCTCCGTCCGGAAAAACGTTGTCGCGGCCAAGCCAGCCAACAAGGTCCTCAAACTTTCTGGCCATTTCGGCAGCGCTAGTTTGGCCCGCGAACACAATGTGGCCGGCGCGCTCGATCTTTAGGTCGACGCCAATCTTGTCGACCGGAGGCAGTTTGTCCATCAACACGATCCAGGGCCCAAGACCCGCGCATGAGTCGTAGCATTTGGCTTGCGGAAGGTAGAGCGGGTTGTCGCCTTCGATATCTCGGGAACTCATATCGTTGCCGATCGTCAGGCCGATGATCTTTAACTTGGGGCTCAGCACGAGTGTGACTTCCGGTTCAGGAACATTCCAGGTTGCGTCGCGACGGATGCGGAGCGGCTGATTGTGGCCGCAGACGCGACTGGGGGTTGCCTTGAAAAATAGTTCAGGGCGATCGGCTGTGTAGACCCGGTCGTAACACGAGGCGGCTGCTTCGGACTCTTCCATCCGCGCCGTCTGGCTGCGCTTGTACGTCACGCCCGCAGCCCACACTTCTTGTTTGTCGATCGGCGGAAGTAGTGCGACATTAATAAGTGGAATCGCACCGCCGCGCTGGAGCGAGTCGGCGACCGCGGCCGGAGCGTCAGTCGCCAGCAGTTCGCCCAACGACGCGAAGCCTCCAGCACGAAGGTCGAGCGGATTGATAACGCTGCCGCTGACGACGCCGACGCAAGTCTCGCCGCCGGTAATAAATTTTGCGAGTTTCATGTGGGCGAGAATAACACCCAGAATGCGGCGCGCAAAGTCACGGGAGTTCACGCAATATATATTCACACGGCAAAATATCGCAGCAGAAATTAGTGTTACTCCAAAATGACACACTTGACTTCCATTGCGACCCTGGGCGCGCCGACACCGCCCCCTCTTGTGGATTTTCCCACCGAGCGACGCAGCCGTCGCGCGATGGCACCGTGGCCAATGCATCACGTCGTTCGAATATCAGTTAGCCAAGCGACACTCGCTGCTGCGATCGTTGCTCCTTCATCCTCGCCCAAACCACTTAAATCCAATTTCAGCGACCTATTCGGACATTTTTTAAGAAATTCCAAGGCATTAACTTCACTTCGAATCAATTCACGAGCTGGACACTTGGAAATTGCGCAGGAGTCGCGTGCTCATTTTTTAAGCAGCCGCATCGCTGCCTTTGAATTGGCAGGACTGCCCGAAGATTGGGCACACGCTAGCGAATCGTCGTAAGTCCTGGTGCTAGCAAGCTTTTCGGCTTTTGGGTTGCCGCAGTGGCAGTATGGGCCACCAAACGACAGCCGATGACGGCGGTCGACGCGTCCATGAAACCAACCAAAACCAAAACCGAAGGATCGCCGCGATGAGCTCGCCGCAAGAAACGACTAACGACTTTCACAACCACGCCACAACCGACCAAGGTGCATCGCATCGCGGATTCAATTCGGCAACTGCTTATGCTGAAGAGTTGACCGCGATGAACCAAACGGCCTCAGGAGCTGGCGCAGAAACGACGACCGCAACCGACACACCAATCGAGCGGCCACCCGTCGCTCGGCTGACCTTGCCAGCAATCAATACGTCACTACCTCTAGCCGAACGCGCCGCCGAAGTGCTTCGCATTGCAATCGAGGCGTTCCCGCAATCCGATAATTGGGTCGTCATCTATCGCGAGATACTTGGCGTCGAAGGGGTCGTTCGCAAACTATTTAAAACGACAGATGAACTTCGAGAGTGGGAGTCGTCGCGCGAATTTGGCGAAGTCCACAGCTTCTTGGCATCACTACGAAGCCAAGACAACGGCAAGGGTGACACGATCGAAGTTCAGCGAATGATCACCGTCCGGCTGCCCACCAGCATGCATGAAGCATTGAAGACCGAGTCAGAAGAGTCTGGCCTTAGCATCAATAAACTGTGCATCACGAAGCTGCTGCAAAAACTTGACGCCCGCTTTGTGCCCCTGGAGCCAGGCAAACGTCGCGGCCGCAAACCAGGTCCACAAGGTAAACGCGTCAAGAAGACAGCGGAACAAAACCAAAACTAGTCCGGTTCTCCGTTCCATCCTGGGTCCGCCTCTCGCACTACTCGACGCCAGTGACAAGTCTTGCTGGCAGGTGCGATACGGAGTTGAGCCAATCGAGGCGCCACCGGGTTCCGTCGAAGTCAATTTTTGTGATGCCCGTGTTGCGCAGCGGGCCAAACTGGTTGGCGTCGGCGACACCGTGTAGCATCTGCACCAGCAAGTGGCGTTTGAACTCCGCGTGAATGACCGCCGCGACGTGCTTGCCACTGCCGCCAAACGTCGCGACCAGTCGTTGAATGACATCGGTCGCTCGTTGCTCGGTCGCGTCGTCGGTTTCGCGGTCCTGTCCGTTCCACCAACCTGTCTCCGAAATGGTCTCGTCAATGATCGCACCTGGGATCTGCCGTAAGATCGCTGAGCGCCCGAGCCCAGGGCCACCCTGTCGAGCCTCGTCTCCAAATCCTCGATAGCAACCACCTCGTTCGAACACGTCGCGCCAAATGGCGACAGGCTGTTTGGCGACACTGGTAATCGCGCGGGTCGTCTGGAGCGTGCGCAAAAAAGGACTGGTGATCAATGCGTCGATCTTCAAGGTACGAACCCAATTCGCCAAGTGCTCCGCTTGAAGCCGACCGACAGCAGTAATCGCCGGATCTTCGACCCGCTGGTAGCCAGGGCGCGCGTTGTTTTCACTTTCGGCGTGACGGATCAAATAGAGCTGCATGGCGGGTCGAGTCGGTCGAGTGGCAGGTTGGCAAAGTGAATGGTTTAACTCAGCTCGAAGGTTCTGGGAACCTCGTACCACCGCATGCTCCGATAATTTGAAAACGCGTCCTGCTGCTGCCGAAGCCGGCGCGAATAAACCTGTCGCGTCAGCGCAGCCTGGTGGTCCGAGAACTAATTGATGCCGCTTGAAAGAATCGTTAAACCGCGTGCCCAGCGGGCCGCGAGCCTCGCGCGGGGCGTTGCCCACACGGTTAAACGACAAAAACCCCAAGCAAGGTTATTTAATTCTCGGAGCACTAGCTGTTCAAGTTCTTTTGGTTGTGGTCCGTTCTCGTCCGCGAACGTGTGTTCGCGAACGATGTGGAGCGTTTCATCAACAGTAGGCTGAATTTGATGCCTATAGCCCGTGGCCCGAAAGGCAGCGAATCAGATAATTTCTGACATGGCAAAGAACTCCGATATCCTTGAACGCTTTGGCCAACATGTTCGACAACTTCGCAAAGAACGCGGCTTTTCGCAGGAGGGTTTTGCCGCAGAGTGCGGGTTGGATCGCACTTATTTTGGTGGTATTGAGCGAGGCGAACGAAACGTTGCGTTGAGAAACATAGACGTGATCGCATCAACGCTTGGTTTATCGCTTTCTGAACTTATGGAAGATCTGTAAGGCTGCTGATTGTGACAAACCTCCAAGCGTTTGATACATCACGCAACTCATGAAGAGAAGTTCAATAAAAAGTCGTTTGAATACGCGATGTGCGCCTCATTTAGGTCGGATGGCCGAACGGCAGAGATTGTTTCGGACCCAACCAATCCTGGTGCCGACTTGGTCGTGGATGGAGTGAAGTTTTCATTGAAGACCGAAGCAGCCAGTAGCATTCATCCACAACGAATCACGATTTCGAAACTGATGGAAGCAAGATGGATTCGCGACTGTCGAACAAAGTATCAATCGCAACAAAGGACGATTTCGCGAGATTCACAATCGAACGGGTTGTGCGACATTTGCTGCAATACAATCGAGTCTTGATGCTTCGCGCTTTTTCAGTGCCAATAGGCGTACGGTACGATCTCATCGAGGTTCCAATCGACCTTTTACTGAGGATGCAGCAGCTGACCGCAGACCAATTCAGAGAAAAAACAACGGGAGGCGGAAGTGGTGCCGACGTGATGAGTGGTGATACTCGGTTGTTCAGTGTTCGATACGATGGTAGCGTCGAAAAGGTTACGATTAATAATTTGCTAACCGAGTTTTGCGTTTCACACGGATCGTGGGTTATTCCGTCTCTAACTCCCGACGAAGTGTAGCATTTGCTGTCCTGTAAGTCGGCGGATGTCTGAGGCGGCGAGATGAGTGTTCGGCAAAACCGTCTGCGCTACTTCGTGTTTTTTCCCCGTAAGCATCCAAGCACAGAGGTGGGCAATTTGGTATGAAATTAGGGGTGGAACGGCATCACCAATATGTCGGTACATATTCGAAAGGCTGGTCCCTTCGAAGCAGAAGTCGCGAGGGAAACCCTGAAGAATTGCCATCTCACGGACGGTGCAAAGCCGATCTTGATCGGGGTGACCGTAACTCCCATTGCCGGTATGCCCGCATTCTCTCTTGATCGTCGGCGCGGGACGATCCCACCACATTCGACCATACACATCAGGATGAGAACCAAACTTTCCCGCCGCGACGTAATTCTTCATTGCCGGCGTCATCAATTCGCTTGTCTCTAGAGAATCGCGAAGGTCTAGCCACGAACCTCCATTCCGTGGAATTGCTTCAAGCCGTCGTCGCGTCAGTTCCGTAAAGCTGGGCGAAGTGTGGAAAGGATCGATCGGATCGCACATTCCAGCGGGGACTACTGGCAAGTCAGCAATCGCGCGTCGCACAGTAGTCGACTTAATGTTGACGCTCCGATTCTCCCAAAGATCATCAAGCGATCGAAGTTCCATCGGACGTTTCGCAGCGATAACGAATGCTCGCTCGCGTTTTTGTGGGAGACCAAATCGATTTAAAAAATGTGTCTGAGCGATTAGTTCATAGTCCATCGATTTCAGTTGTTCAGACAAAAAGTCGAAGTGGTGCGTGTGATTGCCTTGCAGGAGTTCTCGTGCGTTTTCCATCAGAAAAATTTCCGGCGAAAATGCTCGAACAAAATCTCCAGACTTGGCGACAAGCGAATTGCGAGGGTCGTCTGCAAGATGATTGTCGGAAAGGGTTCTCGAGAAGCCAGTGCAGGGTGAGCATGCAATCAGGATGGTTGGCTTTACTCGCCCGAATAGTTCGAATAAATCGGTCGGGCATATCGCCGACAAATCAACTTCCAACGGTGTCGTTCCGATGTTTCGTTCGTAGGTCCTATTGCAGTCGAGAGCTCCAGCGCCACTGCTCGGTTTACCTATTTGAGCATCGGCAGCACCAATGATTTTGAAATCCTCATTGGCATGAAAACCGTAGCTCATTCCTCCTGCACCAGAAAAAAGGTCAATCACCGTCCATTTGCCCGCAACCGTCATCAAAACGCCTCCTGTTTCCGATCCAAGCAAACCTATGCAATTTCATGATGACTATAGGCATCACCAGGATTTTTGTCAACCGCGCGTGTCGTTACAGGTAGCGATTGATTATTCGGACGTGTCGGAAACATTTGATTCAACGTTGATGAGGCGTTTCCAACGCCAACGTTGTTTCCGCCAATCGGCTAGTAACAAGCATGACGGCGCGCCGGTGCAATCAGCCGGCGGTTTGGTCCACGATCAACTTAATTTTTGCATGTCGCGAACATAAAATAGCAATCGCACACCCACCGACAATAGCCATCAACGGTTCTACGACAAGCCGATATCGATAGGCTGGTATCTCAATGGCAGCGGTCACCACCGCAAAATACATGATCATCGAGCCCAGCCAAAGTGCTGTCACGCGGGAACGACGATTGAGCAACAAACAACTCCAGCCAAAAAAGTAAGCGCCGGATACGAACATATTGGCGACTAAATTGGGTGAAAAACGTGCACTCCGAATGAACGATTCAAGTCGACTGGGTGCACGCCAATACCATTGACCTACCGGAATATCAACCGAATCGATAAACGTGGGTGGCTCATCCGCGATACATCTAAAGAAATTAACCAGTCGCCGCCCGCATCTCTCGGTCCATATTCCGATTCCATTCTTGGTCGCCTGCATGGCAACCGTACGCATCAAGCGATCGATTTCGTCATCTGCCATACCCGATCGGCTTAACGTGTTCGATACTTCCCACGTATAAGTCAAGTCTGCGGTTGGGTTGATTTTCAACACCGTATCGCGAAGGAGTATCGCTTCGGGCGTCGAGGGCATTGGTAAGCCAGCGCCGGCTTGATCCTGAAACGTCACGATCCAAATATTGCGTCCAACAAACTCGGTCAAAAAGGGGCGCCCAAACATTTTTGCATTGCGACTCCACCACGGGGCAATCATCAGCAGAGCGATCACTCCCATCAAGACTAGTGATCGGACAAGCGACCAATCGATTCGGATCACAACGGCATCACTTGTCCCACATTTACCGCGACTGACCACGAACGGAACCACAAGAAAGAGATGGGCAATCCAAAGCCACTGACCAATCGGACGCACCAAAATCATCGCACCAAGTAAGAAGCCTGCCATCAAACCCCAACGAATCTTCGCTTGTCCGGTCACCAATCCAGCAACGCAGGCGATATGCAGCATCATGACGAATATGAAAAGCGATTCACCGAGTACGGCGCGTGCAAAGTACATTCGCGAGATGCCAACCATGGTAAGAATTGCGGCCGAAATAGCGGCAACGTCACGGCATCTCGGTTGCGACAAACGCCAGGCAATCCACGCGCTAATCGGCACCAGCAATGCACACATTGCCCCTTGAAGACCGATGACCATCCCCAAGCCCCGCGGCCCAGCGACCGTCTGGCAGAACGCAATGAACCACGGATAACCTGGCGTACGGTAAGCGATTGGGTAGGTTTGCAATAGCACATCACAGTTGGCGACCGAATCGCCAAATTCCCAATAACTTTTCGCATCCATTACTAATGCCGCAGGCCCATCCAGCAGAACGGCGGCTGCAAAGATACCCGACATAACGGTTGCTATAAAAACAACCAAAAGTGTGCCTTTCATCGGCTCGGCGTCTTTCCTGTCATCCAATTTTTACCGTTCATAATTAAATCCAGGGAGCAACATGTTTGCCATACGATTGCCGTTGGCAACGCCAAGGCTTCGCCACGCAGAAGTTGTTGGCGAACTTTCGTCACCTAGCATAACCGCCAAATGGTGTCGCGCCGCCATCGCGAACAGCTTCATGCCTGCCGAATCGAGCAATCCTACGGCTTGCATCAGCTTTTTTAGCGAAATCGCTTGCTTGCCATCCTGTTGATCGCAAGCGGCATCAAAGCCTTCCGCGAGCGCCGTTGCCCATGCTGCTCGCTCGCGCCGCAACACGGCGATGCGAGCGCGGGCACGGGACACCATCACGTTACGATCAATGCCATGAGACGCTGCTGCAATCATGGCACGCGTCGCGACCTGGTGGTGGTCAATTCGGACCTGCTGAATCTGGGATAGAAATTCGTGTCGATAGTGTTGCCACTGTCCATCGATCGAGGCAAAGGCATCTTGGACGCGACCCAGATAGAGCAATGAATAGGTCCTGGCGAGCACGTAGTTGTGATGCTGAATAAAAAATCCACGGTTGGACAACCTCGCTTTGTCTTCATCTAGTCGGCGAAGTGACTCCTGAGGCTGGTCTCCGGCAAGCTGCAGATGGGCCATGACTTGAGTGCCAAAGTTCAGTGTTGCAAACAAGTCGTCGGACTCTTGCGCAACTCGTAACAGTTCCGGCTGTCGCCGCGCCAACTCGACTAGGTTGCCTTGATATTGAAGTGACCACAGCGCAAAAGTGCGGGCCGTGCTCAGTTCCCACGTCTTTCCATGGCAACTCACATCTGACAAATACTTGATCGCCAAATCACAACACCGCAAACTAGAGGACCATTCGCCACGCAGCAGCGACGAAACACCTCTGGCAATGAACAACATCGCTTTCGAATACGGATCACGGCGTTGGGATACGATTTGATGACACGCGATCAAGACACGACGAGTAGCCGAACGACTCCGACTTCCGCCAATCGCGACTTGACCCATGTACGCAGCTAGATCGCGAGGAATGGTTTCGATACAGCCTGACCGAAGTGACCGACAAAGTGTTTCAGCAATGTAATAGGACCCGCGCAAAGGATCGACCAAGCTCAAACCTGCTGCCGCCGACCAGCAAACGTCCAATTGCTCTCGCTCATTAACATACGCTTGCTTGTTAAATTTTGGCTTCAACCCACGAAGCCGCAGGTAACCGGCGCGGCATAGCAATCCGGCGACTGCGACGAGACGATTTTTCGGCCATGGCAATCGATAGTGCTCGAGTACTTTCTGCAGTGAGGCGATTCCTTCTTCGACATGCCCGCTTGTTAGGAAACAAAGTGCGGCGAGCTGTTGCTGTTTTGCACGTTCCACTGGATTCGCATTCACGGCTGCTAAAAGATATTCTTTGGCCGCCTCCGCTGATCGTGACGCGTTGGCCAGAGCGTCCCCCAACGACCGGTGCAGCATGCGATCGCGGTCACCTGTGGGCTGAAGCAACTCGATCGCGAAGCGATAACACTCGATGGAACGATGAAACGCAAACGTCGAATCGGAGATCTTCGCAGCGGCTTCATAGCATTCACCAGCACGAATTCGTTCCCCGCCACGTCGATAGAGGTCTGCCAAAAACTCCACGTCACGGTCCCCTGCACCGCGATCAAGTTGCTCAGCGATGCAGAGGCAGTAACGGGCAAGTCTGCTCGATGAAATCATTCCTAACACTGTCTCACGAATCTTGTCGTGGAATGACTCCACTTGCCGCCGATCTCCGAGCCTTCGTAGCAAACGTTTCACTCGCAACGACCGAATCAATCCCAGTGAACGTCCCTCCACGCCGACCACGGCTTCCAAATCATGTTCGTCGATCGGACGTCCCGATGCTGCTAAAATCTCCATCGCGACACGTTCATGAGGCTCTAACGATTTGATGCGATCTTCAATGACCGTTTTCAACGTCCAGCAAGATGCCTGAGTCGTGCTGGCTTCAGCTAACTGAAGTGACTTGGCAAGCGACGCATCCACTCGAATCTGATGTTCGGCCAGCATGCGAATGAACAGTGGATCACCGTCAGCCTCGTCCGCAATTCGATGCACTTGGTCAATCGCAGTTTGACCGTGTCGAATCATCAGTGATGAAGCGAGGTGGATTGATTCGGAACGAGACAATTTATCGATCGATAGTTCGATCTGGTCAGCGAATTGCAATTGTTCAGCGAGCGGGAGTTGTATTTGTCGAATCTGTCGCAGGCATTGATCGGTGTCTGCGTCTTCGCTGCGATAGGTCGCCACGAATAACGCGATCGGGGCTTCGTCGCGAGTGTGTAGAATGCGAAAAACCGCCGCCGTATCGTCATCCCCTTGCTGTAAGTCGTCGATAAAGATCACGACCGATACGAAGCTAGCCAAGCGACATATCAATTCACGAAGTGCCTCCATACCTTTCTGACGGCGCTCGCGCGGATCTCCGTGTCGACTGACCGTACGCGATCGTTGGGCCGCGATGGCGGGCACTTCACTAAGCATTGGAAACAACTGGCAGAGCATATCCAAATCGCGCGGCAGGACTCGCTCAACCTCGCTCTTGGGCAATCGTCTCAGGTACGTCGCAAGTGCATCAACAACACCATCGAAACCACGGTAAGCGACCGCTTCATTTTCGTAGCATCTCGCACGAAAAACCACGACTGGCAGCAACCGTCTCAGCTCTGTCAAGAAGTGATCGACAAGCGCCGTCTTGCCCATGCCGCTGCGGCCCGCAATGAGAACGATGGCGGGCTCGCCATCCTGAACTCGCCGCCACGCTGTCCTTAAAACGTCCAACTCTTGCTCGCGACCGATCCATACCGATGTTTCGATCGCGGGTGCGCTGGCACCATGAAGTCGCTTAAGCACTGCGTCATCACATGGCCGATCTTCGGGCGAAGGACGAAGTAAGTCTCGGCACAACTCGTTCAGATCAGCAGGGATGCCAGCCAGAACATCTCGTGGCGACGGTTCAGAGCGAGACAACTTTTCTTGCAATAACGAATCTCTTTGTCGCGATTGAAACGCTCGTTCGTCGGTCAAGACTTCAAACAACATCACGCCAACCGCATACCAGTCACAGGCAGGCGAGACAGACTCGCCCATCGCCTGTTCTGGTGCCATGAAATACGGCGTTCCCGCCAGCTCATGGTCACTGTTTTGAAACCGCTGCCCATCCATTTCGACAGCGAGCCCCATGTCGAGAATAACGACGCGTCCCTCGTTCGTAACCATTGCATTGGTTGGTTTGATGTCGCGATGAATCAATCCAACGGCGTGCAAGGCGGCCAACCCAAGGGCGAGTTGACGTAGAGAATCTCGTAATCGTTGTTCGTGAAAGGGCAGGCTCGGTGTCGCGGCAGCACTTTCGAAACCGGCACGGACATACTCATCGAACGTCTTTCCTACAACGATTTCCATGGTAAAAAATGGTTCGCGTGCGGTCGTATCAAGCTCACCAAGTCGCACCAAATTTGGATGTGCAAGATCCGACACAATACGAAATTCGGCCTTTAGTTTCGCGAGTGCTGCCGCCGAGCCAGATCGAAGCGTTTTCAAAGCAACGTGGCTGCCGCCGCCTAAAGGTTCCGCTTCGTAGACAATCCCCATTCCGCCACGGCCTAGTTGCCGTATCAATCGATAATTGCCAAGCGTTTGCTGAATGAATTCGGCAGACGAACCTTCGCTTGGCGTAATATCCGTGGCAAATAGATCGACCGACGGTTCGGCCGCAGGCGATTTATCGACAGGATCATTAGGTTTCATTGGCCAGCTTCGGTTGTTACCCGTTGCACTGCTGTTTTAATAGAAGATAACAAGCATTGTCACAAACTCGAATCAACGTCACCACTCAAGGCCAGACTCATGACTAGTCAATCAGCCAAGAATATCGGTCCACTCATCGCCGATTCCGCCAAGATCAGCTTCGCTTA
Source organism: Planctomycetaceae bacterium (assembly GCA_043775635.1). Classification (GTDB taxonomy): domain Bacteria; phylum Planctomycetota; class Planctomycetia; order Pirellulales; family Pirellulaceae; genus UBA6163. The sequence goes on along the minus strand of JAYVSE010000190.1, from coordinate 595 downwards.
CGCCCAGCGTATGCTCGTCGGCATTGAGCCATTGCAATTTGCCCGTTTCGCGACGGTCGGCGGGATTGCTGTTTCATCCAATCACCCTGCATTCGTCTATGGCCATCTCAGCCTTTACGCCAGCCGAGTCGTCGAGCAACTGGGAGGTGACGCTTCGTCGATTAAACCAACGGACCAATACCTCCATGTTTTCAGCCATACTGAAAAGTGTGTTGACGATCCAGATGGTACGATTTATCCGCCAATGGGGGAAGTCACAGAACGTGTCTTGACCGGATACCAACTTGCAATCGATTCGCTATTGAACGCAGATGACTCTTTGTTCTTGGTTCCCAATGTCAACGAAGCGATGCGATCGAAGTTTGCCACGAACGGCTCCATGCAAGCGTTTTATGTCGGCGGGCACGTCATGATTCATATGGGCCAAGTCAGCGCTTGGCGGCGAATGATGGGTCTGGGACCGGCTTAGTTCGTACTCTGGCTCCCCTCTCCCCAGTGAGACTGCTGAATTAGTTTTTGTTGCCTTGGCTGCGTAGAATTGAACTGATTTTAGTTTTTGTGGTGGAGGTGAACATGTTAGCTGAGCATCTCGATT
>JAYVSE010000189.1:0-4726 GCA_043775635.1 Planctomycetaceae bacterium | reverse complement strand
GACATCCGGTGGCTTTCTTTTGATTGGCATGGTCGCCAAATTGTGGCCGAAAGCGAAAATCGCTCCAATAGCAGTTTACTAACTTCGTGAACGGTTACGCAAAATCGAATACGAAGGTCAGCTTCTCCCTGGAATTCAGGAAGCGATCGTTAAGCAAGATGTCTTCGATCGTGCCCAGGAGCTACTAAAGCAAAACAGCCGAACCAAAAACGACATGAACCGATGCAGGCATAACGCTTTGCTCCAGGGTCTTCTGCGATGCGCATCGTGTAACTGCGGCATGAGCCACACATACACGAAGAAGGGATCGACGCTGTATCGCTACTACGTTTGCCACAAGGCACAAAAGCAAGGTTGGGCCACCTGTCCGTCGCCATCGCTACCAGCCGGCGAGATCGAGGATTTTGTCGTCGACCAAATCCTACTGGTCGGGCAGGATGCGGGCGTGATACGCGACACGTTGGCCCACTCGCGTATCCAAACCCAGACGAGCGTAGAACGACTCAAGAAAGAAAAGAACGCGTTAGAGCGGGCGATCCTTGGCCACTACGAACGGCTGAACAAGTCTGTCGAACAAGGGATAGCGGAATCTGAGTGTGCGCTGGTCCAAGACCAGATTCGGGAGAAGGACCAGCGACTGTCTGAAATTGTCGATGAGATGGAATCCATATCGAGCCTTATGATCGACGAGTCGGAAGTTCGCGAGGCGCTAGGACGCTTTGAAGAAATATGGAACGCGTTGGCCCCGTCTGAACAAGCCAAGGCCATCAACCAGATCATCGAGACCATCCGCTACGACGGTCACACCAAAGAACTTTCGATCACCTATCATCCGCTCGGCATCAAGATGTTTAGCCACGAGCAACAGAACAAGGAAAGAGAAGCCACATGCTAACCGCCAAACACAAGCTGGAGTTCAAGACCGGCAAACGAACCGCCAAGAAGATCGTCGAAGCCGGCTCACAATCCGATCCGCCAACACCTGGGCGTTTACCACGCATCACCAAGATGATGGCCCTCGCTATTCGGCTAGACCATCTCATCAAGTCAGGCCAAGTCACCGACCAAGCCGAGCTGGCACGAGTTGGTCATGTGAGTCGCGCAAGACTGACGCAAATCATGGACCTCAACTTACTGTGTCCGGAAATCCAGGAGCAGATCCTGACTACGGCAGACTGTCAGTCAAAGCTATGTGATGTCAATGAGCGTGAACTTCGTCGATTGGTCGCCAAGCTAAACTGGAAGGACCAGCGCGCATTGTGGTCAAATTTGTTTCTTCGAGCTTAAATTTAGCTCCAAGCAAAACGCCATTTCGATTGAACAGCTCGTGATGTCAATAATTGGTTCTCGCATTTCGGCTACAATGACCGTTTTACTGTCAAGTTGTAGCGAGCGGGAACAATTGCAACGTGAGGCGATCAGACGACCATTATAGTATTGCGTACGCTACTTCGGTTGGCGAACTAGATCAAGTCACGGCTATCTATCGCGCCAACAAACGCGAATTGGGCTTCCTTCCAGACGGTGCTTTTAAGGAGCGATTCGAACGAAGCCAAATTCTCGTAGCAAAGTTTGATGACGCAGTAGTCGGCTACGTGTTGTTCGCAGTCAATCAAAAGAGCGAGGTACGCATAGCGCATTTGGTGGTTAGTAGCGAACATAGAGGGCAGGGTTTAAGCCGATGTTTGGTCGACCAACTTCGTCGTGATTTTGCCTCACACTCCCGTATTAGGCTGAATTGCCGAGCCGATTTTCAGGCCGCCAAGATTTGGCATTGTCTGGGATTCATCGCTGGGAAGCGAGTTGCAGGTAAGAAGTTCAGTGGAAGTGAGCTAATTGTCTACACTGCTCGGCTCAACGATATGCCGCTGTTTGATTTTCAAGCTGAACAACAGGAACAACCTTTGATAGTTTGCGATGCAAATGTCTGTATTGACATTCGTTACCCTGATCGTCCAAGGCATGAGAACGCATCTGGTTTGCTTGCTGATTGGTTGGCTGATGAAATAACACTCGTTGTAACTGAAGAGTTGTTCAATGACCTGGACCGACAGCCAGAGCCTTTGCGTAGCGAGATGATCTCGACGATGAGAACAACTTGGGATGTCATTGTCGCGGATACGACAGCCATCGATAGTTATCGAGAGACAATTCGCTCAGTCCTTGGCGAGCCCAAAGATCCCAGCGCAGTTTCGGATCAGCAACACCTCTCTATCGCCGCATCGCGTAAAGCTGCAGCTTTCGCAACTTATGATGAAGAGATGCTTAAAAAGGCCCCTGACATCCTTGCGCTGATTGGTCTTCGTGTTCAGCGACCATCTGAGATAATTTCAGAATTAGATTCAGTCGTGCGCGCGACTGTCTACCAATATCGCGAAATGCGAAATACTGGAATCGAACGTTATCGGGTCAAATCAATAAAAGAACTTGATCTCGACGCATTTGTCAATGCAAAACAAGGGGAGACGCCACGTACGCTGTCCGGGCTAGTCGATGGCGCTCTAAGCCTCCCTGATCGATTTGAAATTAGTCAGATACGAGATACAGATGAGAATTCGCTTGCTTTTGTCTTGTCGGAAAATGCTGGATCTTACGTTACCAGCTTGCGTCGGTTTCAGGTTGCGCGTCGTCTTTCAGGAACAAGGCTTGGAAATGTCATTACTGAGCTGATCGCTTATCAACCACTCGGAAAGTCGAACAGTGTCGGCAATCGTGTAGTGAGATTGGCAGATCCGTTTGTCGAACCGTCACTTCTCCTTGCATGTCTACGCCGCGGTTTCCAATGCTTTGACAATGAGTATTTTAAGGTGCTGCTTCCAGGAATCTGGGACCCCGTTACATTGGAGGAGTCTATTCAAGAATTTGTCACGGAACATGCTCTACCAAGCGAGTTGGGAGTAGCGATCCTGCGATTGTCGGAAGCAGCAGCTTCCGGCTGCATTGCTAGCACTCAGCAGCTTGAGGCGTTGATTCATCCAGGCAAGGTGTCGTTTGGTAAGTTGCCAACCTATGTTGTTCCGATTCAGCCAGAGTGGGCGCAAGAACTGTTCGATTTTCGAATCTGGAGCCGGCCTCTGCTACGGATGGACACTCGCCTGGTGGTCAATCCAGATTCCGTTTATTACAAAAAACCTCGAAACAGTCCGAAAGGCGACTTTGCTCGCATTCTTTGGTACGTGAGCGGGAGCAAGCAACGCGGTGGTGGCTGCATTCGCGCCTGCTCGGCAATGACCAAAGGTGTCACTGGTACAGTCAAAGATTTGTATCGGGAGTACGAGCGCTTTGGGGTGTTTGAGTGGAGACACCTGATGGATTATTTCGAGAAACCCGATGCGCCCGCATTCGCGATGGAGTTTACGAATACCGAATTGTTTCCAAGAACAATCTCGCTGGACGAACTGAACACAGTTTTGGTAGAAGACGGGATGAAACGCCAGCAATTCGTGTCTGCGGTGGAGATTAGCCAAGCGGCATTTGAGAAGATTTACCTGCACGCCTCAAAACAGGAGTAGTCAATGCTGTTTCTATCCATACACCCGAGGTTTGTCGAAGCAATTCTGGATGGCCGCAAGACGGTGGAGTTGAGAAAGCGGGTACCTCGCGCTGAGGTTGGTACTCATCTGGTGATTTATGCTTCTATGCCGAGGTGCGCCGTTGTCGCATCGGCTGTCATTGATCGCATAGATGCCATTGAGCCAGAGCAGATGTGGCCAAAGGTATGCAAGATTGCTGCTGTAACTCGCCAGGAGTATGACGACTACTTTCGCAACCATGCTCTTGCAGTCGGTATCCACTTTTCACAAGTGAATGTGTTTGAGAAACCGATCACACTAGCAGAACTCCGAGAGACTTGGCACTCGTTTCATCCGCCGCAGCAATTTCGGTATTTGGATGAAATGCAACAGAAAAGCATAGCGACTCGATCGGTTCAGCGAGTCCTTTCGTCATAACAACTGACCGTCTAGTTGTGGCAAGCTCTATGGTCGATTCTCTTTGAATCGTGCGAGCCATGATGGCCCCGCAACGATCCTCAAACCGTCTCGCTGATACCCGGACTTGAGCAAGTAGTTTTCTTGGTTGACTGCTATGTCGTGCGCTAAGCTCCATTCTTGGTCGCGACTATCTTACTCCGCCGGAATGAAGGCCTCTGGCAATTGCGACGATATCTGTTGGCGATCGCTTGTCGATGACTCTTGCCACTCCGATTCAGGAACTATCGACAAAACATCGGGCGCTGAAGTTCCACTTAGTGACTCGAAAACGACTTTTAATAACTCTTGATAATAGTCCATAACGCCCAAATTGCTCAAATAACGTGTTCACGAAGTACGATCGAGAAAACACAGCGGACGATAGTTGGATCGAACTTGTTTCTCTCTTTTCGAAACTCGATTTCACTTCCATGTTGACGAGCAACAAGTTGGGCCAGGTATAGTCCCTTGCCTGTACCATCATGGTCATTTGCAACCCTGTATCCTTTATCGAATATTTTTCGATCAAGTTTCGGATCATCTTTTGCCAGGTTCGCAATAACAATTATGAAATGACCATGATTACCTGCCAACCGATCGAAATCGACGGTAACCTCCGTTCCAGGAACGCAATACTTTGTGGCATTACCGAGGAGGGGTGCATGACATGGTTTGCGGGACGGATTGAGGTCGCGAGAATTTTGCTGATGATTTACAATGCGAGGGCTTCAGTTAGTGTGACTGGGGGTTTTGGA
>JAYVSE010000188.1:0-15780 GCA_043775635.1 Planctomycetaceae bacterium | reverse complement strand
CGACTATGAGTATGGCATTGGTAGGCGGTGCGAATCAGCCGGTGGGAACTTCTTTGCAATATACGGTGACTTTTTCGGAATTGGTCACTGGAGTCGATGTGAGCGGTTTCAGCTTGACAACGACTGGCGTGACAGGTGCTTCGATCACCAACGTTACGCAAGGCACTGATGCGGCAACTTATACGGTCAACGTGTCCAGTGGCAGCGGCGGAGGAACTGTTCGGCTCAACATCACCGGATCGAACATACGTGATGCTGCAGGCAACGGATTCGGCGGCGGGGCGTTTGGTACCGCCACGACTTTCGGAGTTTCGGGGGCAGTACCGGTCTCGGTGGCGATTGCGGACGTGAATGGTGACGGCAAGTCCGATCTCGTGACAGCAAACGTTAACAGCAATACGGTAAGTGTGTTGTTGGGGACGGGAACGGGATCGTTTGGTGCTGCCACGACCTTCGGCGTTTCGGGCGGAGCGCCGAACTCTGTAGCGATTGCCGACGTGAATGGTGACGGCAAGTCCGATCTCGTGACAGCAAACGTTAACAGCAATACGGTAAGTGTGTTGTTGGGGACGGGGACGGGTTCATTTGGTGCCGCCACGACTTTCGGCGTTTCGGGCGCAGTGCCGAACTCTGTAGCGATTGCGGATGTGAATGGTGACGGCAAGTCCGATCTCGTAACAGCAAACCGTAGCAGCAATAGTGTAAGCGTGTTGTTGGGGACGGGGAGCGGTTCGTTTGGTACTGCCACAACCTTTGGCGTTTCGGCGTCAGCGCCGTATTCTGTAACGATTGCGGATGTGAATGGTGACGGCAAGTCCGATCTCGTGACGGCAAACCGTTACAGCAATAACGTAAGTGTGTTGTTGGGGACGGGGACTGGATCGTTTGGTGCCGCCACAACTTTCGGCGTTTCGGGGGCATCGCCGGCTTTCGTAGCGATTGCGGATGTGAACGGAGATGGCAAGTCCGATCTCGTGACAGCAAACTATAGCAGCGATACGGTAAGCGTGTTGTTGGGGACGGGAACTGGATCGTTTGGTGCCGCCACTACTTTCGGCGTTACGGGAAGAGGACCGAACTTCGTAGTGATTGCGGATGTGAATGGTGACGGCAAGTCCGATCTCGTGGCGACAAACCGTATCAGCAATACGGTAAGTGTGTCGTTGGGTACGGGAACGGGATCGTTTGGTGCCGGGATAACGTTCGACGTGTTGGCGTCAGTGCCGCATTCCGTAGCGATAGCGGACGTCAATGGTGACGGCAAGTCTGATCTCGTGACGACAAACTTTATCAGCAATACGGTAAGTGTGTTGTTGAACGGTAGCAGTCTACGGGCGGGGCCGACATTCACGATGGTCGACATCACGCCGCCAACCGTGACCGATACCAACTTCCTCACATCGGGCACTGCCACTTCAGGCACTACATCGCTCGCCGTGACCTTCAGTGAACCTGTCGTAGGAGCAAACGTCGCGGCCAATTATGAACTGCGTGCTGCGGGAGCGGACGGGCTGTTGCTGAATTCTGACACTGTCATCACGCCGACATCGGTCTCGGTCTTCGGCAACACCGCCACTCTAAATTTTGCATCAGCATTTGCTGAAGATGTTTATCGGCTGACGGTCAAGGACACCATCACGGACGCCGTCGGCAATCGTTTGGACGGAGATGCGGATGGCAATGCGACCGGGAACTGGAGACGAGATTATGTCGGCGGTGCACTTTCGACGACGTTGAACTCGCCAGCCCCTAATAGCTATCCCTTCAACATCGAATACGGCGGCTTCGGCGCGGGGCAAATCGTGCAAGGGCCGAGCGGAGCGTTTGACGGGCTGGGCAGGTTGAAGGTCGGCGGGACGGATTATATTCCTGGAAGTGCGACGCAAGCGTTAGTTACGATTTCATCGGCAAATAACGGAAGTCCAAGCGATTCCGCCTCTTTAGCAAACATCATAGCGGGCAGTGGCGGATTCATTTCAAATCAGCTTCCCGTCAATCTGAGTACGGCGCAGGTCGTGCACGTGAGCGCCAAGGCGAATCTTCGCGCGCGTATGGGTGTCGTTACCTGGGGCGGCTCCGGCGGTCAAGTCTATGGAGAGCTTCGGGTTGACGGCTTCGCCGTGCAAACGGGCTATTTTCACGTGCCGCCAGGTGGCACGACAGCCGACATCGAGACAGCGAGCCTGGATGCGTATGTCAGCCTTGCCGCCGGCTCCCACGCGGTTGAACTCGTCCTTAACCCGGCGGATTTCGCATCGAGCAATTCAGGAGTAGCCGGCGTTACGGTAGGCGCGGCAGCGCTTTCGATCCCAAACACGGCCGACGGCGGCCGCACTGTCCTCACCAATTCCCAATCCCTCTCCGGCCTCACCTTCTCCCGCGAAGTCACCATCCCCTCCAGCGGCTCTCAGGATTTCGCCAGAGCAGTTGATGTGTTCACCAATCCAACCGGTGGTCCGATCACGACGATGGTGCGGATCGTCGGCAATCTGGGCTCCGACGCCGCCACGACTGTCTTTGCCACATCCGACGGCGACACGATTGTCGAACCAACCGATTCGTGGTTCGGGACAGATGATGGCGACGGAATAGGAACGCCGGCCGTTATTCATCTGCTGCACGGGCCATTTGGTTTGGCACCGACGTCTGTCGCCGTGACGGAAGACAACGTCGATTGGACGTACAGTCTCACCGTGGCTTCAGGATCTACCAAGCGGCTGGCATCGTTTACGGTTCTCGGCAATACACGAGCCGAAGCGATCGCATCGGTAAACGCCCTGGTGAATGCAAGCGGATTCACCGGACAGGCGGCTGCGTTTCTGACGGCTGGCGAAATGACTTCGCTCGCGAACTTCCAATTCAACCAGTCACCGACCGATATCCAACTTAGCGGCACTTCGATTCCGGAAAACAGTGGACCGAATGCCAACGTTGGAACACTCTCCACCGTCGATCCGAATCTCAGTCAAGGTGACACCCACACTTACAGCCTAGTAAGCGGTACCGGGTCGATTGACAACGCTTCCTTCAGCATCGTCGGTAATGTACTCAAGGCGAACTCTAGTTTCGACTTCGAAACAAAGAACAGCTATTCGATCCGAGTTCGTAGCATGGACCAAAACGGCCTTGCATTCGAAAGACAGTTTGCGATCAACGTCACCGACGTCAACGAAGCCGGCTTCACCGTCGTTGAAAGCGGTGGAAGCACCTCAGTGGTTGAAAATGGCGTTGCCGCAAACAAGACAGACAGCTTTACGATCGTACTTAGTTCACAACCTACAACCAATGTTGTCCTCACGGTAGTCAGCGGCGATACCACCGAAGCGACGGTTTCGCCAGCTTCGTTAACGTTCACGCCTGCAAATTGGAACGTACCGCGAACCGTTACCGCGACTGGCGTTTTCGATAATCTCGCGGATGGAAATCAAAGTAGTTTAGTGACGGTTGCCGTCGACGATTTGATGTCGGATGATGCATTCGATGCGGTCCTCGATCAAATCGTTTCGGTCGCCGTGATCGATACGCCCAATACACCAACGGTCACCACAGTATCGGGCATCACAACGGCAACACCGACGTTCAATTTCTCAGACGTCGCCGGTGAAGCAAATTATTCGATCGTCATCATCGACATTGATTCCGTACCGGCCGTTGAAGTATTCCGCAACGGTGCCATCCCGGCCAACGCAACAAGTTTCACAGTTCCGGGCTCAGCAAACCTACAAGCCGGACGCTCTTACCGTGCATTCATGTTTGCAACGACCGCCACTAGTTATAGTCTTTCCGGCGGCATCACGGGACCCGCAAATCAATTCACACAATTCACGGTTGGAACCGCGCCCACTGCACCACCAACAGCGCCCGTTAGTACAGGAACAACCGGTCTGGCGAATCAGCCAACGATTAATTGGCCCGCATCACCAACCGCTACCTCTTATGCAGTTTATTTGATCAACTTCGGAACGAACACGCTCGTGGAGTCGAAAGTTGGTGTTCCGACCAATTCGTTCACGCCCACTAATTCCCTTGCCGATGGTGTGTATCGAATTTTTGTAAGAGCCGTTAATAGTATTGGATCCAGTGCTTTCGGTGCGCCGTTTAATTTCTCGGTTGGATCCGCACCCATCGCACCACCCACCGCACCCGTTGCAACGGGAACATCCGGTGCCGCCAACCAGCCAACGATCAATTGGCCAGCACCACCGACAGCTACCTCCTACGCGGTTTACTTGATCAACTTGGGAACAAACGCTCTCGTGGAGTCGAAAGTTGGTGTTCCGACGAATTCGTTCACGCCCATGAATTCTCTTGCCAATGGTCGGTATCGAATTTTTATTCGAGCCATTAACATCGTTGGTTCCAGCGCATTCGGTGCACCTTTTGATTTCACGATTGGTGCAGCGATCGTTGTTCCAACCGTTCCGACTGGCTTAACCGCGATCAACAAAACAACCCCGTTTCCAACATTGCAATGGAATTCGGTTGCCGGTGCGACTAGTTATTCGATCTGGTTCGTTAAGCTGAACTCAAATGGACCTGCGACGTTGATATCTGGGGCAACGGGATTGATGCCGAATTCTTATACACACTCGACACCATTGGCCAACGGCAACTACCGTTTCTTGGTGCTCGCGAAGAATTCGGTAGGAAGTAGTCTCTTCTCAAGCGTGCACGATTTTGCGGTTAATACGCCATTGGTTTAAACAGCAAGTTTTTTGGGTCAATAAAACATGTGGTGCACGGAGCCGTGCCTGGGCCGCGCGCGCCTTGTCCCGACACCGTGAAGGATAATTTAGCGGTATGGCGCAAGCCATCCGGTGCGTCAAGCTTCAGCGAGACCGGACGGCTCGCGCCGTACCGCTAAAACCGTTCAATTTGCTGAAGAAAAATCCTTCACGGCGCCTTCCCGCCTGTCTAATCGCTTGATTGTCGCGCGCCATTAAGCCATGCTATCGTTCCTGGTCGATTCCATTCTCCCACCGTAAAGAAATCTATATGAACACTCCCGCCAAGAAAAACTCGTCTCGTCGAACGTTCATTACGCAAGCCGGTGCCCTGGCGGCTGCGACTTCGCTGGTTCGCGCCGCAGACACCCCCGCCGTTCACCCTGGTGAAGATAATACGATTCGCATCGCCCTGGTCGGCTGTGGTGGACGCGGTAGCGGTGCTGCGGTCGATGCGTTGTCGGTTGCGAACGGTCCCGTTCAACTCGTCGCCATGGCTGATGTGTTCGAAAGTAACATTGAAAACAAAGTCGAAGCATTAAAGAATCTCGGAAAACTTCAGGGACAAGACGCACCCAAAGTTGATGTGCCAAAGGATCGACGTTTTGTTGGGTTTGATGCGTACAAGAAGGCGATCGATTGCCTTCGTCCAGGCGACGTTGTGATTTTGGCAACCCCGGCAGCCTTCCGCTGGGTGCACTATCAATACGCGATTGAGCGTGGCGTCAACGTGTTCATGGAAAAACCGGTGACCATTGATGCTCCAACGACCAATCGCATCCTGGAGCTCAACAAGCTTGCCCTCGACAAGAATTTAAAGGTGGCCGTCGGACTGATGTGTCGTCACTGCAAGGCGCGACAAGAGCTATTCGAACGAATCCAAGGGGGTGAAATTGGTGACATCAACATGATGCGCGCCTATCGCATGGCAGGCCCGACTGGCTCGGCGGCATGTGGGCCGATGCCACCCGGCGAAAATGAGCTGCTCTACCAAATCAAAAACTTCCATGGCTTTTTATGGCTCAGTGGCGGTGCAGTCAGCGACTTCTTGATTCACAACATTGACGAATCCTGCTGGATGAAAGATGCCTGGCCCGTCGAGGCGGTCGCCTCCGGTGGACGCCACTATCGCGGTAATCAAGTTGACCAAAACTTTGATAACTACTCGATTGAATACACGTTCGAAGACGGAGCGAAACTGTTTGTCGACGGACGTACGATGCCCGGCTGCAATTCCGAATTTGCGTCTTATGCGCATGGCTCCAAAGGCACGGCAGTCATTTCAACCGCGTCACATGCACCTGCCAAATGCCGCATCTACAAAGGCCAATCAATGGAAAAAAACGATCTCGTCTGGGCGTTCCCGCAACCAGAGCCAAACCCATACCAAGTCGAATGGGACGATCTCGTTGCTGCGATTCGCGAAGACAAACCATATAACGAAGTCGAGCGCGGCGCGATGGCAAGCTTGGTCACAACCATGGGACGAATGGCAGCCCACACCGGGCAACGAATGACACTCAAACAAATGCGAAGCCTAAAGCATGAGTTTGCACTAGGTGTTGATCAGTTGACCCTTGATTCGCCTTCGCCGCTACCGGCTGGACCTGACGGAAAGTATCCCGTTCCAATGCCAGGCTTGGTCAAAGATCGCGAATACGAGACTCTGAGCATTACCTAGTGCATTGTCCAACGGATGTGGGACAGGCTTTTAGCCTGTCGGTCCGGTTAATGACAGGCTGGAAGTCTTTTTTGCGCCATAACTTCAAAAGGATCTTCGGCCACCACCCAGCTTGCCTGCAATGGTGTGGACTTAAGGAAAATGCGAAGCATTTTGTTAGCGGTGCGGCGCGCGCCGTCCGGTGTTTCGCGGGGTTTTTCGAACCGGCACCGGACGGCTCGCGCCGTTCCGCTACTTAAGTCCACGCCATTCCAGCTTGCCTGGCAGGGGTCTTAGAAAACTTGTGGGGTATAAAATGGCTGGAAGCCTATCCTACGTTCTCGTCACCCGCTTTCACTTTACCCCATCACAAGAATTTTTCATGCAACGTTCAACGTGGTCAGTTGGCTTCACCAAACCGACGGCAAGCTATTTCATTATCAACGGGATGGCACAAGTTCTTGTGATGGGTTTGTCGATCGCGTTAGGCATCGTTCATTCGCCGCAATCCATGGCGGCTGAAGCGAAGACGCCCAACATCGTGTTCATTTTTGCCGACGATTTGACGTGCCAAGCCATGAGTGCATACGGCGATGAGCGAAAGCTTCTCGACACTCCCAACATGGATCGACTTGCTACTGAGGGCATGAAGTTTAATCGCTGCCTCGTCACGAATTCGATCTGCGGTCCAAGTCGTGCCACGATCATGACGGGGAAGTATTCGCATCTCAATGGCTTTTATAACAACAGCAACTGTCGTTTTGATAGTTCGCAAACAACCTTTCCAAAGCTGCTACAAGCGGCGGGCTATTCGACGGCGGTGGTCGGCAAATGGCATTTGGTAAGTGACCCGGTCGGCTTTGATCACTGGGACATCCTGCCGGGTCAAGGTGCGTACTACAACCCTCCCATGATTGCTAATGGAACGCAGGTGGTTCGCGAAGGTTATACGACTGATGTTATTTCGGACCTGTCGATCGACTGGCTCAAGCAACGTGATCGTTCGAAACCGTTTATGTTGATGTCACAACACAAGGCACCGCATCGCGAATGGGAGCCACCGCTTCGTCATCTAGGCTGGGATAACGATCGCCAATACCCTGAACCGCCGACCTTGTTCGACGATTACAAAGGTCGCAGTAAAGCGGTCAGCGATCATGATATGGGCATCGAGCGAACGTTTACCGCAAGAGACGCAAAGCTAGTCGCGCCAGACAGATTAACGCCCGATCAACGCAAGTTATGGGACGCTTATTACAACCCTCGTAACAAAGCATTCAGAGAAGCGAATCTTTCCGGCAAAGAGCTCGTTCGTTGGCGCTACAATCGCTATATGCACGACTATCTTGCTTGCGTCAAAGCGGTCGACGAAGTCGTCGGCAAAATGCTCGACTTTCTCGAAAGCGAAGGGATCGCAGACGAGACGGTTGTGATCGTATCTTCCGATCAGGGTTTCTTTCTCGGTGAACATGGCTGGTTCGATAAACGGTGGATTTTCGAAGAATCGCTACGCAGCCCGCTGCTTGCCCGCTGGCCGGGCGTGACGAAGCCTGGTAGTAAAACGGACAGCATCGTTTCACTGCTTGACTTTGCTCAAACGTTCCTTGATATCGCTGGTCAACCACAGCCCAGCGAAATGCAAGGACGAAGTTTGGTACCACTCATGAAGGGCGAGGAGCCTGGTGATTGGAGAAAGAGTTTTTACTATCACTATTACGAATTTCCCTCGCCTCATCATGTTCGTCCCCACTACGGTGTCGTCACGGATCGATACAAACTGATCCATTATTACGCACCGGATCTTGACGACTGGGAATTGCTCGATCGACAAGCGGATCCTTTGGAAGTCAAGAATTTCTATAACGATCCTGCCTACGCGGAAACGGCAAAGGAACTAGCCACTGAATTGACTAGGCTGAAGTCTGAAGTCAAAGAAACGGAGCCCATTCCGCGTGCTGCGTATGGCAACCAACGATTTGATGTCGAGCCTGCTGATCCGTCACCGAAGGTCAAGCAGCAGCAGTAGCAGAACGGCGCTAACGTTGGCGTGCCGAAATGAACGGCGGACGCCAGCTCGGAGCCAATGATGCATCATCGACATTGACACCCGCTTCAATCGATCCGCGATGATTGAGAAACGGATGATCAGGGATCTGCGACGAGTTGGTCATGTCAATAAAATGAACGCTGCCGTCTTCGAACAGCAAGTTCGCACCACTATCCCCGTGCCCCCACTTAAGCTTCTGGATATCCACGCCGTCGGTTGATTCGACTCCAGAAATCGGTGCGTCGCCCAATACGGCAAATGAAGCTCGCGCTTCGTAGTGTGGTGCTTCGTAATGATCACCATCCACCACGCCAAGGTTGTAAGCGTAATCGCCGCCAGCCGTTCGTTGCAGCCACTTCAGTTTGTCAACCTTGCCACTTTGGCGAGCGATTCGTAGATCTTCCAAGCGAACAACATGATCAATCAACGGTTGCGGTGCGGGGTCGACTGCCGTTTCAGCGGCGTAGCCAGCCGCAGGCATCTCTGTGCTAAGCACCTCAACTTCGGGACACCAACGAAGTTGGCCATCATTAACCAACCCGCTTTCACCCAACCTTACGTAATACATCCCCGCAAATGCTTCGGGACCGCTTTCAGCAATTTGCGGCAGCGATTCATGGCGATCGAGCAAAACAAATTGAGTAATGGCAGTGCCAAGCTGCCGCAGATGCTCCTGACACGCCGTTTTCCTCGCTTCGTAACGTCCACGAGCAATGCTTGGAATCAGCAATGCCAGCAAGGCTGCGGATGCCAAGCCACCGACCAGCAAATCTGACCAAACAAACCGGAACGACCGCTGCCCATCAGACGCCGGAGCCATGATTAAGCCCTGAAGCTCCACCTTCGGCACCGCCGCGGCTGCTGGCATCGGCGGAAGCATCGCCATCGTTTTCGCGACAAGATCGTTTGGCGTTTGAATGATGGGGAGGTCAGCAATGGCCTGATCGATCGGATTTACCGACTTTCGGAGCTGCTCAAGCTCAAATTCAAGCAGCGGATCGGAGCGCAGAAGATCCTCAATTCGCCGCATTTCATGCGGTTCAAGCGCCGACAGCAGATAGCCAAGAAGGTCGTCAGGCATTGCGTTAAATCAAAAGTCGAGCCCTGGAATAGTTGTCCTATTCAAGTCTACGACGCCTCCCCGACTAAGGTTCGCCAGCGAGTTCCAGCCACGATTCACTCGCTGGCGCGCCGCGCTTATATCAACCGGCTCGTGCCGCACCGCTAACAAAATGCTTCGCATTTTCGTTAAGTCCACGCCATTTCAGCTTGCCTAGCAGGTGAATCGGATCACAACCAGACAATGAACGCTTCCCATCTGACTTCCATTCTTCCGCTTGCGACGCTGAAAGCGTCGCAAGCGGGAGAATGGCGATATCTAGGCGATGAGAATCGCTTTCTGGTGATGATCATTGGCTCCTCCCAGGCAAGCTGGGTGGTGGCCGAAGGTCCTTTTGAAGTTATGGGGTAAAAAAAAGCTGGAAGCCTGTCCTACGGCGGACTAATTGGCAAATGGATCGGCACCAGCGCCAGCACCCGCACCAAATGGATCATCTCCCGTGGCAGCAGGCGCATCACCAGGGCCTCCAAACGGATCGTCGCCCGCTGCTGCCGGTTCCTTTGCACCAGCCGCAGCCGGGGCCGCATCATCGGCAAATGGATCGTTTGCTGCATCCGGCAGGACATCCTTGGAATCGACTTTGGCTTGTCCGCTTGCGCTATTATTCGCGAATGGATCTGAGCCCGCTGCTGGTGCCGAAGGAGGAGTTGCAGGCGGTGCAGGGCGACGATTTGGTTGAGCGATCGGGGGCGCACCAACCGGGGGTTCGCGGAGCACGGTGCCGCTGGCAGATTCGATTCCTTGATACCGAGCCTTTGACTTCGCCGCCGCCGCCGCTTGGTGTTCAAACTGAGCTTGTTGGCGCATGGATTCGATCTTCATGCGGTGCGAACCTTGGATTCGCGACAGCGCCTGACCGACGGAAGGGCCAAAGCTACCTTTTGCTTCGAGTTCTGCTCCGGCGCGATAGTCAGCTTCGGATTCGTACTCACGTCCTGACGAAACTGCCGTCAAGCCGCGAAAATAAAAGGCACGCGGATCTTTACTTCCACCATCGATCGCTTTGCTGAGTAGATCATAGGCTTTCATTGAATCACCGCTGTAATAAGCATGAACCCCCTGACCATAAAGCTGGGCGAGGATTGCATTTTGTGCTTGAGCGGTGCGTTCAAATGCAACAAAAACGACGAGAGCAAGCAACGTGACTCGGAGCATGGCGAGAAAGTCCTTCTCGGAAACGGCAAGAAAATGGTGCGCTGTGTAGGGAGCAACGGGCTATTGGAACGTGATGATAGTTCATGGCGGAACTTTCATCAATGATTTTTGCCCGTTTTGCGGTCCAGATCCTGAGATTCGGTAATCAACATGCGATCTATGCCGCTTTCAAGGCTTCGACTTCACTTGGGACGTCGATTTGATTCTTATCTTTCTGTAGAATTTCGATCGCTCGCTTCAGTTGCGGGTCGACCTCGGAACTTGGATTGCCTCCAACAGGGGAGCCATGCTCAGCAGGTGGTTGATTTTGGCTTGAAATAACAGGAAATGACGCTTTCTGCCACAATTGAATGATTGCCTTGTAGCCTCCTTCGTCGATCAGAACTTCCATTCCCTCGTCGGGTTTTACACCCCATTCGTCTTCAGGTTTCGAACCCGACAAGCGGTGGATATTGCGGCCACTGGGGCGATAGTAGCGGGCTGTCGTCAATTTAAAAGCGCTGCGCCCATTATCGAGCGGTAAGACGCTTTGCACCGTTCCTTTGCCAAACGAGCGAGCGCCAACAATGGTCGCTCGTTTATAGTCTTGCAAGCAAGCCGCAACAATTTCACTTGCGGACGCAGAGTTTCCATCGATCAGCACAACCATTGGAATGTCACTGTGAACGAGAACGCCCTTGGTCGCGTCGAACTCGGAGTCAACCACACCGCCTCGCTTTTTGATCGTGACGATTCGACCCGAGTCCAGAAAGTCATCACATACCTCAACGGCTGCGTCCAACAATCCGCCGGAATTTGCTCGTACATCTAGAATCAAAGAATCGAAGTCGTTGTTCAGTGCTTCAAGAACCTCTTTCAGTTCCACAACAGTCTTTTCTCCGAAGCTTGTCAATCGTGCATAGGCAATTCGCGGGCTTTCGCGAAGCCGGAAAACCCAACGATTTTGTTTGTCGCGATGGTCGCCTAGAACCGATTCAATTTCAATCGTGCGACGCGACAACTTGATATCGACAGTCTTATCACCTTCGGGGTCAACCTTGCGTCCAACGGTGATCGTTAATTCCGTACGGATGGGGCCACGCAATTGATTGCTGACTTCACCGATTTCAAGTGTTGAAACATCACGTCCGTCAATTTTCAAAATCTCATCACCGGGTAGCAAGCCAGCTTCGATGGCAGGCGACCCAACGAGCGGCGTGATCACACGAACCGACTTACCTTTTTCGGGTTGTTCAACAAGGATTCCAATCCCGGCAAATTCTTGGTCAATCACATCCTGGAACGCACCAAACATAGCGGGAGGAATGAATTCGCTGTTTTCATCCAATTGCGATGTGATCCCCGACATTGCGGCTTCAACAAGTTTTCGATTGTCGATTGGGTCAACATAATATCGATCGACCAAATCAATCGCTTCGCTGACGAGTCGAGATTTTTTCGCGCGAGCCGCCGCCGGGTAACAAAGCAATGAAACCGAAAACGCAAGCAAAATCAAGTTAATATTTCTTGGCAGCATCAAAAACCCAACTCTTCACGACGGATTCGCATTTGCCCTCAGCCACCAACAAACGGAACCGGAACCAAAACCGCATGTTGTTGGACCCATGTCTGAAGGCCATCCCATGAAACGTACTGGGAAAGGTAGACAAAGAGCAAGTAGACGCCCACCACTGGCGGTATCAAAACCCGAACCGCAAATCGCGAAATCCACGCCCATGCTCCACTGGGCTCTGGCTTTGACCTGGCGCGTCGCATTGCCAAGCCACTGGCAATGCGAGCTGGCAACATGAGCGCGATGAAAAACCATGTTGGCAGCCAGATCAACTCGCGCGGTGGCGGCTCAATTTTCAGTAAATAAAGGGGGATTGGAAGCAGCACAAGCGTTAGCACCATGGCGACCAACCAAGCCCAAGGCGCTCGCCGGAAATCGCTTCGAATTTTCTTGACCGCGAACATCGAGCGAAAGCGATTGTCAGCAGCAAAATTGGCCTGCAACATCGGTAAGTACATGAGCGCAATCCCGAGACAAATGAATGCGACCCCGCCCACCAAACCTGCGATTCCTGTCTTGCCATTTCGGTTGACAGCGATGATGACCGTCGCTGGAAGCAACCAAATCAACGTCCCAATCGCACCTCGCGTCCCTAGCCAAAACAGCCGTGGCATTTCAAATGTGCGAATCATCGCGAACAATGCATCCGCAGATCGCAACCACGTTCCTGGTCGCCAGGCCTGGGAAAGCCATTGTTTCGGTGCTGGCCAAAAATAGTACTTCAAGCGACCACCACGGGCCCAAGCCCAGGACAAATGAGCCATCGCAAGCAGCGTCAGCACAACGGCACCTCCACGCAGCAATCCCGCTTGGCGGGTTCCCGGTGAAATGATTTCCGCAGCCGTCGCCCAGTGCGTTAGCAAGCGAATCGGTAACCCGAGCAATACCAACGCTAAAACCGCCAGCCCAATTCGGCCTGCTGCCGGTCGCCATCTAACCGCTTCAGAAACCTTGGCACCGCAAGTTAATTTGCCTGCAACGTCAAGCAAATAGCCAAACGAAATCAATTGAACCAGCGGTATCGCAGTCATGACCGCCAAGATCGTGAACAGCGAAAGGGTTTCAAATAGGTTTTGAAAGAACCAAGTGATGCACGAGAACAAACGGCGAATCAATGGTCGCTTCGGGACAACAACAATTTGCTGGTTTGGGCTCGGTGAAAGCGTTTGTAAATCCAAAGAACTATGATTTGGCTCATCGGCAAGTCGGACAACAATGACGTCACCGTCAATGCCATCTACCGATGATGCATCGTTTACGTCAGAAAAAATAGGCGTCTGGACCAAGATCGGTTCTTCCGAATTGCGTTTACCGCCTCATTGTCGAGGCTCATCGTATCGGGAAAATCCCTGCTGGTTGGCGGTTTCCATGAACTATTTCGCTCAAAAAATGGAAACCTTGGGAATTGTTCAGCAAAATTCCCGAATTGCGGTCGGAACCAGAACATCCATCGCGACGTCGTTCCGCAAAAAGTGTCGCCTTTCGCTCGGCGAAAGAGCGCTCTTTCGCCGAGCGAAAGGCGACAATAAAAGACCGGGCCTTGATCCCGCATGAAGCGACCGTCGCAGATCGCGGCCCGCTGTGAAATGGTCAGTCGCGTCACAATCACGTGACGGATCAATCAGTTACTAATCGCATTTTTTACGGCTGTGAACTTCGCGCTAGCGGTAGTTCCCACGCTAGTGATGGCCGTCAAACATACGACTACAATCACCGCCAACATCACGGCATATTCAACAGCGGTTGGACCATCGTCTTCCCGAAGGAATTTGATGATACTCCGAACGCAACTCTTCATTTTTGTCTCGTTACTAAGAGGGCAGGGGCCGCTCTGGATCAGTTTCTCTACAGGGACACTACGGCGTGAATTGGACGAGTCAAAGTAAATTGAAGTGGGGATCATTGCCAGTTCGTAAAACTCATTTGAAAATACCAAATGTGACGGTCGTTCACGATTTGACGGTAAACGCTGCTGTGTCTTTGCTGGAGCGCGCCAACTAGCGGCCAATACTAGCACGAAGCGCAAGCGAGTAAACGAGTTACGCTTAAATCACTTGCTTGCGCTTCGTGCTCTAAACAAACCGTCTTTTCATTGTTATTTAACGCTGTGTCTTAGTAGCAGTCCCGAAACAAAATCCGCTATTAGCGGAACGGCGCGAGGCGTCCGCTATCGAGGAATCGGAGAGCTTGCGCTCTTCCGCTACGATTGAAAGCGGGAGGTTATTTCGGGACCGTTCCTTAACGTAGAATCGTGTCGACAACAGTTGCAGACCGTCCGTGTCTTCACGCTTGTCATGCGAACCATAGCCAGCCATCACGTCGTCGATCGCGGCGACGCTTGCCTGTGGGGTTGCTTGCCGTCGCATTCGCGGGCACGGTAAAGCTGAGCAGGTTTTCGCCGGTGACAACGCTTGTCGAAGTAAAGATTTGCTCGCCCGCATCGAGCCAATCGCCATCGTTATTGAAGTCGATCCAACCATCAAGTTTGGCAGCAGCCAAGCCGATGACTGAAAAACTGGAAACGGTGGGAACCGTGGCTGTGATGAAGGAAGCGAGCACAAACACACCGTCCTCATCCGAACCGGTGTTGTCGTCGCTGTCAGCGGCCACACTATTGACACCGTTCGCCTCGGCATCGACCGACGCACCTAGGAACTATGTACCACTTGTATGTCTCGCTCCATTGTTGGCCAGCGTTACCGGATAAGCGGCTGGTGCATCGCCGTAGTCGAGAGCTGCAACAGCAAGCATCACTTGATGAGCTTCCACTTCACCGCTGGCCGCAAAGACACCCGGTGTGCTGATGCCAGCGGTGCTGATGCGGAACCGGGCGAAGCCGCTGCCTGCGACAAACCCAGTTGGCAGCGCGAAGGAAAGAGTTTGCGGACCGTTGATCGTTCCTAGATTTCGCGCGTTGAAAATCTGTTCCCCGCTATCGTTCCAATCACCATGGCGGTTGAAGTCGATTCAGGCATCGAGGAGATTTTATACAGGGTCGGCATTTTGCAGGTTGACGGTCACGGAACCTTGTGCCGCAGACCCGATCGCAGCAGCAGGGAACGTTACGCCGTCTTCGTCGCCCAGCGCGGGAGCAAAGATTGCGACGCCTGTGCCAATGTCGGCGATCAACTCCGCTCTTTACTTGAAGAGCTTCCTTGCCGCAGAAACTTGTTTGCACCAAAATATCCGCTAGCAAGGAAGCTCAAGCATGGTCGTACCGCCGAAGTCCGTTCCGCCGCGACCCCAGCAGCCACCAAAAATCAACCGCTCAAGTCGCACAAAAACCACCCGCTAGACTTTCCAAAAAAACAAACCGTCACTGACGTTGAAAGCGGTTCGAAATAAGGTTCAAGAGTTGCATGATTCCGTTCAACTCTTGCTCATGTAAGTTTTCAACGATGCGACGATTAAAGCGACACTTGCCGAATTCGCCGACGACAACATTAAACGCCGCGAACGGATCTACACGCCCCAGATCACTTTGTCTCTCTTTGTGCAGCAGGTACTCACCAAAGATGCTGG
>JAYVSE010000187.1:0-7142 GCA_043775635.1 Planctomycetaceae bacterium | reverse complement strand
GCTCCGCGAAAGAGCGCTCTTTCGCGGAGCGAAAGGCGACACCCTTGCCCATTTTTACCGAACTCCACTCTCGCCGAACCACCCCATGGGCTGGCCTTTGCAGGTCGTGATAGCCAAAGGCGGAACGACCGTTATCACCGGAACGACCCGCCGTGTTTTCCCGACTGTTGAATGAGGAACCGGTCCACCGCTTTGACGCACAGATTTCTCAGCATCGCAGGACAGTTTGCCAGGATTTTTCGATAGTTCCCATTGAAGACTGATCGCGTGCGGCGAAGTCTCTGGGGTTTCTCAGGAGATGCACCAGAAACTTCGCCATGGTCGGCCCACCGCGGGAGTGTTCCCGCGAGAGTCCCGACGGCAAGGCGGCTGGCCCACAATGCGATATAGGTCTGGTTTCAAACGAAAACTCAGGGATTGGGAGTAGATAAAGATGAAGCTTAGCAAAATGGCGATTGTAGCCGCGATTGCTTGCGGAATGCACGCGGGAAGCGTGTTTGGTCAGCAAGTGAAAAATAATATTCAACAAGTCGCTTGCGCTGACTGCGATTGCGGTCAGCCAGTTTGCGGCTGTGAAGCACCCGCCGAAGAAGGATGCGACAATGCATCCTCCTGTGCCGGCGGTTGCGATTCCGCATGTGGATGCGATTCCGCAAGTGGTTGTGGTTTCGGAAGCTGCCTCGACAAGATGAGCGGCAGCGACCTAGGCGACCCCTGGACGCTATTCAAAACAAAGCCCTTGGGCTACACAATCGGTGGCTGGTCGGACGTCGGTTACCACTCCAGCAATAATGCTGGTAACGGCATCCTGTTCGCTGGCGGCGCCCCAGCTAACTTCAACAATTACGACAGCAGGGTCCAATTGCAACAGCAATGGTTCTACGCTGAAAGGATTGCTGATGGTAGCAGCGGTCTAGGCTTCGGTGGTCGCGTCGACTACCTGTACGGTACTGACGCTCAAGATACCCAGGCATTCGGTATTGCCAACAGGCACTGGGATAACTCGTGGGACAACGGCAATGTTACCGCTGGCTACGGCAATGCAATGCCACAGCTTTACGGTGAAGTTGCTTACGGAAAAACGTCGGTAAAGGTCGGTCACTTCTTCACGATCATCGGCAACGAAGTCGTTCAAGCGACCGGTAACTTCTTCTACAGCCGTCAGTTCACGTTCTACAACTCCGAGCCGTTCACCCACACCGGTGCTTTGGCAACTCATGCTCTCAATGATAGCACAACCCTGTATGGTGGTTATGTTATGGGTTGGGACAGCGGATTTGAAGACAACGGTGACGCGTACATCGGTGGTATCAAACGCCAAGTTAATGATAATTTCAGCGCGCTCTACACCACTGCTTTAGGTCGCTTCAACGACGATGCAGCTAGCACCAACGCTCTGGAGCGTGGTCAGATCCAGAACTTGATTTTCACAACCGCGATGTCTGACAAGTTGACGAATATCATTCAGCTCGACTACCTTGATACGCATGATGAAACGGGTGCCCGAGTTCGTAAATCGACGGGTATCAACACCTACTTCATCTATCGGATTACCGATCGCGTAGCGCTCGGAAGCCGTTCGGAGTACTACAACTGGTCGACCGGTGGCGGTGTACCAACGCCAATCGCCGGCTCCGAGTTGTTCAACCAGACTTATGGTATCAACTACAAGCCACATGCCAACGTGACGCTTCGCCCTGAAGTACGCTGGATCAACGACATCGACAGACTCGGTGTCAATGAAAAATTTGCCAAGAACAAGACGATCTTCGGCATGGACGCGATCTTTACCTTCTAAGGTGGTTGGTCCAATGCAAGCGTGAAAAACGCTTCCACCTGAGTAACGATCGAGCCCGGCGACTGCAAAGTTGTCGGGCTCGTTTCGTTTTTAGGCGATGCCAACGATGCCCGTATGAGCCGCCGTCGGCCACGGCTAGTGTCGCCTTTCGCTCCGCGAAAGAGCGCACTTTCGCGGATAGGCTGTGAGTCTATTTGACCCTGTTGGATTTGCGGCAAAATGGTAACCCGACGCGTCAGCGAGGCGGCGGGCAGATCCTCGCTAACGCGTCGGGTTGCCAATAGATTCACAGCCTAGGAGCGAAAGGCGACACAGCAGACACTCCGCATCTCCGGATTATAGCCCGACGGGGATAACACCCGTTGTAGCATCTGGTCGGAACCATATCGATTCAAAATTTCGCAAATGAACTTAGTGTTAATAGCAAATTTTTAACAGGCCAGCGTTAGCATGCTGGCCTTAGCTAGCAAACGCACTGACCCGCAACGTCATCGCAACCGACACAGCTTCTCACTTTCGTGCTGACTGCGAAAGTTTCCTCATCAAGAACGTCTTGCACGATTCAATTCGCCGGACGGCGCAGTCGATAGCCAGACTATGACATTGACGATTGTGTCAATTGTGCCGACAGCGACTAACGCGATCATACCGCGTTATCGGCCCAAGGATTACCCCGTAAGGCGACGTGGCTCCTGCTTGAAGTCATTGACAATTGCAATCAGACCATCGGTTGGGAGTTAACAAATATGAAACTTAGCAAACTGGCATTGCTCGCCGCTTTAATTGCTGGCTCAAACGCCCAAGCTAACGAAGATCGCCAAGCGTATTATCAACAAACGGGCACTGAGTCGGGCGTGGCTCTCGCCAACCATTGCGATTGCGAAGATCCCGTTTGCGGCTGCGAGGCCCCGCTCGGTGATGAACCATGCTGCGATGAACCGAGCTGCGATGAACCGAGCTGCGATGCCGGCTGCGAACGTTCATGCGAGGGCGGTTGGGGTTCGATGAGCGGCTACGGAAGCTGCCTGGACAAGATCGGTTGTTGCGATCTGGGCGATCCCTGGACGCTGTTCAAATCGCCGCGTCTTGGCCTGACCTTCGGTGGCTGGACCGACGTCGGATACCACTCTGCAAATAATGCTGGTAATGGAATTCTGTTTGCCGGAGGAGCTCCCGCTAACTTCAACAATTACGACAGCCGAGTTCAGTTGCAACAGCAATGGCTTTATGCAGAACGAATCGCTGACGGTAGTTGCGGGTTGGGGCTCGGGGGTCGCATTGACTACCTTTACGGCACCGACGCGCAAGATACTCAGGCGTTCGGTATCGCCAACAACCACTGGGATAATACATGGGATCGTGGCGCTGTTACGGCTGGCTATGGCCATGCGATGCCCCAGCTTTATGGTGAAGTCGCCTATGGAAAAACGTCGGTGAAGATCGGTCACTTCTTCACGATCATTGGTAACGAAGTTGTTCAAGCGACAGGCAACTTCTTTTATAGCCGCCAGTTCACCTTCTATAACTCTGAGCCGTTCACTCACACGGGTGCCCTGGCAACGCATGCGCTCAACGACGAAACAACCATTTATGGTGGCTATGTCATGGGATGGGACAGCGGGTTTGAAGACAACGGGGACTCATTCATCGGTGGCATCAAGCGCCAAGTCACTGAAGACTTCAGCGTCCTTTATACCACTGCATTGGGTCGCTTCAACGACGATGTAGCGAGCACCAATGCGCGGGAACGCGGTCAGATCCAAAACGTGATCTTCACAACCGTATTGACCGACAAGCTGACGAACATCATTCAGCTTGACTACCTTGATACCAATGACGACACGGGAGCACGAGTCCGTCTATCGAAAGGCGTCAACGCCTACTTCATCTATCGGATTAGCGACTGCGTGGCGCTCGGGAGCCGTTCGGAATACTACCACTGGTCGACCGGTGCGAATGTACCAACACCGATCAACGGTTCCGAACTGTTTAACCAAACGATCGGTGTGAACTACAAGCCTCATGCCAACGTGACGCTGCGTCCTGAAGTTCGCTGGGTGTACGACATCGACAAAGTTGGCGTCAACGAGAACGCTAACTACAACCAGGCAACGTTCGGCATGGACGCGATCTTCACGTTTTAACCGAGAGTAGAACGATTGTCCTCAATCGTTTCGCCGTTCTGCGGACCTGAGCGATTGAGACAATCGCTCCACTATCTTCGCTGCATTGCCTTTGAGCACAACTCCCAAGGCACCGCCTAACCATTAGGCTTGCGTTCCCGCTTCATCGCCTACCTTGAATCCCTTTGTAAAAATTACAAAATCCTTAAGCGACGGCTATTAAAGGATTTGCGGAGCAAGAAACGTTTCGTGCGAGCAATTCGGCCTACGGGTTGCTAATGCCTTGAAACCAGCATCGATCAGCGTGGAACTTAACTCCGAATCGTTTCGATAGTTGGCCCGGGCACGAGTTGAAGCGCAGGCTGATGGGTGCAATTGCCGATCGTTGGAGCGTCGCACGACCGCTGCGATTGGTGATGGTTTCACACTTTCTTAGTGGGTGAAGAATTCCATGAATAGTTGGTTTCGAGGGTATTCCCTTGTCGCGATTCTCCTTGTGGGGTTGTTGGGGGTTGGTTTGTCACTCGCGTCCGTCTCGTCGGCCCAGGACGCAGCTCCTGCAGTAGACGTGGCGGCCGCGGGTGACGCCGCTGTTCCTGCCATAGCCGAAGAACCTGCCGCGGAAGCCGCCGCTCCGGCCCCAGCAGAGCCCACCGTGGCGGAGGTGAATTACGCATTGGTCAATACGATTTTGTTGATTTCCGCAGTGCTTGTGATTTTCATGCAAGCTGGCTTTGCATTGGTTGAAGTTGGTCTCAACTCGTCCAAGAACGCGGTCAATATCCTGGCAAAAAATCTGCTCGACTTTGGGATCGGCGTGATTCTGTTTTTCGGCGTTGGCTATGGGTTGATGTATCCAGGAGCCGATTACGCTGGCAAGTATTTTGGATTCGATTCTTCACGAGTTTTCGCGATTCCCGATTGGACCGAAGGAGCTTTCTTGCATCCGCAGATCGACTTTCTGTTCCAAGTCGCTTTTGCCGCAACCGCAGCAACGATCGTGTCGGGCGCAGTTGCAGGTCGCATGAAGTTTGGTGGATACCTAATTTATACAGCGGTCATTACTGGCTTCGTGTATCCCATCAGTGGTTTCTGGAAGTGGGGCGGTGGCTGGCTGGCCACGATGGGATTTTGGGATTTTGCAGGCAGTGGTTTGGTGCACATGGTTGGTGGTTTCGCAGGCCTAGCAGGCGCGATGCTGCTCGGCCCACGAATTGGTCGGTACTCAGCCGACGGTAGGAGCATCCCAATTCCCGGCCACAACGTCACGTTCACCACCCTTGGTGTATTCATCCTGTTGATTGGTTGGTACGGGTTCAATCCAGGAAGCCAGTTTGGCGCTCCGGTTGCAGCTCTTGGCTATGCTGATATTACGGCTTACGGCTTAATTGCAACCAATACAACACTTGCTGCCTGTGCAGGATGCTGCGTTGCAATGGCGTTTTCCTGGGTCATGTTCGGCAAGCCCGACTTAACGATGGCGCTCAACGGCATGCTCGCTGGTCTGGTCGGCATTACTGCTAACTGTGACTGCGTGACGAACGTGGAATCATTGATCGTCGGTTCGATCGCTGGGGTTCTGGTGTTCTTCGCAATCATCGCGCTCGACAAGTTGAAGATTGATGATCCCGTTGGAGCATTTCCGGTTCACGGTGTCTGCGGCGCTTGGGGATTGATCGCTTGTGCGGCGTTTGGCGACAAGTCTTGGGCAGCGCAGCTAACGGGTACTGCGGCGATCGCCGTCTGGGCCTTTGGAACAATGCTTACGCTGTTCCTGGCCCTGAAGGCCATCGGTCTGTTTCGCGTTTCTGCGGGAGATGAATCCATGGGCTTGGATGTTTCGGAGCATGGTATGCATGCCTATCCATCGGACTCGCTCATCGCGGCACACTGAGAGATTTGGAAACAAGATGTCGGCCCGTCACCGGGCCGGTGTCGACCGGCTACCCACCGCCGCTTCGCCATCAGCGACGCAAGTTTCTGATGGCGAAGCACCCGGGTGAAATTAAGGATGGTTTTTACAGTCGTTGATTTCTGGCGGATGAAATGCGACTGGCCTTGAACTTCTCGGCTCTTGCCTGGGCCAGAAGGATCCCCAATGACCCATGGTGAGTGTCCGCCTCACTCGCCATGGGTCGGGGTTCCCTTTCGTCCACTGCGGCGGTCTTTCTGCTTCTTATTAAAAATTAAAAACAGCGCTCCCAGATGGGATTTTCTACCAAAAGCGACTATCTTCTGGGATCTGTTCTACGTTTCTAGCTCCCATCGCTCTTAGGGCCGCATCCTGCGGCGACTGTCATCGTGAAGCTGATCATCGCCATCATCCAACCCAATAAGCTTGAATCGGTTAAAGAAGCATTGACAAAAGTTGAGGTCTTTCGGCTAACCGTAATGGATTGTCAGGGATTTGGACGCCAGAAAGGACAGACGGGTGTCTATCGTGGCCACGAATTTAGCGTCAACTTGCTACGTAAAGTGCAGTTGCAAATTGCCGTGAACGAACAATTTGTACAGCCCACGATCGACGCGATTCTCGAAGGCGGTCGTACCGGCGAAACCGGTGAGATCGGCGACGGCAAGATTTTCGTTTTGCCCATGGACGATTGTATCCGGATCCGTACCGGCGAACGCGGCGGCGAAGCAATCTAATAAGTGGGATAGGCGTCGATCATAACTCGGGCAGGCGATTGATTGCTAGCGTATTTCGTCTATTACTCGGGTAAGTACGTACCGCTAGCCAGCCCCTTGGATAGGTGATTTCTTTAGTTCAAATTGCGTCTGGTCGAGTTCTCCTTTTCGTGGCCTTGAAGGCATCGGCAACTGTTCAAGCAACCATCCAAATAGGTCACGCGGTTGATCCCGAAGAATCGCTCGGCGGCCGTCGTACCATCCTCACGCTGAATCACGTAGTTGTGAATGGTCCGCAACGCCTTCAGTTTGCTCGTCGTTAGTTCACGCAGTCCGTGATGTCGAAGCGATAATTGGCCGTTGCGGCCCTCAACACATGAGCTGGAGCGTTGGAACACATCTGCCGCTTGTTGGGCTTGTTGCTCAAGCGTTATACGAAGCGATTCTGGCAACTGGCCAAAGGGACGATCTGGCGATCTGGCCCTCGCGAGTATCGATTCGGACAGCTCTTTCAGTCGTCTGGCCTCATCCGCTTTCTGTTGCCGCTGGGCAACTCGCAAGATGTAATGCCCCGCGACCAATTCGTCTCGCCA
>JAYVSE010000186.1:0-10789 GCA_043775635.1 Planctomycetaceae bacterium | reverse complement strand
TTCGCCAGAATTCCCAACGTTTTAGTGTGCTGAGGAATTCTGGCGAATCCCACTACGATCAAATCCCAGCATTGAAGCGGGGCATTGAAATTTAATCTTGACAAAGCACTAGGGCGATGCGGTCAGTTTCAGCAACGTCAGGTCCGCGTTGGCGTCAGCAACTAATAATTTAGCCGCCAATGGCCTCGTTCAGCTACACGCGCAGCGATTAGATTGATACTTTTACTGAAATTTGAAATTTGAAATTCGCGATTTTGAAGAAACCCGAGCCTACCTGAAAGCCCTTCAATGAGACCTCACTCGACAGTAATCCGTATCATGTCAACCGCTATCTTAGCGGCCAGCTTGCCTATTTTACAAATTAATGCTGCAGATTGGTTGCAATGGCGAGGAACGGACCAAGCCGGCGTTGCGCCCGGTGACGGGTACCCGAATACCTGGAGCGAGATTAAATCTGTCGATTGGCGAGTCGACGTACCAGGACTTGGCGGCAGCACGCCTGTCATCGCGGGAGATCGCGCGTTTTTGACCAGTGGCATCGATGGCCAAAATCGTCTGCTGGCATTCAACATGTCCGACGGAAAGATGCTCTGGAATACCAAAATCGGGACTGATCGCGGTGCAAAGCATCGTAAAGGCAGTGGTGCTAATCCGTCAGCCGTCACCGATGGGGTTTTAACTTATGCGTATTTCCGATCCGGTGACTTGGCGGCCGTTGATCGCGATGGCGTCGTTCGCTGGCACAAGAATCTGCAGGATTCGTTCGGGGAAGATACGCTCTGGTGGGACCTCGGCACTTCGCCGTTGCTGATCGAAAACGCGGTTGTGGTCGCCGTGATGCAGTCGGGCCCAAGCTATCTGGTTGCATTTGATCGACAGTCGGGCAATATGTTGTGGCGAACGGATCGACTGCTCGACGCACCTGAAGAAGCAGCTCAAAGTTATGCGACTCCGTTGGCAACAACTGTCGATGGAAAAAAGATCATTGCCGTGATGGGGGCAGATCATTTGACACTTCACTCGCAAGCAGACGGTACGGAACTTGGTCGACTCGGCGGCTTCAATCCAACGGGCGAAAAATACTTTCGCTCGATCGCATCGCCAGTCATCAGCGGCGATGTTGTGATTTGCCCTTATGCGCGAGGCGCGACTCTGACGGGCGTAAAGATGTCGGATTTGATTGCGGGTAAAGGTGATAAAGCAATCCTCTGGAAGCGAGATGACATTGGTAGCGACGTTCCGACACCGGCAACGGCTGACGGCATCGTTTATATTTGCGGAGACAAAGGGATGATCACTGCCATCGAAGCCGAAACAGGAAAAACAGTTTGGGACTTGCCGTTGCCCCAAAGCCGTCATGTGTTTAGCAGTTCGCCAATCGTCGCAGGTGACGCTTTGTACGTAACGCGAGAGGACGCCGCGACCTATGTCATCGGACCACTGTCAGGAAAAAAGCCAACACTGTTAGCAACGAACGAACTCTCCGACGACCAACCGTTTACGGTGTCGAGCCTAGTCGCAATCGATGGAGATTTTGTGCTTCGAACCAAGAGCCATTTGTATCGACTCGGTAAGGATTAGGTCGAAGTTCATAGCGGTACGGCGCGAGCCGTCCGGTCTCTCTGAGGCCCGCGTCACCGGATGGCTCGCGCCATACCGCTAAATTGTCCTTCACGGCGTAGGGCCTTGCCCAATCAACGAGTGGGATAGGCTGGCAGCCTTTCCCATGTCAAAAATCGGACGTGAACTGGGTTTCGGCTCGCGGACCGCGCGGAAAACGCTTGTCCGGTACAATTACCATCAAATTCGACTATAATTCTAAGTATTGACTTGTTCAGTCCTTAAAACACTTTCCCACATCACGTTATTTTGTTTTCAACAAGAGGATTTATCGATGTCGCTATTTCGCCAATCAACGCGCAGAGTCTTTCTTCAGGGAGTCGGAGCGGCCGGCACTGCCGCATTGCTGAGCCCTTCGATGAATCGGGCCTTGGGCTTCCAGTCGCCCAATGACCGTCCGGTCTTTGCGACCATTGGTCTACGAAACCAGGGTTGGACCATTACCAGTAAGTCTTTTGCGTTCGCTGATTTCGCTGCGCTTGCCGACGTCGATGCCAATGTACTTGGAGCGAATGTCGAAAAAACAGAAATGGCACAGAAGAAGAAACCGGACGCTTACAATGACTATCGAAAGATCCTCGATCGGAAAGATATCGATGCGGTCATGATCGCCACGCCAGACCATTGGCACACCAAGATCGCGGTCGAAGCAATGTACGCGGGCAAAGATGTTTACTGTGAGAAGCCACTCACGCTAACGATTGCCGAAGGCAAGTTGATTGAGAAAGTTGTCAAGGAGACCAACCGCGTTTTTCAGGTTGGCACCATGCAACGCACGGAATGTGAATCGCTGTTCCTGAAGGCAATCGCTTTGGTCAAGCATGGACGCATCGGTACGGTTCAAAAGGTGACTTGTGGCATTAACGGCATGGACGCTTCACCGGTGATTCCCGTTGTTCCTGTTCCTGAAGGACTTGACTGGGAGTTCTGGCTGGGCCCAGCACCAAAGGTTGACTATCGAGCACTCCCTGAAATGCGTGAGGGATACGGTGGTGGCGTGCCGCTGCACAGCAACTGTCACTATGCTTTCCGCAACTGGCATGAATATTCTGGCGGAAAACTGACCGACTGGGGCGCTCACCATGTCGACATCGCCTGCTGGGCTCTCGGTGCCACCGCCACTGGTCCCAGCAAAGTGAGACCGGTCGAGTTTAAATTGCCGGTTGCGTACAAGGATGGACATCCTTTGGTTCAGGATCAGTACAATGCAGCGACGAGCTTCAAAATCAAAGTGGACATGCCCAACAATGTTGAATTGACAATCACCAGTGAAGGCGACAACGGAATACTGTTTGAAGGCACAGAAGGTCGGTTCTTTGTGAACCGCGGTAAGATTTCCGGCAAGCCTGTGGAGGATCTGAAAGACAAGCCGCTGCCTGAGGGCGCAATCGAAGGAATATACGGTGGCAAGGTTAGCGAGAACCATACCGCCAATTTCATTGAAGGCATGAAGTCTCGCAAGCAACCGATCTCCGACGTTTGGTCGCATAACCGCATGCTCGAAATCTGCCATCTCTCGAACATCGCGATGCGCCTAAACCGAGAAATCAATTGGAATCCAACCAAGCGAGAAATCACCGGTGATGCTCAGGCCAACTCGTTCCTCTCACGGGAAAACCGCAAGGGTTACGAAATCAACATGTAGGTCGTTGCCCGTCGAATGCACCGTATCCAAAGTTGGTCGGACCACTCGTTCAAACTTCTCGCTACGAACAGGATTGTGACGATATGGACACTAGAAAGTTGTATCTATCTGACTTCGTCGTATTGCTTGTCAGTGCTTTGCTCGCCTTGTCTGTCATGGCACCAAAGATCGAGCGTGCTCGCGAAGTCGCCAGAGCAAACCAATGCCAGGACAACCTCAAGCAACTCGGGTTGGCAGCTCATAATTATCATGCTGCATACGATAAATTGCCACCAGGAAGTGGTGGTACTGATAAAGGCAGCGAAGGCGATCCATTACTTGGAAATTCTAATCGCATGAGTGCTTGGGTCGCACTGCTGCCGTTCTGTGAGCAGCAGGCATTGTGGGAAAAAATAGCGAACCCGATGACCATCGATGGCCAGAGTTATCCGGCGATGGGTCCAGTGCCTTGGTACGATCCGAAGCTATACACTCCTTGGAGTGAACGTCCCACAATCTTGGTTTGCTCGAGTGACCCGGACGCAGCACAGTTCGCGACAGTCCCGAGCTATGTCGTGAACTATGGAGATGGGATTTTCGATGTCGGCGCCCCCGAGGGTCGAGAAATGGAACCTTATTCGCAAGACGAGACTGCTAAACGTGGTGTCTTTAAACGTGAGTCTGTAGTGCGATTCAGCGCCATCCTGGACGGGCTGGCGAACACGGCCATGTCTTCTGAGTCCAAGATCTTGGGTTCGCGGACGGCGCGCGATGTCACCGGCTTAGCACTGAAGCCCTCGCTTTGCATCGAGGCGCAAAAGAATCAAACGACCAATTATTGGCCTGAGGGTCGAGGTGCCTGTTGGGCGGATGGGTGCTTGCGTTCGACTGGGTTTCAGACGGTTCTGCAACCGAACTCTCCTTCGGCAACTTCCGATAAAGGTGAGCTAGAGGGCTTGATGTCCATTTCTAGTCATCATGTCGACGGTGCCCATGTTTTATTCGCCGATGGCGCGGTCAGGTTCGTTACCAACTCGATCGATACGGGAGATAGCACCAGTCCTAGCGTCGCAGGACCGGCTGCGGGCGGCCAGGCGTATGCGAAACCAAATTCGAAAAGCCCCTACGGTCTCTGGGGTGCGATAGGTACTCGGAGTTCCAGAGAAGCGATAGATCTGACAGGCCTTGGTATTACGGAAGCACCTACCGAGTTTAGCGCTAACGAATTGGCCGATTTGCAATCACTACCGCTGGAAGACTGGTCTCTGGCGAAACCAGAAAGCGACTTCAAAGCTCGGTTCGTTGAGATCGAAAGCAAGAAGAAGGCGTTGTTCGTCATGGGATCAGGTGAGCCAAAGATCATCTTGTTGTCTGATTTAAAAAATTCGGATGTAGTCCGTGCGGTGGAAATCGACGTAAAGCGAAAACGCGAGGCTCGGCAGGGGTTGGTTACACAACTTGAACTCGCGTTGAGTTTGCTGGAAACAAAGAAATTCGAGCAATTCGCCACGGATTTCCTGCCGCCGGAATTGGCGAACGACAATGACAGGGAAGAGGTCATGCGACAAGTTGTGAAGGAGCGAGGTAGGCTGATCTTGATGCTCGATGCCGCCTTGATTGAGTTGAAGTCTAATCCGCCGTCGCCCAGAGTTCGAGCTGATAAATCCGGCAATAGTTTGCAAATTGGACTCGACGTTAATCCTCGTTTTTCGCCTGAAATACGGCTGCAATTGCTGCTAGGGAAATGGCGACTGGCTTTGTGACGATATTCGTGAAGGTACCAGGTTTGGGATTGCATGACGTTTCGTTGATCAATATCTACTTAATCGAGCTTACCAATGAATCAAGGTTTTACGCGTTTGTTGGACGCTACTTTTTGCATTTTCTGCTGCGTGTTATTGGCGACCACTTTGGTGCCACAACTGCTAAGGCATCGGTCGCAAGCCCGCGCCGAAGTTTGCCGACACCACCTGAGGCTACTCGGTTTGGCACTGCACAATTACCATGCAGCGTACAATCAACTTCCATCTGGATGCAGTGGAACATTCGGTGGAGAGACGGAAGCCGACAGCAATCAAGGACGACTTGGACCGTTCATTGGTGTCCTGCCGTTTGCCGAGGAGCAAGGATTGTGGGAGATGATTTCTAATCCACATGTGAGTCAGAAAACCGGTAAGCGATTTCCGGCGATGGGGCCAGTGCCTTGGTATGACGCAGCGGAGTATGTGCCTTGGTCACAAGGGCCAATGATCTATCGATGTCCCGATGCGGCAATGACTGCGGATAAGCAAAGTGGTACAGCAAGAATTGTCTTCACGCTCCAAGACGATTCTGGTTTAAGCACCATGGCTAACTATGTCGCCTGCTATGGAGACGCCACTTTCGCGGTCGGCGCGCTGGTGAACCCAGAATCAGAAGAAGACATAGAACGGTCATCGGCAACGAATCGAGGCGCATTTGCAGCGGGTTTGAAAATAGGTTTCCACAGCTTCCTCGATGGTACGGCCAACACATTACTATTTTCCGAAACGCTTTCCAGTTTAAAGGGCGAACCACGAACCAGCGGCATCGCAAAAGACATTGTTGGACTTTCGCTCGATCCATCGCTTTGTCTGGAGGCAGGGCTCTCGAAAACAGTCGCGTGGAATCCCATCGGACGTGGTTCACGTTGGTCTGATGGTGCGCTTCCAGTAACTGGGTTTCAGGCAGTCTTGCCTCCCAATTCGCCGTCATGTTCATCTGACCTAGGCCCGCTTGACGCTATTTGCTCAGCCTCCAGTGCTCACGCTGGTGGCGTTCATGTGCTGATTGCAGACGGTGCCGTAGGGTTTGTCAGCGACACGATCGATACCGGTGACTTGACGTCACCTGGTGTTGCCATCGACGCTGGTTATACGAAGCCTGGGTCACTGAGCCCTTATGGCCTTTGGGGTGCATTGGGAACTCGAGCATCAATGGAAAGGATTGACAACAATGAGCTAGAATTAAGTATGCCGCTTTTCAAACGAGATGAAAAAGAATTTTCAGAACGTAGTCAGGCATTCACTCCGTGGAAAGACAAGACCGGCACGATCACACTGACGGCAAAATTTTTGCGACTCATCGATCGCGAAACCGTTGAGCTAGAAGACACTGGCGGGACGATTCATCGCATACCGCTGAACTCGTTAAGCAGTGAGGGTATTTACAACGCCGTTGAGCAAGCCTCCGCCAAGTGAGCAAGTGTATGGCTGAGCAAACAGCACACCATTGTCTGTTGTAACGGATTTTAAGCCCTGGTTTTCCGTTCATGGTTAGAACGTAGGGGGAGACGTGAGGGTTCCTTGGCCGCGCTGGTGTCCAGGCTTTAGCCGCCTCTTCGATCCCAAAAACGAGTCGCCTAAAGGCTATACACCAGCGCTCCTTTTGGAAGACGCCGTATGCTTCTGTGAAGCTCTTGTCACTCGCTTGATCGGGTAAGGCGACGCCCAAAAGGATGACAAATTTGGAATCTCGCTGCGACAACGGTTTTTTTGCAGAAAACTAGGGCTTAAAATCCGTTAGAGTCAGAAACTATTGAGTTCAGTGTACTACCATCGTGTGTCTTTTTTCGTGGCGTCAAAATCCATTCTTGATTTAAATTTGCGACTCGTTAAGTTGGGCCGTGTGCCGATTCGCGAATCCATTTTGGCTACGTTGCTCTCACTGCTGGTTTCATTTTTTTTGCAGCCTGATTATGGGTCTCGATTAGATCTGCAACGGCAGGTGCTCGCCAAGGAATGTCAATCAATCTCGATTATGCCTGTTAGTAAGTCGTTAGACGAAGCAAAACTAGCAGAAAATCGCAAACGCATTGATGACTTGGATCGATACGAAGCGAAGCGACAAAAGCAGGCTTTGGAAAGAGTTATAAAAATGCGAGAATTGCTAAGAAAACCTCTCAAAAATCGAATGCCAAAAGACTTACGCCAAACGGCAATTCCTAGAGATTGCATAAAACAACAAGTCCCTAAATCTGAGAATTCCATAGCAAAACGATTGAAGCAACCAAAAACGCCAACTGTCTGTCAGTTTGTCTTTAGGCGTTGCCGGCGAGCCTCAAACATTAGCAGCGCGGCTGAAACCGATGCGTTTAGGCTGTCGGCTGAACCGCACATTGGGATCTGAACTTCATGGGAACCGTGGGGCAAGCGAGGGGACGAATTTTTGCTAACTCGCCACTGGTCACCAAGCCCTTGCGATTCCGATCCGACAACAATGGCAACTGGTTGACAAAAGTCGACATCCCAGTAGCTGACGGCTGCGTCGACGCGAGCCATGACTGTACTCATCCCCTGAGCAGCGATCCATGAAATCGTAGATGCACGATCGGCTTGGGCACATGGCATCGTAAAGACAGTCCCCAGGCTAGCGCGGATGATGCTTGGATTGAATAAATCGCAGGCCCCTTCGCAAATCACGACGGCATCGGCACCAATCGCATCAGCGGAACGGAAAACTGCACCCACGTTCCCAGGCTTTTCTAGCGCATCGAGCACGATCACGATTGGCATCACGCTCAATGTCAATTCCGCGAGAGTTCGCTGTGGCTCCGCAAACAATCCGACTGCGTCCCGATGATTCTGACCAAACGCGATTTTCTGCAACACGGCATCCGACACCCGCACGATTGCGGCGGGACATCGTTCGGTCAACTGTAAAAAATCGCTATTTTCGTTGCTGCCTATGAAAATCGACTGGGGAACCAGTCCGGCGTCCAAGGCTCGTTCGATTTCCCGAATTCCATCGACTAAAACCACTTTTTCACGCCGCCGCGCGTGGTTATCGCGCAGCTTCAGCATGCGACGAATTGTCGGGTTATGCAAACTAGAAATCGTCAAACCGTCAGACACGGCGATGAAGCCAAAGGAGTAAATGGTTATCCTGAGCACTGAGCAAGAAATAAGTGACCGATACCGCACTTATTTCCTGCTCGATCCTCAGCGTCACGATGCAAATGCATTGTGACACAAACGACGAAAATCCTCCACGTCCCCTCAAAGATCGTTCCATGTCTTTAACTGTCCGACCCTGCTCAACCGCCGCAGATCGCCGCGATTTCTTTCAAATTGCTCGGGACATATACCGTGATGATCCCAATTGGGTTCCGCCGCTTTGGCGGGTTCAGGAAGAATTGGTCGGGTTTCGTAAGCACCCGTTTTACGAAACCAATCGCTGCCAAGCGTTCATCGCGCAAGACAACGGCAAAACGGTTGGCCGGATCGTGGCGATTCATAATCAGGGTCATAACGATCGGTACCACGACAAGCTTGGATTCTTCGGGTTCTTTGAGTGCATTGATGATGTCGAAGTTTGCAAAAAACTGGTCGAAGCAGCCGCGATTTGGCTTCGCGAAAGAGGTTTGACAGACATTCGCGGGCCGGTCAATCCAAGCCTCAATTATGACTGCGGGCTATTGATTGAAGGTTTCGATACGCCGCCGACATTTATGATCCCTTACAATCGAGACTACTACCAAGGATTGCTCGTCGCAGCAGGTTTTGCCAAGGTTCAAGATCTGTTTAGCTACGATGCTGACATGAGCATGCTGGAGACGCTCGATCCAAAGCTGGCATTTGTGATTGAGGAAGCGACAAAACGATTTGGTGTTGTTTGTCGGCCTATCGATAAAAAGCGTTTGGCTAGCGATGTTCGTACTTTCCTCAACATCTATAACGAATCGTTACAAAATACATGGGGCTATGTGCCGATGAGTACTAGTGAAGTCAATCATCAAGCGCAAGGCTTGAAAATGTTGCTTGTTCCCAGGTTAACAAGCATTGCAGAAATCAATGGACGCCCGGTTGGCGCAGGCTTTGGTCTGCTCGACTTCAATCCGATCATCAAGAAAATCAATGGCAAGCTGCTTCCATTCGGTTGGTTTCACCTGCTTTACGGCAGAAAGAAACTCACGCGGTTGCGTTTGATCAGCACCAATGTTTTGCCCGAGTACCAGAAATGGGGCCTAGGTCTGGTCACATTGGCGCGCATCCTTCCCGATGCGATCGAATATGGCGTTCGAGTCGGCGAATTTTCTTGGGTTTTGGAAAGCAATTCATTGAGCCGCAATACAATCGAACGCGCCGGTGGTCGGCGCACCAAAGTCTTAAGAATTTATGATAAGTCGATCGTGAGCCAATGAGCGAGATCGACGATCCGGCTACCGACGAGTTTCGAGAATTCAACGGTATTAATGCCGGCGATAACGGTGACGGTGACGGTGAAGATGACGATGGCGATGGCGACGGCGACGGCGATAACCGCGCGGATGTTGCCGTCGCCAGCGAACCGCTGGATGATCGCGCTGATGCTGTGAAATCAGCTCAGCAAGCAGAACTGTTTGGCCGCCGCTTGGACAAGCTAGCCCGACACTTGAGGCGATATCCAACCAAGCAAGGGATCACCTGTTACCGCATCTACGAACGCGACATCACGGAGATTCCGCTGATCGTTGATCGGTACGAAGACCACCTGCATTTAACCGAATACTCTACGCCCTATCAGCGCACCATCGAGCAGCATTCACGATGGCTTGATTTGATGGCGAAGACCGCAAGCGAAACACTGGAGGTGGCTCCCGAAAAGATCTTCTTCAAGCGACGAAATCGACAAGCTGGCAATACGCAACATGAGCATCTTGCGGATAAAATGTACGAGGTCGTGGTGAATGAAGGCGGACTAAAGTTCATCATCAATCTTTCGGACTACATCGATACGGGCTTATTCCTTGACCATCGCATCACACGTTCCATGGTGCGCAGCGTGTCAACCGGTAAGCGAGTTTTGAATCTGTTCGCCTATACCGGATCATTCTCTGTTTATGCTGCGGATGGCGGAGCGATGGAAACAACAACGGTCGATTGGTCCAACACTTATCTCGATTGGGCGAAGCGAAATATGGCATTGAATGGTTTTACTTCGACCGCTCACCGATTCGTCCGCGACAACGCCGTCGACTTTGTTTACAACCATAAACGCGAGCCAACCTATGACATCGCAATTGTCGATCCGCCAACTTTTTCCAATAGTAAGCGAACGGAAACGCTCTGGGATGTGCAGCGAGATTCAGTGCCGTTGTTGGAGCAGTTGCAATTGCTAATGCATCCCGGCGGTGTGATCTATTTTTCGAACAATTTTCGCGGGTTCAAAATGGAGGCCGCTTCGCTTGCGGTCAAGCAGTTCCACGAGATCAGCAACCAAACCGTGCCCCCCAATTATCGCAATCGCCGTATTCATCGCTGCTGGCGAATCGTGTTTTAATGGGGATCGAACGGGAATTAAGTGTCGCTCGATCAATCAGTGGGATGGGCTTCCAGCCTGTCGCATTGAAAATGACAGGCTGGAAGCCTGGTATTGAATCTGGGCTGTTAAAAATTTGGTATTGACACGGAATTTAATAGCGAAATTTCGAATCGATATTGTTCCGATCGGATGCTACGACGGGGTTCATCCCCGTCGGGCTATAATCACAACCAGAAGATGCTGGCCGAGTGAGCCTCGCTACCATGCGGCTTGTCCGCGTGGAGC
>JAYVSE010000185.1:0-1975 GCA_043775635.1 Planctomycetaceae bacterium | reverse complement strand
CAATTAGTGGGATAGGCTTCCAGCCTGTCGCATTGAAAATGACAGGCTGGAAGCCTATCCCACTTCAAAAACCGGACAGTTATTGATCGAACGGTCCTTACCTTGCTGCGTCCGCCATTAGCGAACGATTGCCTTGCCATGCTTGGTAAGAACGATTTCTACACAGTGTCCACATCCGGGAAACTTGTAGGTCAGTATCTTGCGGCCCAGAAATCCTGGTCGGCAAGAGTCAAGGCATGGTGTTTCACATGCACAGCATGCTGGTACGCATACCGAAACTTCCTGAGTGCAACAAGTGCATGGATCCTTGACACAAATCGTCACAGATACTGGCGCTGGCTTGCAAACCGGAGCCGGTGCACAAACAGGTGCACAAACCGGTGCACAAACCGGTTCGCAGGCAGGTGCACAAGGATCCTTGGCTGCACATCGCCGACCAAGCAAGCCAGCATCTGCGGACTGTGGTGATGTAATTGCGAAACCAATAACTACCGCAGCTAACGCGATCCACCGAGCAAAATTCTTCACGGAATTACCCTCCCTCAAATTTGAAATTGTCGACTCCCCCATGGAGTCGCTCAGCATAGTCTACCTAAACAACGCAATCCGCAAAGCCTGCCATCGATATTCCTTCCCAAGTTCGACTTTTGGCGAGGATTGCAGAGCATTTTCGATTCAACAAAATCCACACTCGCAATCATCAGCCACAAAACCGCTTCGTTCACCCATCTGTTGCGGGGTCCGCAGGAGTAGTTCCTGGAGTTCCGCTGTCATCTGGCGTGAGTGACTGGACCAAACAAAGCTGAAAGCATTAATGCGGCGATGGTAAGAAACGCGAGCGCCGCAATGGCGAAAGCGATGGTCTTACCGTTTGGTATCTGAAGGCTGCGGAAATTTTTGGGCAGGAATGAGCGAATAATCGTGGCGATGCCCACGACAATCGAAGTCCAGGTGCCGATCGTCGCTCCAGAACGAGACCCCACAATGTAAGCACGTCCTGTTTCCGATGAAGAATCATTCGGAGAATAGGTAGGTAGATAGCCGTAATTTAGCAATAAGAGTCGAACAATCGGGCCGAAGATCAAGAACAGCCCAAACGCAAATGTTGGCCACCGAATTCGTCGACTGGGTATCGTCTCGCTTGTATCAACACCCAGACCCGATAAGCCTTCAAATGGGGATGGTGTAGCATCTGCTGCAATCGACTCGATTCGTTTTGAACGCAATATTAGCGTGATACCAACAACACTGAGTACCAAAAACCAAATGCCTGTACCAGTGGCTCGCAAGACGTTTGATTCAAGGTCCTCAATATCGCGTTCAATTATTCCGTTGCTGTATGCGTACCCTAACGCAGCGCCGGGCACGACAGCAAGAACCATTGCGAAAAGACCAAGTTTCATATCAATTGCCGTAAGTCAAGCTTCGGTCGAATGCGGATCTACCGTGAGTCAGACAACGAATATCAATCTATCCATCTGTACTCGGATGGATAGATTGATATTCGTTGTCTGAGACGCTTGGCTTTCGGGCCTTGGCTTCGAGCTTATGCGGATTGTTTCCTCGCGGTCTCTTCAGACTGCAGTTTATCGCAGACGGTCGCTGTTTTGCAACTCGTTGGTTTCAGAATCTCGACGGCTACCGACGTCCATGGATGCCGGTCGTGAGGGTTGATGGGGCCTGCCAATCGTCGGCTCGGATAGAAGCCGCGCGGCCCGGAGCACTTGATGGCTGCGGACGCTGAGTGAATTGACGATCTGAGAGCATTGACTGGATGAGCACATTATCCGCTGCCTTGCCATGGTGACATGGGAGCTGCCGATGGAAGCCGTTGCGCCAGACCATAGAATACGTCGCGCCACGATGGACGATGTCGGAGCGATACTAGCGTCATCGGCGTTTCGCATCGCGGACATGTTGGGACGTTGGCTTCTGCGGCGACGGGCGATTCAGGGGCTGGAATCGGGGGTCCAGC
>JAYVSE010000184.1:0-18733 GCA_043775635.1 Planctomycetaceae bacterium | reverse complement strand
ACCCTGAATAGCTTCACTATGTCTCTCCGACGTACGCACGCTCGATTGCCGAAGGCAATCGAGCGTGCGTACGTCGGGTGCGGCGGTGATTGAGAATGGTTTATTAGCGAAAAACCCAACGATCCGCAGGGCAAGCCTGCGGGATTCCCTGAATGTGATAGGCTTCCAGCCTGTCGTTTTCAATGCGACAGGCTGGAAGCCTATCACACTCTTTTATCGCTTTCTGCTAAAGAGCAATGGCAGGATGAATAAATTGACAAGCGTGGCCGCACCCAATCCGAACAGGATGACGATGGCCATCGGGTACTCGATCTCTTGGCCTGG
This sequence comes from Planctomycetaceae bacterium, assembly GCA_043775635.1. GTDB lineage: Bacteria > Planctomycetota > Planctomycetia > Pirellulales > Pirellulaceae > UBA6163. Next base: position 18,409 of record JAYVSE010000184.1, on the reverse strand, counting down.
CAAATTGCCCGAATAGACGAGCGGTGCCAGGGCCAGTGCTGCCGTCAATGCAGTCATAAGTATGGGAGCGAGCCGTTCTTCAGCTCCGCGAAGGATAAGCTCGCGACCGTAGGCGATGCCTTCGATTTCATTCAAATGGCGATAGTGGCTAATCAACATAATCGCATTCCTCGCGGAGATACCGATCACCGTCACGAAACCGACAAGCGATCCAAGCGACATAATTCCGCCGCTTGCAAAGACTCCGAGAACGCCTCCCAAAATTGCTAACGGTAGCATGCCAAGCATCAACATCACCAACCGCCATGATTGGAAATCAACATACAAAATTACCGTAATCATCAAGATGGAAGCAACCGACAAAAGTAGGAGCCTCTGCCTCGACGCGCGAGCTTCTGCATACTCACCAAGAAACTCCGGATGATAACCCGTTCCAAACGTCACGTTTTTTTGAACAGCGGCTTCGATTTCTTTTGCAACGGCACCTAAGTCACGTCCGGTGACATTGCACGTAACATCCAATCGACGCGATGCCCCTTCTCGTTTGATTTCGTTGGGAGCGGGGACGATGGTGACGTTGGCCACGCTGCTCAATGGGACTTGTGCCCCCGATGGCGTATCGATCATCAGTTGTTGTACCGCAGTCGGGTCACGATGAGCTTGGTCCTTGCCACGTACATGAACACCGAAGATTCCTTGGTCACGGTAGATCTCGCCAACTTTCATTCCATTGACCAATGTGGAAACGGTCCTCATTAACGCCGCTGGTGTTAGACCAAAATTCGCTGCCGCGTCAGGGCGCATTTCTATCGATATTTGCGGAACCAAAACTTGCGGTTCAATCTTAAGGGTCGTGACCCCTTCGATCGGTTTGATTTGCGACGACACGTCCGATGCAATGGATCGCAATCGATCCATGTCAGGACCATAGATTCGAACGACGATGGCAGCACTCGTTCCGGTTAGCACTTCTTTGATGCGTTCCTTAAGGTATGTCAACAAATCGCGGTACAAACCAGGATATCCATCGACGACGCTTTGCACTTTCGCAACGGTCTCGTCATAGTCCTGTGAATCGTCAATGCTGATCCAAAGTTCTGTGAAATTCGGTCCTACAACTTCGTCGGCAACGGTTGCGCGTCCGATGTGCGAACCAAAGTTACGCACTCCCGGAACTACCATGAGTTCTTTACTCGCTCGAGTCGTGATCCGATCCATGGCATCGATTCCAATGCCCGGCTTCTCGACCCAGTGCATCAAGAAATCGGTCTCTCGAAAGTTTGGCATTAGCTCTTCACCCAACCAAGGGATCGTACAAGCAATCGCTGTAAACACGACCGCAAATCCACAGAGCGCAACAAGCCGAATATTCAGCAGTCGTTGTAGGAATGCCCGATACCATCGTTTGAGCACGCGTACCAACGGGCCATCACGGTGCCGCATGCGTGCTGTGGCCGGTAGCAGCAGCAATGACATTGCGGGTGTTATCGTGAGGGCCACCGCCAGTGAAGCCAAGATTGCCAGAATATAGGAGGCAGCTAGTGGTCGAAAGAACGATCCAGAGAGTCCTTCCAAAAAGAATACCGGTAAGAATGCTAGGACAACAATGATCGTTGCATAGACTACGGCACTTCGAACTTCCATCGAAGCATCCAGAACGACTTGAAACGCTGATTGCGGGATCTCAGCGAGCGCATTCAATCGCAAACGCCGCATGATATTCTCGACATCAATAATAGCATCGTCGACTACTTCTCCCAGTGCTATAACCAAGCCAGCCAACACCATCGTATTGACGGTTCCACCTCGCAAATAGAGCACCATGATGGCAGCAATCAGGGAAAGTGGGATTGCCACGGCACTGATCAAAGCACATCGCCAGTCGTAGAGGAAAACGAGCAATACAAGGATCACTAAAATGCACCCCAACAACATCGAATGGCTGAGGTTGGCAAGCGAGCGCTCGATGAAAGTAGCGGGTCGGAAGATCGTCGTATCGAATTTGACTTCACCCATTCCAGGCCTCAGCTCTTCCATCGCTTTTTCCACACCGCGAGTGACATCGAGGGTGTTTGCCCAAGGTTGCTTCTCAATGATCAGCAGCAGGCCGGGTTGATTGTTGATGATTGCATTGCCAATGGGCGGGGCGTAATCGATGACGACGTCGGCTACGTCGCGAATTCGAATGGGACTACCGCCTGAACTCGAAGTGCGTCCTGACCCCACAGAATTCGCGGTTCCTGCCGGTCCTGTCATTGAAGCAGCGGGCGAAACATTTGCGGAGCCATTGCCTCTAAACGTCAGCACCATCTCGCCGAGTTGTTCGGGGGTATGGACAGCCGGAACATATCGCAGCGCTAATCGCTGGTTCGGCGTGTCGACAAAACCACCGGCTCCGACTGCGGTTGCATCGCGAACCGCTTGCAAAAGAAGGTCTAACGTGACTCCATTGGCTCGCAATCGATCGGGATCGGCGATGACTTGCAACTGCGGATCTTTCTCACCCCAGACAGCGACATTTGCGACGCCACTGACTGACATCAACCGTGGCCGGATCGTCCACTTCGTCAGCACCGTCATTTCCATCTGGCTTTTTGTATCCGACCAAAGACCAATCTTCATACAACGACTGAGCGACGAAAGCGGTGGCAATATGACTGGTGGACGCGCGACCAGCGGTAACTGGGCTGCAACCAACGTGATTCGCTCTTGAACAAGCTGTCGAGCCATCAACAAATCAGTTCCACTATTGAAGATCAGCCGGACGCTTGAGAGACCCAAGACCGATTTAGAACGGACTGCTTTGACAAATGGAATGCCGTTGACCGCATTTTCGATTGGGACGCTGATTAAGCTCTCGACATCTTCGGTTGAAATTCCCGGTGCTTCGGTTTGAATCTCAACCAAGGGTGGCGCAAACTCAGGAAACACATCCAGCGGAATCGAATCCATCGTTCGAACGCCAACGATGACAAGTCCCAATGCGATCATCAACACGATCACACGAAATTGGAGGGAAGCACGAATAAGCCAACTCATGATTTAGTTCGCCTATTTCCCTGGACCAAATTCGGTACCAAATAATTCCGCAGCACCATCAGCCACGACCATCGTCCCTGCACTCGGACCTTTTTTAAGCATGGCTTGAGTCCGATCGAACCACAACACCGTCACACGTTGCCTAATGTACCGTAGTGGCTCCTTTAGGGTGTAAACCCAAGTTCCTCCATAAATATCGTAAAGGACTGATGCGGCTGGCACGATCGTGGCTTCGACTTCGCTATTCATAGGAAGTTCAATACCAATGCGTTGACCGGGTCGAAAGTTAGATTGCTGATTCGAAATTTCGAAGTAGAGATCTGCTGATGAGCTACCCGCATCTGCTGTCGGTGGTGCTTCGATCGGTACCGCTCGATCAAACTGGGTTTCGACTGCTTGCGAAGGTCTACCCGTCGACTGTCCATCGAGAGAAACAACTCGACCAAACGTTCCTGGTTGAATCGAAGCAAGTAGATCCACAAAGATCGGCACGCGAACCCAAACGGTACTCATATCTAGTACTTCAAATAGCGAAGCTCCCCCGACCACTTGCTGTCCAGCAGAGATGTTGAGGCTGCGAATGACTCCGTCAACAGGCGCTCTCAGTGTGATTTCAGTTGCCACCTCATGACTGCCGGAGCCTTCAAGCGACGCAATCAATTGTGTCAGTTGCTTAAAGCGATCCTCTGCTGCAGCCAAAACGGTCGCTGCCACATTGGCGAGAGCTTGGGCATCGTCGACAGCCCGTTGGCTACCAGCTCGATCAGTTAAAAGCTTCTTGGCCCGATCAAGCGTGATCTTCGTGGCTGCAACGTCAGCTTTCCCTCGTTGCACGTCGCCAAGAGCTGTGACTTGCGCGGCTACCAACGTTGCTTTGGCACCAGCCATTTGAACTTGCTCGGCAGGTGTCGGAACATCGCGTTCAGGAGAGAGAATCGGCGAAAGTGCGAGGACAACATCGCCAGCCTTGACTTTGGAACCGGGGGCGGGAATCTTCGAGTTTCTCACGGGCGAAACGATCCCAGCGACGGGCGCTGAAATCATGATGGATCGACCGGAAGGAACGATAACCTCACCACCAAAGGTGCGGTGCTGTTGAACTCGACGCAATTCGGAGGCTACCGTGGTGATGCCGAGACGTTCCTCAGCCTCCTTCGTGAGCGTAATGGTTGCGAGGTCGCTTTCATGCGGGACCATCTCAACCTTGGATGGCGCTGCCGCTTTGGCGGTAGCAGCCGCTTGAGGCTTGCAACCGCAGAACGCAACAAGCAGTGCTCCCAAGACGCCTAGTTGCTGCACAAAAAATCGACGAATACTTTTTGTGCGCATATTAGAAAAATCATGTCATCGATGAACTGCTTGAACTACCAATCGTCAATTGTAGTCTAAAGCGACGTCCACCGCCGAAGTTGACACGTTGCTGACCGGAGATACCTGCGAATCCACGGAATTGTCAACCGGAGCGGTCTCAGAAAGCATTTTTGTGACGTCAAGTGGAGCCGCAACCAGACTTCTTCCAACGCTGCGTTCAAGCTCCGCAATGGCACGTTTCAACATCGCACGCTGATCAAGGATTCGGGCACGCGCGTCCAAGTATAATGTGGTCGTTTGCAGAACAAGCAGATAGTCAGTTCCACCATCTGCAAAGCCTTTTTCTGCAATGCCAACCGCTTCCGACAGATTTGGTAGTACTTCAGTTTCAAGAATCGATAAGTTAGCTTTGGCTTGACTAAGCTGACGACATGCAACGCGCACATCTTGATAAATCTGATCTCGAATCGCGTCGCGTGTGTGCATGGATGCATTGAGCTCCCAATCGGCACGAAGGATTCCGCCTTGATTTCGATTGAAGATCGGTAAGTCAAACCGAAGGCCAGCGCCTGTCCGCGTATAGTCTTGTCCGTGACGTACATCCACGACACTATCCGCTCGCCAGAAGAGCCACCGCGATAGGTGAGATCGTTCACTCGCGGCCGCGACCGCCCAACGTGCAGCATGGTAATCGGGTCGACATGCCAAAGCCGTTTCGATGAGTTTCCGTTCGTCTACTTCCGGGACGGTGATGGTTTCGAGTGCTGTTGGCTCAAGTGGAGTATCAACCGTTGGAATTCCAAGCAGCGAAGCGAGTCTTGCTCGGCTAATGGAAGCGTTTTGTTGTTGAACGCCATTGACGGCTTTGGCATTCAACGCGTCAACCTTGGAAGCGATCGTTTCTAATTCACTTATATCACCATCCTTAAAACGGTCGCGAGTCAAATTAGCAATGCCCTGACGAATCTCGACCGCTTCGGTCGCCAAGCGGGACTGTTCGGACACTAGCGCTAGATCGATATAGGCCAAACGAATATCCCGCGCGACGTTCAACCCATTTTGTACCAGTTGATCGCCGATGCGACGGTACTCACGATTGGCAACCTTGACTCGCGTCGGCCTCAGAAAGTACGACTCGATAGGAGCATAGATCGTGTATTGCCCTTCTTTGGCTCCTGATGGAAAGTACATAAGAATTTGTGGGTTGGCGATCAAACTCGCTTGAACCGCATCGCCACCCGCCATTCCCAATTGAGCTAACGCGGCTTGGAAGAGGGAGTTGTTCGCCAATCCTGTCGCGACCGCTTCTACCTCATCAAGTCCGTCTTCCAGTATGACTCCCGCCGGAATGTTCTCGGAACAAGGCCCGACTTTTTCAACGTTTACCGAAGTTCTACAAAAGATCTCATCCGCCACGTAACGAGGGTTACAACAAACATTGGGCGATTTGCAACCAATGGCTAGTAACAAAAGCAAGTATGAAATCAACGTCCAATCCGGAAACGACGACGCTGCCCTTTGCAAACGAACGTTGCCGATGCTTCGTCGCGTCATTTCCAATCCAATTGATAGCGTTAACAGAATCGTGCAAACAGGCACGACCGGCGCAGTGCACAGTAAAGACTTCGGAAAGACGCGATCCGTTCAATGATTATCATTGGTTTACATCGAACCTATTCGCCAACCTGCACAACCGGAACGGCATTGAAAACAACCGTCGATGCTCAATTAGTGGGATAGGCTTCCAGCCTGTCGGATTGAAATTGACAGGCTGGAAGCCTATCCCACTTCAAGAACCGGACAGTTATTGATCGAACGGTCCTTAGTTCGAGTTTTGCACATTTCGAGCGGCGAAGGCGCTCATTGTAGAACAATTGTCCTCAATGGTTCAGACTCGCGAGATATAGAGGACGCTCAAAAAGATTCCAGCGGTAACGATGGCAACGGTGATCAGACCGATCCAGAAGCCTTTGGCAAGCACGATCGAATCGCCCACGGGAGTGCCGTCGACGATGAGACGGCACTGAATTCGATTTGCACCGCTGCATTGGATCGTCGCCATACACAGATTGCCTTCGTGCGGAAACGTCCAGTTTGGCCGTTTATGCCAACGCCATTTGATGAACCGCTCGACTTGGTTTTCGTCAATTTTTACGACGATGCAGGCGACCAACCAAAGCGAAAGAGGAATCTGTTCCGCGGTTATAACGAAGCGATGCCCCGACCATTCCAGCGGCCCGGAAAAAAATGGAATCAACTCTGCATCTGATACGTTGACGCTGGGCTGATACGGGTTCAATGGTTCTTGCATCGATTAACAAACATGCTAACTGGACAGCGGTAGGTTTGAATTGCCGTTGGCAAGCATTCGCCGACGGTGTGTCTTAACGGAGCTAACAAGACATTGGTGACTGAAAACGCGATTCATGATAACCTTGGCAAGAAAATGCGAACTGAATGGGCTACAATGCTGGCCTTGGTGTCGGCGTGTTCTCCGAACTCGCAAGGAATTCGGAGCGAGTTCGAAGAACACGCCGACACGGTTTCGCTACGCCATGCTTTTCGCCCGAGACCATTATGACTTAATTGCCCTCGAACGGCATGCTCCAAACACTACAAATTGATCGCCGCACCGCCATCGGGGGTGCTATTGTCGGGACTGTGACCATCGCCACAACATCACCAACCACACTGACCGCGCAGGAAGAGAAAAAAATGACCGTTGACGCCAAACCGGGACGACTCAAGCAATCTGTTTGCAAATGGTGCTTCTCAAAAATGTCGGTGGCTGAATTGGCCAAGGAGGTGGCAGGCTTGGGGATGGTCGGTATCGATCTACTTGACCCCGTTGATTTTCCCACCTTGAAGAAACATGGACTGGTATGCACGATGGTCCAGTCGCACCCGCTTACAGATGGACTTTGCGATCCGCAGTATCACGACCTGTGCTTGGAAAAGATGAATATCGCAATCGAAGCAACTGCGGCAGAGGGCTGGCGCAACGTGATCTGTTTTTCTGGAAATGGACGCGGCATCGATCGCGAAACCGGCATGAAAAATTGCGTCGATGCATTGCGAAAAATCGTACCGGTCGCGGAAGCGAAGGGCGTGACCTTGATCATGGAACTGCTCAACAGCAAAGTGGATCACCCCGATTACATGTGCGACAATTCGAAGTGGGGCGTTGAGCTTGTGAAGCGAGTCGGCAGCGATCACTTTAAATTGTTGTTTGACATCTATCATATGCAGATCATGGAAGGCGATGTGATTCGGACGATCGGCGACAATCACAAGTATTTTGGCCACTACCATACCGCTGGCAATCCTGGCCGGCATGAACTTGACGATTCGCAAGAACTGTTTTATCCCGCGATTGCGAAGGCAATTGCTGAGACCGGATTCGACGGTTACATCGCGCACGAATTCATTCCGACGCGCGATCCGATCGCAGGTTTGACCGATGCCGTGCTTCAATGCATCGTTTAAAAATTGGGAGAGTAGAGCAATTGTCCTCAATTGCTCAGAAAACGATTGAGGACAATCGTTCTACAATAACTTACTAGAAACTTCCGCAGCGCTAATTCTTGGAATCATTGAAAATGGATCGACGAAACTTCCTTCGCTCATCGGTCGCAACGGCATCCGTCGCCGCAGTTGCTTCACGTGCCTATGCCGCGCCCGATACCCGCCCACGCCGAGTCGCGCTGATCGGAGCTGGCTGGTACGGCAAGTGTGACCTACTGCAACTGATGAATGTCGAGCCGGTCGAAGTCGTTTCGATTTGCGACGTTGATTCCAAGATGCTTGATGAAGCCGCTTCGTTGATCGAGTTGCGTCAAGTTTCCAAGAAGCGACCGCGAACCTTTGCCGACTACAGCAAGCTACTAGCCGAAAAAGACGTGGATATCGTCTTGATCGCCACGCCGGATCATTGGCACGCGCTGCCGATGATCGCGGCAGTCGAATCGGGGGTCGACGTATACGTGCAAAAACCAACCGGGGTCGATGTTCTTGAAAGCAAAGCGATGCTGGACGCCGCCCGGCGCACCGGGCGTGTCGTGCAAGTCGGGACTCAGCGACGAAGCACTCCGCACTTGATCGAAGCGAAGGAACGAATCGTTGATGCAGGCTTGCTGGGCGACATCGCACACGCTGAAGTCTGCTGTTACTACCACATGCGGTCGCAAGCCAATCCGCCGGATACTACACCGCCTGCGCACTTCGACTACGAAGCTTGGACGGGACCCGCTCCCATGCGTCCTTACAACGAAATGGTGCATCCGCGTTCGTGGCGAGCGTTCATGGAGTACGGCAACGGGATTGTCGGCGACATGTGCGTCCACATGCTCGACATGGTTCGCTGGCAACTTGGTCTTGGTTGGCCAAAGCGGATCAGTAGCAGCGGAGGCATTTTGGTTCAGACCGGCGTGAAAGCAAATATTACCGACACACAGACAGCGACCTTTGAATTCGATGACTTAAATGTCGTCTGGACGCACCGGTCGTGGGGCGACGCTCCTGATTCTAAGTTCCCCTGGGCAGGAATCATTTACGGTGACAAAGGGACACTCAAGCTTAGCGTCAACGAATATGAATTCACACCTCGAGGCAACGGCAAAAAGCAAACGGGCTCAGCGGTCATTGAGACCGACAAATACCCGACTGATCTCGGCGATCAAAAAAATTGGAATCTGGAACTTCACGTCGCCTCCGCGATTCGCGGTCACATGAAAAACTTCCTCAGCGCCATCGATAGCCGTTCATTGCCCGTCGCAGACATTGAACAAGGCCACATCAGCAGCGCCTCCTGCGTCATGGCAAACAATTCACTGACACTAGGTCGCTCGATTCACTTCGACCCAGCCACCCACACCGCGATCGGCGACGACGAAGCGACCAAGCTCTTCGCCCGCCCTTGCCGCGCTCCGTATGTCCGACCAAGTTGAATTACAGGCTGCTCAGCTAGACTGACCTGACACGCGAGAGAATGGCATCAACGTCGCTGGCCGTCAACTTCGTCGGTAAGTTAGACCTAGCCAAGCAACCAAGCGCGACCGATGTAGAGCCAGATTGGGATGGTGAGGATGCCAATTAGGTTGGTCCCCAGGACGACGCGGAGCGTTGTTGTGGTATCCTGACCATAAAGCCTGGCTAGTACGATGGGGAAGACGGCGGTGGGCATGGCGGCTTGAAGTACAACCACTTGTTGCACGGTTGTCGCGAGTGGCAGCAGTGCTGCTGTACCAAGCATTAAGATCGGCATCAAGCATTGGCGATACGCGACCGCCGCGAACAGCGTCCGCGCTGATGTTCGCCATTTTGCATGCTTGAGGAAGTCGACGATGATCGCACCACTTAGCAACAGTCCGAGCGGGATCGCGCACTGACCAAGTTCGTGAGTCATTTGCAGCAGCGGTGCGGGAATCGAAGGGCCGATAGCGAGTTGTTTGATGAGCACAGCAATTGCAATCGCGATCACTGGTGGACTGAGAAGTGCACGCTTTATGCCTGAGTCTTTGCCGCCTGCGATGACCCAGATTCCCACAGTCCAAAGCGCCAAATCGACTCCGACGTTATGCAGAATCAGGTCAACTTCTGCGTCGGGATAGAAATGCTGCGCTAGCGGCAGCGGAATGTAGCCGTAGTTGCATATTCCTACCCCCAGGGCAAAAGACCGCTGCGAGGACTCGGTTTCGCAGCCAATCAATCGCCCGAATTTCCGTACGAGAAAGTAGCCCAAGAGCAACCCGACCGCTGTCGTGCAGAATCCGATCGCGGGCGGAATCCAGGCGTCGAGCAGCGAATCCAGCTTGGAACTGGCCAAAACGCGGTCCATAAACAGAGCCGGCAGCAGCAAATTTGCGGTGATATTCGCAAGGGACGCGTCAGAATCACGGGTAAACCAGTTTCTTTTGCGTGCCAGTGCCCCCACGCCCATCACCAAGAAAACGCCCGTCACTCGCGAAACAATGGGCAACAAATCGTTCATGGTAAAGCGTGCTGGACCGTCAACGAGCTCAAATGGGAAGCGGCGCATCCCGAATAATCGGCATGATCGTGAAAGTCGATCCTCAAGGACCATGACGTCAAGGGGACAATCAGTCAATCGCCCTAGGTTTAACCGCTCGAACTGTCTAAACTCCTGGTGAGTTTTCCTTTTTCCTGAGTTGTTTTTCCCCGGCCTATCGCGAAATGCTTAAAGCGCTCGAACTGGTCGGATTCAAGAGCTTCGCAGACCGCACGCGTTTTGACTTCCCCGACGGCATCACCGTCATCGTTGGTCCCAACGGCTCGGGAAAGTCGAATATCGTTGACGCGATTAAGTGGGTGCTTGGCAGCCAAAGCGCCAAAAGCCTTCGCGGCAAAGATATGGCGGACGTCATCTTCAAAGGTTCTCAAGGGCGTGCTCCCGCCGGAACCGCAGAAGCGACGATCATTTTTGACAACACAACCGGCACGCTTCCGGTCGACACCCCCGAAGTGCGAGTCACACGGCGAGTCTTCCGCAGTGGCGAAGCCGAGTACCTGATCAACAATCAACCTTGCCGTCTCAAGGACGTCAAGGATTTGATCCGCGGCACCGGTATTGGCATCGACGCCTACAGCTTGATCGAGCAAGGCAAGGTCGACCGCATGTTGCAAGCCAATGCGAAGGACCGCCGTGCGATTTTTGAGGAAGCAGCCGGCATCAGTCGGTTCAAGGCCAAGAAGATCGAAGCCGAACGACGACTGGCTCGCGTGCAACAAAACCTCGTTCGGCTTGGGGATATCGTCGACGAAGTTGCGACGCGGTTGCAAAGCTTGAAAACGCAAGCAAGCAAAGCGGAACGTTATCGCCAAGCCAATGATCGACTTCGCGAGCTGCGAACCCAGCTTGCTTGGCACGACTGGAATATTCTCACCCGTGAGTTGCAAGCCGCAGAATCCGATCTCAATATCGCTGAAGAATCACATCGTAACCACAGCCAACGTCGCGATGATCTAGCGATCGCTCGTCAAGAGATCGAAGCTCGGTTGCAAGAGATTGCCGATCAAGCACGCACCGCAGAGCAACAGCGGGCAGACATCGGTCGGCAAACGGCGACGATCACTGGTGCTCGTGCTGCTGATCTGGCTTCTGTCGATGACCTGACCGCCGCGATGGACAAGAATTTGCGCCGGCTGCGATTGCTGCAAACGCAGTCCGGGACGGCAGCCGCAGAGCTTCGGGCCGCCGTCGAACGGCTGGGGCAATACGAATCAGATCTCAAGTTCGCCAAGCAGAAATCAAGCGACACACAAGCACAGCGAACCATCTGCGAAGCTACGGTCGCCGAAGCGACATCGAAACGAGACTTGGTCCAGCGCGATCACCTGACAACGCTGCGCACGATCGCAGATCTGGACGGCAATCAACAACGAACTTCTCAGCAGATTGACGGAGCACGGCGACTGATTGCCGATCTCGCCGGGCGACGAGAACAGGTCCGAGTTGAATCAACGCATTTTGAAAAAGACGTTGAACATCAAAATAACGAACTGGCGCGCATTGCAGGTTCGATCACGGCATTTCAAAAGCAGATTGAACTTGCACAAGCCGGTGTCGATGAGCAGCGCCGTACGCTGACGCGCCGCCGCGATGAGATCGCCGCGCTCAAAGTGCGATTGCAAGGCGTGGCCGAACGGATCAACGTGCTGGAAGATTTACAAAAACGACAGGAAGGTGTTTCCGGAGGCGTGCGTTCGCTGCTGGAGATGCTCCGCTTCCGCGATGAAGGCCCACTCAGTGATGTGATCGGCTTGGTCGCAGATTTATTGCAAACTGAAGTTCACGCAGGGCCCCTGGTGGATGCCGCGCTGGGCGAGCGAACTCAATACGCGATTGTGCGCGGCGAGCGACTGCAGCAAGCGATCATGAATGGTGAAATCCAATTGGCTGGTCGTGTTGGCTTGATCCGAATCGATGAATTGCCGCCGCACCGACCAGGCGATCGCATCCGGCTGGACGGATTGCGTGGCGTCATCGGTCGCGCCGATCGAATGGTGCAAACCGAAAAACATTTGTTGCCTGTTGCGAGGCACTTGTTGGGGACAACTTGGCTAGTCGATTCGCTTTCCACGGCGCTTGGGCTTCGTAAGCTCAGCGGTGCTGGACTAAGGTTCGTGACCAGCCGCTGCGAATTACTTGAACAAGATGGTACCATCGTTGTCGGACCGTTCGGTGCTGCGGTCGGCTTGGTCAGTCGCCGGAGCGAACTGGCGGCGGCACATCAAGAACGTAAGCACTACCGCTTTCAGCTTCGCGAATGCGAGGAAGAAACAGAAAAGCTTGCCCTGCAACTTGAACAGGATGAAGCCGAACTCGGCCGCGCTGAACAACAGCATCGCGAGCTCGTCGTTCAACGCGCTGGTTGTGAAGCGAATCAGCGTCACGCCGTCGAGCGACTTGGTTCGCAGCGTCAATCATTGCTCCGGCTTGAAGCGGAATTAGCGACGACCGACAAGACGCTAACGACGGCGATCTTGGCTCTGGCAACCTTTGATTCCGAACTCAAGCAGAACCGTCAAACGGCATCACAACTCGAACAAGCGGCGATTCAGTGCGATTCGCAGCTCGCCACGGCTCGCGGGGCATTGCAAGCGATTACCAGCGAATTGATGAGCGTATCGGTGGCGATGGCGCGAGCAGAACAAAAGGTCGAAGCGGCTCGCGATACGATTCAACAGCAACGACGCACTCAAACACAGCGCGAGGCCGCAGTCGAAGACGTTCGGGCCGCGCGTGAAGCTGATCAGGTCCGTCGGGATGAAACGACGTTACGCATTCTGGCGGCGTCTCAATCGCTGACGGAATTGCTGATCCAAGACGAAGCGAGCGAGCGACAACTGAAGGAACTCGCCACATCATCCGCTGACATCCGCGCCCAGAATCGCGCCGGTGCGAAGGCTTATGATCAAGCTGTTCGTAGCACAAGCGAAGCTGCTGAGGTCGTTCACGCAACTTCGACGCGGCGTGATGCGGCTTTGATGAGACGCACGACGCTCGCCGAACGTTTGCTCGAGGACTACGAGCTTGACCTACAACATGAGCAGCAACCAGAGAATCTTGAGAAGGTTGAAAACCGCGACGAAGTCGAAGAGAGCATTTCGCACCTGCGAGCCCAATTGCAGAAAACAGGTGCCGTCAACATGGAAGCGCTGGCGGAGCTAGAAGCTTTGCAAACTCGTTACGATGAACTGCATGGACAGTATCAAGACCTTACGGCGGCCAAGGATTCGCTGCAACGAATCATCACCAAGATCAATGTCGATAGTCGGCGATTGTTTGTCGATACGCTCGAAGCGATTCGTCAAAATTTTCAGCGTTTGTACCGCAAGTCGTTTGGCGGTGGCACGGCAGATTTGATTTTGGAAGATTCCGACGACCCGATGGAAGCGGGCGTGGAGATCATCGCGACCCCGCCAGGCAAACCATCGTTCAATAATTCGTTACTGTCCGGTGGTGAGCGAGCGTTAACTGCGGTCGCACTGTTGATGTCGATTTTCCAATTTCGGCCCAGTCCATTTTGCGTGCTAGACGAAGTCGATGCACCGTTCGACGAAGCGAACATTGGACGCTTTGTGACGGTGCTAAACGAGTTCCTGGAACACACCAAATTCGTCGTCGTGACGCATAGCAAAAAAACGATGACTGCGGCGACGACACTGTACGGTGTCACGATGCAAGAATCAGGCGTTAGCAAGCAGGTATCGATCCGCTTCGAAGACGTCAGCGACGATGGTGAAATTAGCACCGATGCTGCATAGAACGGAAGCCTATCCTACGCAAAGTTTGTAGTCTGCCGTTAGATTTCATCATTGGAAACATGGAAAGCGAATGGAGAAAATCATTGATGTCGAAGTCGATGGTGACCAATCCAGAGACATTGGTGAATTTGCACCTGCCGGTTTTCTCTCCGAACTTGGCCTACCTCCTGCCTCTGATCAGTTGCTCAAGGATGCAGCCGCCGCTGTTCGCCAGGAGTTCCGAAGCTGTTCGAAGTGGAAACATCTTCGCTGTCGAAAGGTGAGCATTTTCGCCGAACGTGATCGTGGCACTGTGTTCGTTGTTCATGTTGGAAGTTCAGTTGAATTCGATTGGACATGGGAAGGCGCAATCGCATTTCGCCCCAAACTGCTTGACGACAATCATTCTTATCCAGATCAATGTTACGAGGATGCCGGTTTCGAACACGAGTTCGAATGGATCGGTGAAGTTCTCGAAGTGGACGAACGCAACGGTTGCTTGTTTATCAGTCTGGAGAACCCCGAATCGATCCCGACAGTCGGGTCATTCTTCGTTCGCCCCTTCGAGTTTTTGTCCGTCCTTGATAACGTTTACAATGATCCCTCCTTTGAAACGGTTCGAGCCGATCTCTCGAATCGTTTGGCAGCATCCGTAGGCGGGGTTCATCCTTGTCTTTCACATCCGGCTCAGACCGGTCTAACGCACCTTAAAGAATGGTGGCAGTATTCTTGGAGCGTCCTTTGGGGGCCACCTGGAACAGGCAAGACATACACTACCGGTCAACAAATCGCCGCTGTTCTCAACGACGCGTCAGAACGGATTTTGGTGGTTTCAACGACTAACCGTGCCACCGACGCCGTTGCGTTTGCGATTGGCAATGCTGCCAGAAGCAACTCGGATACGGCACTTGAAGATGGGCAACTGCTGCGTATAGGTAAGGGGGCATCGATCCATTCATTCACGACGGTCGGGCTTGGGGAAATGCTACGTGGGACCGAGTCTGAATCGCTGACAAAGATCCACGAACTCAGCGGACAGCTTAAGCTTTTTGATACTTGGGAAGAAAAAGCTCTCACTCGTAAGCAAATTGGCGATCTGCGAACGAATTGCGACGACAAGAGTAAGCGTATCTTTGTCGATCCTCATGTGCGCGTGGTTGTTTCAACGGCATTCAAAGCAATGAGCTTTCTCAAGAACGATCTCATCAAAGAAATGATTGAGATTGGTGAGGCTCCCTTTACAACGATTTTCATTGACGCAGCCGGATTGATTGCTCGCCCTGCGATTGCGGCGTTGTCACTTCTGGCAGCACGACGAGTTGTCCTGGTTGGTGACTCAAAGCAGTTGGCACCCATCAGCCGCATCTCCCGTGTTTTACCGATTCGCCAGCAGACTTGGCTTGCGAGCAGCGGATTGAGCCATCTTGATGAGCTCAAGGGGACACCCAAAGCCGTGCATGTGCTTTGCGAACAACGTCGAATGCACCCCGACGTTTGTCGTGTTGTTTCGGATTTTCAATACGGTGGCTTTCTTAAAACGGCGGAAGAAACAAGCGAGCGACCTTCGAGCCTCGCTCCCTTTATCGCCGGTCACTCGCGAGCGATCTGGTATGTGCTGGACGCTGAACGTGGTGACCTAGCGACTATCCGTGCTGGGCGTGGACAAGGAAACAAGAGTTGGGTTCGATCGATCACGCCACAGGTCCTTGAGAAAGTATTCATGGATGCGAGTGTAAGGCAATCCAACGGGCTTTTCATCTCGCCCTATAAGGCACAAGCTCAAGTCATCGCAACGCTATTCACTGAGTGGGGGCTTGCGAATTGGGAAGCGTCTACCGTTCACAGCCAACAAGGTGCCGAAGCAGACATCGTCATCTTCGATACCGTGAACGCCGGAAGCTACAATTGGCCCTATGACGAATGGAAGCGTTTGGTCAACGTGGCACTAAGCAGAGCACGAGAAGCGGTCATCGTTCTCGCCAGCCGCAGTGAGATGGAGGAACCGTATCTTAAACCTCTTTTGAGACGCCTGACCCCAAGTACCCTGGTCGTTGATGGTGATCAAATTCGTTGGAAGACGCTCAACAGTCTTGGTCGAGGATTTCAAAATGAAGCGAACTCAACTCAAGTGGCTGAGTCGATTGAAACGTATAACTCCTCTAAAAAATCTGCGAATCAAATGGGCAGTCAAGTTGCCTATCGAAAGTCGCTGAAGCCGGTACTCTCGCAAGAGCAACAGCGACTCACGAATCTAAAACTAGACGGTAAGCCGCGACTCATTCGTGGCGTGGCAGGAAGCGGTAAATCAGTCGTTTTGTGCAATTGGCTAGCGAAAACCGTAGAGCGATTGCAGGATACTAAAGACTTTCGGATCTGGGCTGTGTACGCCAATCGATCATTACACAAGCTGCTTCGCGAGTCGGTCGAAGCAGCATGGGATAGCCTTTATGACGGAGAGTTACTCGCCAAACCACCGTTTCCTTGGGAAAACGTATCGCTATTGCATGTTAAAGATGTACTGGCCGGAATGTTGCCGAGCGCTGCATTATCAATGGATGCTTTCGAATTCGATTACGACCGCGCCGCAGAAGAGTATTTGAATCGTCAAAAAACGCAACCGTTACTCCCTCGTTGCTTGGCACTGTTCATCGATGAAGCCCAGGACATGGGACCGTTTACCTTAAAACTGCTGCTGTCACTTGTTGAGCAAACGGTTCCGGACGATCCAAACAGCCGCTCCGCACATATTTTTTTCGACAACGCGCAAAATATTTACGGTCGAAAGGCACCAAACTGGTCCGAATTCGGCCTCGACATGCGAGGTCGATCTAGCATCATGCGAGAGAGCTTTCGCGCGACGACACCCATTGCTGAACTTGCTGTCAACGTGCTCCATCGACTAACGCCAGCAGACCAACGACAAGACCAGAACGAACTGCTGGACCTGGGGTTGATCGAAATGGGAAAGCGAAACGGCGAAGATTGGCTACATGTACGATTCAATCAGATCGATGGGCCGAAACCGATTTTCCACATGTTTGACAGCCGCACGGCTGAGATCGACTGTATCACGACGCACTTGAAACATCTGATTCTAAAAGAAGGAATCTCGCCAACCGATATTTGCTTGATTTATAACGGCAAGCTTGCAGTTGAACTGCTTGAATCAACACTGGGGCCGCGACTGGCGAAAATGGGGGTCGAATTATCTGTGCAAACCAATCGCCCGTTCGAGCGCCGAGACAATACGCTTGTGGTCACAACTTCTCACTCCTACAAAGGATATGAATCGGAGGTGGTGATGATCCCATGTGTAGATCAGTATGTTACTGGCGATGGTGAAATCCTCGCCAAAAACCTGTACGTGGCGATGACTCGCGCAAGGTCGATGCTGGCAATTTACGGCGTTGCCAGCGGGTCAACCGTCGCTCGTGAGCTGTGTGAAACCATTTCTGCATGCGTTCAAACAATGAACTTAATGCCCAAAGTCGAAACAGCGACGACGTTGCAAGATGACTTCAATGACATTTTGGAAACGATTGGTGTGAATCATCGACAATGGCTTGCTGATTTGTGGACCCAATTTGAGATCTGCCAGGAGCCACTGATGGACTCAGAAAGGCGACTTTTAGCGACACCGCTGTTTTGGATTGAACGAGGCGAACAACGATTTGCGTGCTTTGGCGATGAGGCGGTGTTAACGATGCAACTGGAGACGTTCCGTGTCAATGACATCACTGTTTTGCCGATCGGTGCAAAATTGCCATCGCCCAAATAATTGCATTGGTACGCGATCACATCCATATCAGTAAACTTCGTTAGCATTCCTTCATATTACCATCAATTCATAACGCTCACCAAGCTTGTGATGTTGTAAATGATTCACGCGAACCTTCCATCCATAAGCGGTAATCGGCCGATACTTGCAGTGACACAAGAAGTGAACGAACTCGTACATGCACAAGCAAGTAAACACTCCAAACCAAAGCGTTCCCCACGGGACGCAAAACGCAACGAATACCCACCAAGGTGGAACACCGGACTCAGGCGTCTCCTCATCGTGGTGCTTCGCGTGAGTGTGATAAAACGGTCCCCAAGAGTGCATGTCTTTGTGCGCACGTGCTTCGTACAGCACATAAGCCGCAACTCCTAAAAGGCTCATCCATCCCGGGTCGAACTTCCACAGCCACAAAGGTACTAGTGGTCCGAGAACTAATTGATGCCGCTTGAAAGAATCGTTAAACCGCGTGCCCAACGGGCCGCGAGCCTCGCGCGGGGCGTTGCCCACACGGTT
>JAYVSE010000183.1:0-10038 GCA_043775635.1 Planctomycetaceae bacterium | reverse complement strand
GCCACGGGCCGTCAACGGTAGGCGTCCTGCCGTAGCGCCCGACGCTAGCGCGTACGGCTCACTAAATCAACAGCCCGCTCGCGCCGTACCGCTAAAACCGTTCATGGCCCGTCCCTCATGACGTTGCCTACGAATGGGGGCGAGTCGGAAAATAGTCTTTCAACTTCAAACAGTGACGTTCTAAGACGTGCCAACTTAAGAGTGCAGCGCCGTAGGTCATGATTAACATCAAGCCTACATAGAACAAGTGCGCTGCCAGCGAGTTACCTACAAGCGGTGTCAATGCTGCCACTGATAAAACGCCGGACGTAAGCGGGATCAATGGATTCTGAAATACATACATCGCATAACTGTATTGACCGAGCGATCGCAGCATGGGCAAATTGAACAGTTGAGCGAATCGTGTGGACCGCCTTGCGGTTAGTAACCATATCAGGACAGACGCCCACAGGACCGGCCAGATGGTTAAAGGCAATGTGAAAAGTCGCTTGTGTAGGATCACGCACGAAAAAACAACGAGGACGCACACCAGGACGATCCATGGCAACCATTTTTTGAGCGATTCTAAGCCTGCTGGTGTTCGCACGATCATGGCCAACGCGGCTCCCATCAACAACGCATCGCATCGAAAAATCGTCAATACATCTGGAGCAACGTCATTCGTCGTCAACAACACAAACATAACTCGAGCAATCACGCTGGCGATTGCCAGTCCGATCGCAGTACGCAGCGCCCACTTCGGTGCAAGGAAATATAAGACGACTGGCCAAACAAAATAAAAATGCTCTT
Organism: Planctomycetaceae bacterium; assembly: GCA_043775635.1. Taxonomy (GTDB): domain Bacteria; phylum Planctomycetota; class Planctomycetia; order Pirellulales; family Pirellulaceae; genus UBA6163. Next base: position 9,249 of record JAYVSE010000183.1, on the reverse strand, counting down.
CGACAGCCAGCGACCAGAAGTGATCCAGATATCCAAAACACCACTGATTCGCCAAGCTCATTTTTATATTGACGAGGTAGGTCCACAAATAGAATTGATTATCGATTGCGGGGGCAAACATTTCGCGAAACGCTGGAATGAACTTGGTTCCCACGAGCAGCAACAATAGCGAGCCAAAGTAGAGCGGGAATATTCTTAAGCTGCGTCGTGCAATAAAATTGCGGAAATAATGGGGACGGCCTTGCCCATCCAGCAAGATTCCCGTGATGAGAAAACCAGAGAGTATAAAGAACAGTTCCACACCTCGTTCGCCAAGACTGAATGTGAGCTGAAGTGCCTGGCCCAGTGATGTGTCCGTTGGAATGTCTTTCGCAAATCGGTAGGCTGTAACAATCAAAATGGCGAGGCCGCGTACGCCGTCGAGTTCCGGTACGTGGGCACCGAGCTTCCAAACGCGGTCTTCCACGACTGGCGTTGTAATTTCGTTGCTAGGTGCGAGCGTGTTCATCGTTAACAATCGAAGCTTCGTTCATGTCGCGTGCTAAGTTTCAGTTCTGCACTTTTTGCATATCAAAAAGCTCGCAAAGTGAGCATGGCAGAACAATTGTCCTCAATTGTTTGATACCCTGGATCGAGCGCAACCACGGAACAATTGAGGACAATTGTTCTACAATGAGCAGCTTCGCCGCTCGAAAAGTGCAAAACTCGAACTAAGGAAACGGTACGCTTTTAATTTCGTTTCGAAAACGATTTGGAACGAAGTTCAGAAAATCGTGGCATGGCAACGTGAGAAAATCGCTTTTACCGTTAAAACTGGAGCGAGACGATGGACGAATCGGCCTTATCGACCTCGGCTTTCTCGCTTTCTGCGGCTGTGCTTCTCGAGCGTTTTTCGCTCAGCGCTCGTCAAGCTGTCCAGTCCGGACGCCTGGATCTTATCTAACAGTCGATCTGCTTCGGCTTCTTGCTGTGCGAGTTGCTTTTCAGGGTCATGCAAACGTAAGTGAGGGCACCGTTTCGTTAGGTCGCTCAACGAAATGCCCCAGCGCGATGGATCGAGTCGATCGAACTTCCAGCCGCGTTTAAAATACAGTGCTGCAAACGCGACGCCCGCGAGGTGTACATCGTACGCGACACCATCGTTGGAGCCAACGAATCCCAGGATGTTCATGCCGACGAAGAGCACGGCAGCCAACCAGGCTTTGACGGGGAAGACCATCATCAAATAAATGGTGCTGTGTGGTTCAAAAAACGCAAACAGGATGGTGACCGCCATGATCGCTCCCGACGCGCCGATCGTCCCAGGCGAGATCGACGAAACCGGAATACCTTGGAAGACGGCCTGGATCGACCAATGAAGCGATGAAGCCACGCCACCAGCGATCACGGCTAGGAGGTAAAACCGCAGGTACTCGGCTCGGCCCAAATGGCGTTCGACGGCACCGCCAAAGAAGAACAATCCGAGCATATTAAACGCGAGATGCCCAATGTCGCTCAGAGAATGCAGAAACCCGTAGCTAAGAAATTGATACCAAGTCCAAGGCTTCAGAATCGTATCAGGACGCACCTCGAACAAATTTGCCAGCACGCTTCCTGTGGGCGATGAACCAGTGAGTATCATGTCCAAAAAGAAAATGACGACGTTAACAATGATTAGAATCACCGTCATCGACGGACCGCTATCGCGGCGCGACCATGGTGACTCAGGTTCCCATGACCGCGCGCGTGAATAGTCTCGATCATGCAAGCCCATCACTAGCCTCCTGCTAACAAAACGTAATTCTTAGAATGGCTCGAATCTCTATCGCGGGTCATACGCGTCTCCGCCCAACCCACGACCACGAGGCAAATATTTGCACATCGCGATCCCTAAGAAATATAAAATTATCAATGGAATCATCATTGCAATCATGCTGGTTACATCGGCGGGAGTCAGCACAACCGAAACGACTGCAATGATTAAAATGGCAATTCGCCACGAATCGATATAAGCCTTGGTTTCGATCAATCCAATTCGCTCGATAAACAGCATCACCAGCGGCAACTGGAACGCAATACCAAACCCTAATGGCAACAACAATACAAACGAGGTGTAGTAACTCAACCGAAGTTCCACGTCGACGTCCAGTTGGCCATTGAACGTCAACAAGAAGCTGATCACGAATTGTAAAACGACAAAGAACGCAAGGCAAACGCCACCGATAAACAACCCAACACTGATCGGCAGGTACAAATAGACATACCTGCGCTCGTGCGAATGCAACCCGGCACTGACAAAATTCCACAGATGGTAAAAGATCATTGGGCTGGCAAGGACCGCACCGATGATCAGCCCTGCCTTCATCCAAATCATGAACGGCTCTTCCATCTTCTGGGCGCTCAATCCGATTTCCTGACGCCGCAACTGCATCCTCGGTTTCAACTGATCGACGCTAGGAAGTGTATCCAACAAGTCCGCTAACTTTTCGGGATCAATGGCTCCTTCCGTCCTGGCGGCAATCCGCTTCAATCGTTCTTCAGGAATGTCGTACACCAAGTCCCAAGTCAACGCATTCTCGGTGATAAAATCACGAAGCCCTTGCACTTCAGGTGCCTTGGCGTTGTAGCCTAGTCTCGCCAGGTCACGGTCAGCATGAAATTGTTTGATCGCCGCCTTCAGTGGGGTCTGGATGTAGCGAATCATCGGCTCGGCGCAAAGCCAAAGCGAGATCACCATCCCAGCGCATAACCAAAGCAGTGCTTTGGTGAGCGAACCCCGCAGCTCATCGAGGTGCTCCCCGAAAGTCATGGTCGAATTTTCGAAAAGATCGTCTTTCGGCAGCGATGGTCGATCCACGGAATCTAGTCAATCCTGAGTTGCGATGTTATGAAGACCAGACAGTTTAACCAGATACACCCGATCCGTCTTGTCGGACACCGCAAAACAATGCACCCACTCAATGAACCGCTGACGTTTTCCCCCATTTTGAAAAGGATTATTTGGGGCGGAAGGCGGCTTGGCGAACGCCTTGGAAAATCAATCGGCGATGGAGCCGATTACGCCGAAAGCTGGGAATTTGTTGATCGAACGGCTGATCAAAGCGTTGTCGACCATGGTCCTTGGACAGGTCAGGCTGTATCAGAATTGCTTAAAACGCACCGTCGTGAGTTGCTGGGCAGAAATTTAGGATTTGCGGCTTTCCCGCTGCTTTTGAAATATCTCGACTGCAATCGCGTTTTGTCCGTTCAAGTGCATCCGGCTGACGGATATGCGTTGAAGATGTCGCCGCCCGATTTAGGGAAAACAGAAGCATGGTACATCGTTGAAGCGTCGCCCGAGAGCGTTATTTACGCGGGTTTGCGCGACGGAGTCGATCGGGATGCGTTAGAAAACGCCGTCCGCATCGGCAAAACCGAATCTGTTTTACACTCGTTCCAAGCGGTTGCGGGCCAATGCGTGTTTATTCCCGCAGGCACGGTCCATGCCTTGGGCGATGGATTGCTCGTGGCTGAAGTTCAACAGTCCAGCGACACGACATTTCGGCTTTTTGACTGGAACCGTGTCGATGCATCCGGTAAGGAACGACCGCTCCACATCAAACAATCGCTCGACGTTACCGATTACGAACGCGGCCCAATCAGCCCACAAACACCGATTCTATGCGCGAACCGCTGGGAATCGCTGGTAAGCTGCGACAAGTTTTCACTGCGAAGAGCAGCGGCTCCAGACAATCTGAACCGCCAGTTAACGACTGGAGGCGATGATTCGCCGGTGTTATTGATGGTGACCGGTGGCGTAGTGACCATCGCAGGTAATGGCTGGGCTGCACGACAAATTAGCGCTGGCCAAACCGTCGTTTTGCCGGCGTCGCTCGGAGAAACAAGTCTCGAATTGATCGGTGAGGACGCTAATGTCTTGGAAATCAGGTTGCCGTAGTGGTTATGACCGTACTGTTCGTAACCATCGCTAAGGATTCGGCTGAAGTTGTCTCGAAACGGTTGATGCGGGTTTGACAGCAAAGCCGAAAATAACAGGGTTGACCAGACGGCCCAACCTCCCCGTTAGGCATTTGAGTACGCGTCCGGCTTTGGCTTCGTGGCCTCTCTTGGCCCCGCGCACCAAATTCTGTTACGTCTGAGTTCAGCGCAGGATGCACCTCTCGGCTGAAGGACCGAAACGCCATGAATCTATCTCCCTATCTGAGGCGCTGTAGCGCATTGGTCGCATGTCTATTCTTTGTGATCAGTGGCACGGGATGCCGTGGTAGCCGCTTGTTTCCTGTCCCAGGATCCATTTTGAATCAGCAAGCAAACGCGATCGTGCATGACCCCTATCCCTCCAAGGATATAGCACCGGACGATTCAAGTAGCCGGCCACCGGGATATGAAAATCCATTGCCAGAACCTGTCCGCAATCGGATCTATAATGACAATCGCGGGGCGTTCCTGGGAAACTAGCTTGAAAGGGCGTTCTGAACGCTGATCACTCAGCGAGTTGCACAGCGACCAATTCTTTGTCGTTGCGTACGTATGCCGTGTGGCCTGCGTACGCCGGATGGCTCCACACGACGCTGCGACCGAACGCTTCGCTGGTAGGTTCCAACACATGAAATCGCCAAATTTCTTCGAAGCCGTCCCGTGTCATGTTGGCCAGGATCAAGTCACCAGTTTCGCTCATTAGCAGGTAGCGATCGCTATCACTGAGGCGAGTGATGAACGCCGTTCCATGACTGACCCGGCGGCTTTCCTTAGGTTGTGTTGGCTTGTAGCTAGTCCAAAGTCGCTCGCCAGTTTTGGCATCGACCGCGATCATGCAGCCTTCATTACAGTCGGTTCCGTAGATGATCCCGCCGTGCATGATCGGAGTACTGTTTGCGCAGTTGACCGACTTCTTTGGCTCGCCACGCCACAACTCCGTTGCGGCTGGCTGATCCGCAGCCAGTTCAAACATAACGCTGTGATTGCGAATCCCGCTTGCAAAAACCAGTGCCCCTTCTACCTGCGGTCGCGAGATGGACATCTCGTAATCGGGCTTGAACGGCATTGTCCAATAAACCTTTCCGGTCACCGGATCGAGTCCTACGATCGCGTCGGCATGCCAAACCATCAACTGCCGCACGCCAGCGGCAGTGATGATGCTTGGTGGGCAATAGGCGATCCCTGATGCCGAAAGCGACTTCCATCGCACTTCGCCGGTCAGCTTATCAAACGCAACGACGGCTTGGTCCTGGCCTCCCACCATGCAGTAAACCAGATCGCCATCAACGAGTGGATGCGATGAAAATCCCCACATGGGAACAGGTGCATCGTAATCTGTTTTAAAACTATGTTTCCAAAGCAACTCGCCCGAGGTTGCATCAAGACAAGCCAAATCACCTTCGCTTCCCAAGATATAAACTCGTCCTGGGTCGGTTGGTCCCGAGACATCAACGGTTGGAGTGCATCGGGGCCCGGCAGGGTAGGAAATGCTATAGGGGCAAATGTACTCGTATGTCCAAGCTGTCTTTCCGGTGTCCGCTGCAATGCAGTGCAGACGTTCGCTTCCATTCAATTGGGCACGTTCGTTGGGATTATTGAAGGCTTTTCCACCGGACTTTTGGTAATCAAAAACATACACACGATTTCCGACGACGGCTGGTCCCGCATAGCCACCCGCAATGGGAGCTCGCCAATTCACTTTCAGGCCCGATTCAGGTAGCGCGACCAACGTACCTGCTTCGTAATAAACACCATCTGCCGTTGGTCCCATCCAACGAGGCCAGTCATCCGCCCTGGTAATCTCAGTTCCAGCGATCAAACAGGCGAGGTAAAAAGTGAATACTGAGTTCCGCATCTGATTATTCCGAGATTAACGCAAAACAAAAAAAAATCGCACTATGGCTGAGTCGCTCCGCCATTCGACGGTCAAGTCATTTTAGCGACGAAATCAACGTTTGTTTTGTACAAGCCGCCATTTGACACTTATTTTTCGCGCGAGCGGAGGATATGCTCGCCATTTGTCAATCAAGAAACCACCGCTGCTGGAGATGAGGATCGATGAAGATTTGCCGAGTTTTGGGGAAAAACCGTCAGGCTGAATACGCGATTTATCGAGATACTCAAATCGCACCCTTACGTAGTTTTATGGCTGTCGCACCGGACGATGAGACGATCCTCGGACGGCTCGGTGAAGTCGCGACGGTTTTAGGCTCACTGGACCAAAACCAATTGTCGTGGGAATCTCGACCTCGAACGCTTTTGCCACCCGTCCCTGCGCCTGAAAAAATCATCTGCATTGGGTTAAACTACCTTGATCACGCAATTGAAACCGGTGCGGAACCACCGAGTGAACCGATTGTGTTTAGCAAGTTCAATACTGCGTTGATTGGCGACGGGGAGTCGATCGTTTTGCCTCGTCTCAGCCACAAAGTCGATTTTGAAGCGGAGCTAGTCGTAGTGATCGGCTCGACGGCACGTCATGTCGGAGTTGCCAACGCCATGGCGCATGTACTGGGCTATACCTGCGGCCATGATGTGTCTGCGCGTGATTGGCAGATAGGGAGACCGGGTGGTCAATGGTTGCTCGGCAAGTCGTTTGATACCTTCGCACCCCTGGGGCCGTGTTTGGTTACCGCAAACGAAATTGAGAATCCAGGAGCCCTGGCTGTGATGATGCGACTGGGCAACGAGTTGGTTCAATCCAGCACAACGGCTCAACTAATTTTCGACATTCCAACATTGATATCGCACTTGTCACACATCATGACACTGAAGGCAGGCGACCTGATTTTTACAGGAACGCCACCTGGCGTGGGTGCAGCGCGGAAGCCACCACGTTTTCTTCGTGATGGCGATGTTTGCACCGTCGAAGTTGTTGGTATCGGCAAGCTTATCAATCGCTGTATCGCCGAAGCAGCCCAAGACTAACTGGGAAACGCCAAGTTCGTGACGTTATCATTTTTTCCCGATCATAAAATGGCTCGTGTTAACGCCGACTTTTTTTTTCAAAGAAGTTAGACTTACTCCGTTGACACCCGGAAATAGATCGGCAGGATGCACAAGCTTCTCGTGGATGGATGATCGCCATCACAAATTAAAAACGCTATTCGCTTTCTCCAGCACACGGTCCAACCACCTTGCAGGGCCAACCACCTTGCAGGGAATTAACCGATGACGCGTCCAATTTGGGTTTGGAATTGGGGATTGATTTTCAGCCGCTTGCAATCACGACGCTGCCGGCGTCCTAAAAGTCATTTGCGTTGGCGAAATCGAAATGTGCTCGGGGAGACCCTTGAACAGCGACAACTTTTCGCCGTCGACTTCTGTGAACCAGCCATCGTTGCCGCGTCAATTCAAACCAACGGCACGAGTAATGATGCCAGCAGTTTTCACGCGGGCGTCACGGACATCGACGCGACTTCGGCTCTGTCCGGGATCGGGAGCATGACGAACATCGGCGCGAGTTTCATTGTGACAACCTCGCTGCCCGTGGTCAGCAATGTGGCGGTACCGAACAATCCTCTGATCACCGGGAACGTCAACCCCATTCCCACGCCGGTCGTAACGTCAAGTGCATCGACCACCCATGTAAGCTTCAGCGAATCGCCGTCGACGAGCGCCAGCCCGACCCCGGAATTCAGCTCACCAAGCATGAGCCCAAGTCCGTCACCGAGTGGAGGTTCTACGTCCGTAAGCGTTTCGATCGGTAATGCATCTGTGACCGAAGGCGGCGGATCGGCTTCATTCCCAATCACACTTTCCGGTTCGTCGTCGGCCACCGTTTCGGTCGACTACAGCACCGGTGACGGTAGCGCCACCAGCAGTTCGGATTACAGCGGATCAAGTGGCTCGGTCAGTTTTAGCGCTGGTGAAACAACCCAGTGGATTTCCGTCGGCATCACCGATGACAACATCCAAGAAACCGTTGAATCATTTTATGTGACGCTTACAAGTGCGTCTGGAGCAACCATCAGCGGTAGCCAAGGTGTCGGCACGATCACCGACAATGACAGCAGTGTTTCATCCTCGTCGGTAAGCGTTTCGATCGGCAACGCATCCGCGACGGAAGGAGGCGGACCCGCTTCATTCTCAATCACACTTTCCGGTTCGTCGTCGACGTCCGTTTCAGTGAACTACAACACCATCGATGGTACCGCCACTCGGAGACATGCCGCGTTCAACAGGGAAATGCCTATCAGTATCTCGTTGAAGCGATGGAAGCGAAGTTTGCAGGCGAAGCTGCTCCATCACTACTGCCAACCAAATCAGCAACCTCTGTCGCTGCGGCATAGTTCTTTCACCAGCCCGTGAACGGTTACAGTTCTTGGCGAGTAAGCGACGCCAGGAGTGTCAAAAGAGGGTGTACAATGTTGATCATTGGGAACCGGAAAACCTTGCCAATCGCTTAACAATCGGGGTGGCGAGATTTATTTACCCCGCTCAAGCGATGAGCCTAGGCGGCTCGCCCAATCGCACAAGATTTAGAATCGGAATCCGGTCCCAATGCACTTGGCAAGCGGTGACGCCGGCCGGATAGCCGATACGGTTTGACGTCGCTGGGGGCGCGGTCCGGCAGTTCAATCTCGCCGAGTCAGCAGGAGCGATCGGAGCGTTCCACAGGCGACAGAGCATTTGCCGATAGCGCTCACAGGAGAGGGTGCTGGCCGCGATCGCTTTGCCCAGTCGCATCCATTGCTCCCAGGTTGCAAGTCATGGATCAACTCACAAATGCCACCGTATGGGTCTCGAACTTTTCTAAGTGTTTGTTTGGCTGTGGTTTGCGATACCGGAGTTCTGTTAAACGAGGTTCGAGACCGGCGAAGTTTCGGGCTGTTAAGCGACTTTTCCGTAACGCGGCACACCTTTGACGACCGAGCGAACCGGTCTCGAACTCAAAAAGTCCTTTTGTTTTGCGGCGTTTTCTAAACCGAGTTCTCCGGAAAGGTTCGTATTCAGGGTCAGTACGCGGAGCCTTTCAAATCCTCGGAATTTCCGAGGGTACGATTTAACAAAGAAGCCGAGAGCAAACGCCCTCGGCTTTTTTCGTTTCTTTCCAAGGGTTTTCACGTTTCTCGGCTCGGCGGCCAGCAAACAGAGAGCGCCCTGCCGAAGCTGGAAAATCGCATTTCCGCGACCCAACCGTGCTTTTTCGTCTCGAACTCTCAGATTCTCTGTTTCACAGAGAAGTCTTATTTCTCACTTTCCGCACATCTCAGTTAGCATTTCCGCGAATTTAAAAGCCGGGCGGTTCGTAAATTCTTTGCCGCGCACGGCCGATTCTTCTCACACCGC
>JAYVSE010000182.1:0-17664 GCA_043775635.1 Planctomycetaceae bacterium | reverse complement strand
CACCAAGGCGGCCGCCGGGCACAGTTTTGGGGCCGAGCCAAGGTGATGAGTCAGCAGACGATGACGTGTTTCACCGTCAATGTGAAGCGAATCGCGAAGTTCTTGAAGGGAGAGGTGCGTGTATCGGGAATCGCGATGGGTTAAGAACCCCTAAAATGAGTCCGTTTATAGGCAATTGGAGTACAAAAGGTGAATAAAGGGGGCAATGCTATCATTGCGGCATCAGAAAACGTGGTGCTACTAACTTGAATCCCAAAAAATGGTGCCCAATCGCCAGTAGACAACGTCTAGCCTTTGCTAGTATTTCAACAGTCTCTCGTACATGGTTGGGGAATCCGCCACGTATCCAATCTTGCGACGAATCTCAGTCGCATCGGTTCGCGGGTCCAAACCAAGTACTCGACATGACCCCGACGTTGCTTGCAGAAAGCCTGTTAAGATCCGAATCAGTTTCGATTTACCTGCTCCATTTTCCCCCAGTAGCGCAAAAATGCTTCCTGAATCGACGGTCAGGTTGATCCCCGCCAGTGCTTCACATCCTTTGAATCGCATTTGCAGACTGTTGATCGTGATCACGGGTGACGAGGTCATCGTACGCCTCCATTGTTGTCGGGTTTGGAAGAATGGCCAGCCGGCGAAGATGCAATCGTGGCGATCGAACCTTCCAGTTCATCTACTTGTTCGGCAAGCATTTGGCGAAGGTCGTCAGCCGCAATGCCGCTGTGAAGCGCTTCGGTAAGCGTTTGTCGTAACCGAGCCGAGATCAATAAGCGACGAGCTTCCTGGCACATTGCAGGGGCTTTCTGCGTGACGACGACGCCGCGACCGCGAAGCAGCTCAAGAATCCCCTGGGCCTGCAACTGCTGGTAAGCCTTGGCCACCGTGTTCGGGTTGATCGCCAACTCGGCGCTCAATTGCCTGGCGCTGGGAAGGAGTTGAGTGGGTTGCAAGCTGCCTTCTGCGACGGCGAATTTCACTTGACGAACGATCTGCTCGTAAATCGCCACCGCGTCGTTCGTATCAATCGAGAAAAACATGACAACCTCGCTACATGCATGCTGTGCTGTTTACATGGTACAGCGTCTATGCGGTTAGTCAATATCAGGTTTGAGTTTTTTTTGGAGCGTCGGAGGCAGTGTTTACGCGAGCGGATGTGAAGAGGTGCCAAAAAGCAGACCAAGGAACGGCATACAAAATTAGAGGTTTGGAGCAGATCCAACCTCACGCCGAGGCATTGCTGCGGACCAACCGCTTGCTAGACTGACTGCCATTGACGACGTTGCTGCATGCAGAAAACGAATTGAAATTTCAACGCTCCCAGAAGTCGGCACGACCAACTATCGCCCCGCACGCGTTATTATCAATTATCTATGTATCCCCGTTTGTCGCAGACGCAGACGCACACGGCTGTGCGAGGACATTTCGGATACCGCGGCATCGAGCATTTCTTCATGCCATGATTCCAACCTCTTTTATTGTCACCTTTCGCACCGCGAAAGACCGCTCTTTCGCGGAGCGAAAGGCGATACTTATGGCATACATGAACGGGAAACTAAATCTCGCGAACAAACACCGGACGGAATTTGATTCGATAGGAGGCTGGCTTCGACTCGAGGACAGGTGCCTTCAATTCGTCATCATCGCTTGGCGTCGTATCAGTGGATGATGGTGTGTCACCAGGGCTGGCGGGTTCAATGGTATTGGATGGAGTTATTGTTTCCACTTTCTCAAGCCGAGTCTTTGCTTCGCCAGACGCATTCTTGGGACCGGTCAAAACGGACGGGCCCGAATCGGCGGAGCTTGACTCAACCGCTGGACGGGCACTGCTGACCGTTGAAGGCGAACTCGCTGGCACGGATGAAGACGTCGATGGTCCGATGATTGACGTACCCAATGTGGAGTATCCGTTCAGAATCGCTGGAGCAAATGGATCGTAGTAGTTTAGTGGAACACGCTGGACAACCTGACGCTGGACCATCACGGTTTCGTTGTAGGGCACATACTTCTGATGAGTGACCGGCCTGCTTACTTTTCTAGTAACGGTCTCATTCTCAACATACTGAATTTGCACTGGTTCGCGTCGAGTTTCGTATTCCATACGAGTGCTAACGACAGGAACACGTCGGACTTGCTCTTCGGTTACCCAACGTTGTTTTTGAACGGGTACTTGTCGCGTCATCGTCTCTACCACTGGCCGTTGAACCGTGATTGGAATCTTACGAACTTCGACCACTGGCACCATTCGTGTCATCTGTACAGGTACGTCTTGCGAAACAACTTCGGATTGCATTCGTGTGACTTGAACGGGGACTTGTTGTGAGACCGTTTCGGTCTGCATCCGCGAGACCGAAACGGGTACTTGTTGTTGTTGTAGCTCAGCCACATAAGACGTTTGAGCGATCTGCTGCGTAATTAAGTTTGGTCGGTAGGCCAATTGTGTTTGAACGGTCGGCGCGGATACTTGAGGAGCCCAAACCGCAGCGCTGCGATTGCGGCTGAAGACTCCAAACGGTCCTGTTGTTTGATAAGCATTGGGTAGCCACTGAAGGCCATACTGAACGGCACCTGGCTGAATTATCTGTTGAGCCACATAACCACCGGCATCAACCGTCTGGTTTTGCATCGTTGTTACGGGGCGATAGGCAAGATATTGCTGCGTCTGTAATTGTGTCTCGACAACCGGACGCTGCACTTGGTATTGCTGCTCGTAATATTGGGTCTCGACCACAGGGCGCTGTACGGTGTACTGCTGCTGGTAGACCTGTGTTTCCGTCACCGGTCGGTAGGTTGTGTGTTGCTCTTCCCGTTCGGATGTTTCGGTTACATAGCGAGTCTGCGTGTAAGGCTCATCGCGATACGATGTCTCGACAACGGGCTTGGAAACTGTGTATCGCTCTTCACGATAGCTCGTTTCCGTGACAGGCTTCGCAACGCGATACTCGCGTTCTTCCGTTCGGGTCTTGACTACAGGACGAAGGGAAGTGATCTCTTCAACAACATTCTCTGTTTCGTAGACAACGCGGAACCGCTGAACCGTTTGCGGTTCAAGTACCGTTTCCGTTTGCAAACGATAAGATGGTTCAAAGCAACAGGCGTCCTGTGCCAAAGGCTGCGGGCAACTGGCGTCCTGCGCCAAAGCCTGCGGGGTCAAACGCGAGATTGCAGGCAGCACCGAAGCTGACAGGAGCAAACCCATTGCGATCTTTATGCGTTGGTGATTCATCATTCACTTCGGGCGCGAGAGGACATAAATTTGGCTGCAGGTGCTGGGACCGGCTAATCAAGGGCGAGCGAAACCAATGGTTATTTTCGTTGGCGGCGATGCAAATGCAAACCGACCACTAAAAAACGACGGTATCGGTGTGTTCAAGAATACGGTGCACCGTCCAAAAAAAACATAAAATCGCCCAAAAAAACAGGTTTTTTGCAAAATCCCATCCGTGGAGTTTGGCCATTTTTCCTGGCCTGTTTATTCGCCGCTACAATCGTTGCTTTTTCACACCGTGAGCAATCGTTGCAATCGTCAATACCGGAGCAGACAGTTGGGTTTAGCAAAAATGATGCCCGCGATTTCGCTAGCAGTTCCCGGACAGGGGCACCGCCTCCGCCAACTTTGAATGGACAGCCGCTTGGCCATTGATCGTTTCTCGGTCACCTTGTCCGAACTGACGCAGGAAGTGTCCACTGGGCAATGGCGATGGCAGCTCGGAGGCGCGACAAAGCACATTGCCCTGATAGGCAAATTTTTGGATTGCCTTGATTGTTTTTCGATGCCGCATTAGGGCTTGGCTTCTCGCCCACTGCCGGCGAATGGACGAAGCAGCAAACGATCAAGTGAGCGATTGATAATCTTGACTTCATCAGGCCAGTCTCGTAACAGGTCGATGCAAATATGCTGTTAACGTACCAAAAAAAAGGAACGCTAAGCTTCAACTGTTATACAGTGATGGTAATCTAGTGGTAAATCTCTGGCGACGGCGTCACTTACTTTCATCGTTTTGGATTCCAAAAAGCACACACACTATGACGACATCTACAATACGCAACGCTCTCGCCGCTGTCTTAACCGCTGTCAGTTGCGGGTTTTCCTCATCAACGGCGCATTCCCAAGCGACGCAATCAACCGATGCTGACGTCCCCGCTGTTAGGGCAAACGAGCAAACTCCTGATTCGTCCGGTGCATTCCGTTGGGAGTCGGATTCGCAAGGTGCAACGCTCCTGCAGGACGATGCCTTGGTTTTGCGTTACGAATTCGTCAGTGGTGGAAAACCGATTGTCTATCCGATCATCGGGCCCGGTGGAACAAGCATGACCCGCGACTTCCCGATGAAGCCCGCCGACAAAGCTGGTACGAAGGATCACGTGCATCATCGTTCACTTTGGTTCACGCATGGCGAAGTCAATGGAATCGACTTTTGGATGGAAGGTGAAAAAGCTGGGCGAATCATTCACGACGCTGTCGTAAACAGTGAAGTCGGCCAAGCCGGTGCCAAGTTGGCAACAACAGCAAACTGGACCTCGCCCGATAACGAGATACTGCTGCGAGAGTCGCGAATCATGACCGTCGACGGCGATGACAAAGAACGTAGCATCGAGTTCGAAATCAACCTCACTGCAGGCGATGAAGAGGTACGCTTCGGCGATACCAAGGAAGGCTCGTTCGGGATCCGTGTGCCCGACTCGATGGCTGTTGATACGAAGCTTGGCGGAACGATTCTGAACGAACACGGCGAGCACGACGGTGATGCATGGGGAAAAAAATCACGCTGGGTCGACTACTCAGGCCCTGTTGCCGATCCCAAGACGGCGGCTGAAAAGGTTGTCGGCATCACCGTACTTGAACATCCCGCAAGCTTCGGTCACCCGTGTCGCTGGCACGTAAGAACCTATGGTTTGTTTGCCGCCAATCCATTCGGCCAACATCACTTTATCGGTGGCGAACCGACCGCTGGCCATACGCTCGCCGCCGGTGAAACCATTCACTTTCAGTACAAAGTTTTGCTGCACTCCGGGAACGCAAACGTCGAATCGATCGAAGCCAACTGGAAGCAATTTGCAAACCGATGAGACGGCATCACTGAGTTTGCTTTGGCTCGGCAAGGATACGATTCAGCGATTCTTTGGCTTGGTTGGCAATATATCCGTCAGGGTCTGACGTCAACGTCATTAGCATTCCAGCGCCTCGTTCGTCAGCGATGGTTGACGCTAAACGAGTAGCCGTTCGACGCAACTCCAAATGCTTAGGTGACGATTCGGCAATGACATAGGCCAGTAGCGGAATCGCACCCGGCGGTCCAAGTCGAAGGATTTGTTCTTCGTTGAGACTCTGTACTTTCGTCCTGCCGATGGGTGCCAATAGGCTGTTGAGCAATGATACTAACTCTTGATCCACGCTCGTTCCGATTGCCAGCAGCGGTAGCTGCCAAACCTTACTGGCCGAGTCATCACTCGCTGTTCGATCGACATTTTGGTTTGCGTCGACTGACACAGTTTCACCGGGAGCCACCGGGCAGGTGAACGCTCCCAATGTCATTCGTGCATTCGCATTTTCGGGTGAGACCGAATTGCACGAAGCAAAGTCATTTCCCGCCATGCATTGAAACTCTGACGAGCTTGGACATGCCAGGGTTGCCATTCGCGGAGTCTCGACATTGGAAACAGGGATATCCACATCGATACTGTTCGACGCGGGCGCTAAGCACCAAAGTTGGCCGGCCAACAACTCAATTCGATCGGGCTGGTGTATTACCAATTCGGCAGATACGTTCAGCCGAATCACACCATCAGCAGACGTCTGGAATTCGCATAAAACAGTATCGCTCGTTTTAAAGCGTGACCCGGCTACAAACGATTCGCTGGAACCAGGGGAAATGCTCGTCCAGTCGCGTGCTCCGGGTGAAAGCAATTGGACCGGGCCAGTCGCTCGCACCATTCGAGCCACAACAATGGGTCTAGCTACTGGCACGCCACGCGTTTTCAGTCCGTCAACCATTGCTGGCAAGAGCGCGAGCAAGAGCGTCGCAGCAACGGCTACGACCAATGAAACCCACTTCCACCGATGCCGATCGTTCTTTGCCAACTCGGTCGGCGATTCCAGCCGCTGCATAACGGTCGCAATCTTGCGGTCCACGTCGTTGACCATCAGCGAACTCGACAACAGTTGATCGAGTTCAACCAAAGATTCGTGTTCCTGCCGACACGCATCACATGAATTCAAATGTGTTTCAACCTGCTTTGATTCATCGACCGTAAGTTCTCGATCGATCAATGCGTCTAACAAAGGACGGATCATATCGCATGTCATCATGACGCGTTCTCCGCTGCCAGTTGCTGTTTCAATAGTTGACGAGCTTTACTGAGTCGCTCGTTGACCGTGGACCTTGCCACGTTCAGCCACGTTGCCATTTGGTCATAAGTCAGATTGTCGTAGTAATGAAGCAAAACAATTTCGCGAAGTGACTCGGGTAATGCATGTACCAAGCGAACAACGTGCTCGCGATGCTCGTGATGACAAACCGATACAGTCGTAACGCCGGCGATTTCATCGAAATCAGCAGGCGATGTTTGGCGTACTTTCTGGCGGCGGATCATGTCGATGCAAACATGGTGCGAGATCTGTCGAAGCCAACCGCCCATCGCCGCTGGCGATCGCAGTTCATGAATGCGAGTCAGCGCACGAAAGAACGTTTCTTGAGTCGCGTCCTCAGCATCGATGGGCGAAATCAACCGAGAATGGCAATAGGCGAATACTCGCCTATACCAAAACTGTACATCCAGTTGGCAGCTCGCTTCTTCGTGTATGGCACCGGTGTCACTCAAGAAGTATCACCTTCGTCGTCGCTGGACTTCATTGATATCGCTCGATCAATTAGTGGGATAGGCTTCCAGCCTGTCGCATTGAAATTGACAGGCTGGAAGCCTATCCCACTTCAAAGTTGTTCCACATGGTTGGCTATTAAATACAGACGCACTGACCCGCATCGCAGACCGGATGATTTCCAAAACTAAGCCAAGTCTTTCGAAATTCAAATCGATGCCAAGATTCTACCGGTCTGAAACCCTTAGGATTGCGACTTGTTTACGGTCACGGGAAAAGTGACCCGTGATTCACTGCGACCCACCATTTCAAAGGGAACATTATGCGTCACTCAATCGCTTCTTCTGGCATGGTTTCCATTTTCGCCACCGTACTTGCTATCGCCACGCATGCCGCCGAACCGAAGAATGCCGCCAACCAACGACCACGGTACCAGTGACTCCGCCAACGAATGACGGTGAATTTGTGGTCCATGAGTGGGGCACGTTTACGACTTTCTCTGGCAGCGATGGGGTCTTCATCGATTTCCGGCCGCTGGACGTCAAGCACAGCGATCTGCCGGACTACGTGTTCGATCGAGGATCTTTTTCAACGGGATTAAACCGGATCTTTTCTAAGGGTCGCTTGCGAGGCCGTGTCCGAATGGAAACTCCGGTAACCTACTTCTACACGGACCGATTCAGGACTGTCGACGTTCGTGTCGATTTTCCGTCAGGACTGTTGACCGAATTTTATCCGCCCGCCCGTCACATACTGCCAGCGATAGATGAAGACAATATATTCGGCAAGGGTGAGTTGATTAGAAACTCAAGCTTGCATTGGGGAAACGTTGACTTGATTCCGACCGCAGAACTGGTGCCAAACTTAGCCAATAGTGCGGTCCGGGAACAAGTGACATCCAGTATTGTTCATTCGCTGATACCACACGCAGCCGATGAGCAACACTACGCTGCGGCGCGTGAGACCGACGCTGCACTGGTGCATGTCCGCAACACGTCAGACACGCAAAGCTATTTCGAAAAATTTTTGTTTTATCGTGGCGTCGGAAAGTTTCAACTGCCGATCACGACCCACTTCGATGGAGAAAATGCTGTCGTCACCAACAACGGAGAACTGCCGATCCGATCGTTAATTTTGATCAATGTCGATGGCACGACAATCCAAGCCACTCGTAGCGACCAAGTCAACTCAGGACAATCACTGCCCTTTGATGGGTTGAAAACGGTGAGCCAGGAACAACTCTTCGCGATGGTACACCAGAGCTTGATCGCTGAAGGGCTGTACGAAAAAGAAGCCGCATCCATGGTCAACACCTGGCAACAGTCGTGGTTCACCGAAAATGGCACGCGTGTGTTGTACATGTTGCCTGGACCGATGACCGAGGAACTGCTACCGCTAAGCGTCACACCGAAGCCACAACAGATGCTGCGGGTCATGGTGGGACGCATGGAAGTCATGTCGCCAACGAGTGAGCAGAAAATGACCCAGGCCGTCGCGGAGAGCGCAGCCTTACGCGTGATGCACTATGCAGAACAAAAGGAAAGCGACACGAATGAACCCTATTCGATACCGTCAAATATTGAGGGCTTTGGACGGATGGCGGAGCCCGCGCTGGCCCGAGTTGCAAAAATCACCAAGGACATCGCACTACGTTACGAAGCCGAATTACTGATTGAGCAGTTTCGGGCGAACTAACTAAGTGTCGCCTTTCGCTCCGCGAAAGTCGTGTTTCTCCGGTCTTTCGCGGAGCGAAAGACCAACATAAATGACCGCGCGATGCTTCGCTATTAATTTCAACTTCTAGTCGGTCAATCTGGCTTCCATCGAGACGCGCTCGATGGAGAGCTTAAGTCCACGCCATACGGGGATGATGATGTCACATGGTGCACGTTATGTGCCACCGAAATCGCCTTTCACGGCGCCATCGGCTTGTTGATCAGTTCGCCAACTTGCGGAACTTGGGCTGCGCCATGGACGACCAAGTTGGTTGAAACCGAGCCAGTGCCAGCGACACCGATGAAACTGACCTGCGTCGGGAAACACGCAATCAAGTGATCACTTGATTGCTAATTTATTTAGACAGTCTTGGCATCATTCTTGCATTGCACCTGCTAATCGTTCATTAAGGGTTAGTCTATCACCCACTGATTCGTCCTGTAAGCCGTTAACTTTTGAATGAAGGAACTGAGATGAAAGGCCTTAAGGCAGGAATCTGGATTGATCGCGAGCATGCAACTGCAGTTCTGGTTAGCGACGAAGAAAACGAACTGCAGTCGTTTCAAGCAGGAACGTCTGAGCCGTTTCCTCAAACTAGCGCCTCAAGAGCCAAGCACGAATTCACGCGAAATGATTTCGTAGCTGAGAACCGGCTCGAGCAAAAGCATACGAACGCCAGAATCGAAATGTACGATTCAATACTTCGATACGTTGCTGGTGCCGACACTCTATTCATTTTTGGGCCTGGGGAAGCAAAGAAGGAATTCCAGAATTATATTTCCACGTCTGGAAATACAAAGCATGACGTTGTTATCGAAACTTCCGACAAGATGACAAGCCCTCAATTGGTCGCGAAAACGCGAGAGCACTTCCAATTGTCTCGCAAGGCATAAAGTCACGATAGGTAGTGATCATGTTTTGGCTTATTGGATGGATACTATTCGGGTTCCTCATCGGTCTTATCGCACGTGGGATAATTCCAGGTTCGCAAGCGATGGGTTGCTTTGGCACGATCATGCTAGGTGTCGCCGGATCCTTTGTCGGTGGTTCCATCGGTTATTTACTGCGAGGCGGAGAGATGTTCCAATCAAGCGGTTGGATCGGTTCAATCGTCAACGCGATCATCTTGCTAGTCATCAGCGTTCGGCGAAATCAGTAGGATCGAACCATGTCAATTTTTGACAGAGAATGAGCAGCTTGAGCAACGAACAACGGATACGCTTTGCCGATGCGATTGCGCGAGTCGGCCAGGGTGACGAATTGGGTGCAACTTGACATTACTAAATGGCGCTCGTCAGCCACGGCTTGTCCCAGCGAATTTTGCTGAACCTATCGCAGTGGCCCTTGTTGTTTGTCTCGTCCTTATCAATGGACTGCTGGCTTATTTCAACCTCGAGAAATCGGCTGAACAATTCATTCAAGTCGAGCTCAGTGCGAACGTACTGTTAGCAATCGAAGCTTTTGAATCAACGATGACGGATGCGGAAGCAGCGCAGCGTGGCTATATCATTACGGGTGAGGTCTCGTACCTGTTGCCTTATCAACAGGCGGTCCAGCGTGTGGATGAAGAGATTGAATTGATCCGTGACTTGACATCGCCAGTTCCTGAGCAGCAAGACCAGCTTGAACTGGTAGAACCGCTTGCGCAAATCAGGCTCGCAGAGCTAGCGGAGTTGATCAAGGTAAGACGCGAATCAGGTTTCGAGGCTGCGTTATCGATCATCAAATCGGTTGACGGCGAAGCGACCATGGAAGGCCTGCATCAGCATCTGGATCAAATGAAGGCAATCGCTCGCGCAGTCCAAAAAACTCGCCGACAATCGGCTGACGGCGCGCACCAACTGGGAGTCGCGACAACCGTTGGTTCCATTCTAGCATCGCTGACGTTGGTCGCAGGATTGTTGTATCTCGTCCAGCACAATCGGCGGCATCAGTCGACAGCCGCTGCGCGGCAGCAAGCCACCGACCGCGAACTGCGGTTGTTTCTTGAACAAGTCAGCGATTACGCAATCTTTTTGATCACTCCCGATTTGAAGGCAGCGACCTGGAACCAAGGCGTCAAACAAGTCTTAGGATTCACGGAGTCAGAATTCATTGGGGCTGATATTTTGCAAGCGATCTTTACACCCGAATCAATTGCCAACGGTAGCGCACAAGCGGAATTTACCACGGCCGCACGCGAAGGCGAGGCGAGCGACGACCGCTGGATGCAGCGAAAAGACGGGAAACAGTTTTGGGCTTCGGGAATTACGACCGCTGCATTTGATTCCGCAGGACGCTTGATGGGCTACAACAAAGTGCTGCGGGACCTGACTGAGCGAAAGCTATATGAGGAGCGGTTAGAGAGAATTGCGGCAGAATTGTCTGAGTCTGACCGCAACAAGACTGAGTTTCTTGCCACGTTGGCTCACGAACTTCGTAACCCGCTAGCGCCCATTAAGAACTCGGTCCAGCTTCTAAGCATGTCCGAGCATGACAAAGAGACGACGGAATTGCTCCATATTGTCCATCGGCAAACGGATCAAATGGTGCGTTTGATCGACGATTTGATGGATGTTTCGCGTATCAGTCGCGGGCGAATTGAGCTGCGAAAGATGCGTGCGTTGCTGGCTCCCATTGTCGAAGCCGCAGTGGAGGCTTGCCAACCGCAGGTCGATAGTAACGCTCAGACGCTGGAAGTTCATCCGTCACTTCACGACGTTGTCGTAAACGTGGACGCGGCTCGGCTTACGCAAGTTGTTTCCAACTTGATCAATAACGCATCAAAGTACAGCGATGTGGGCAGCCGGATCGAAATAACCACGGAATTGCGTGATGATTGGGTATTCATTGATGTGAGCGACAACGGGATTGGCATTGCACCGGAGAATCTCGATGAAGTGTTCGCGATGTTTTCACAAGTGGGGGCTAGCGTCGAACGCGGAGCGTCGGGGCTAGGAATCGGACTTACGTTGGTGAAAAAGATTGTCGAAAAACATGGAGGTACAGTCCAGGCCTATAGCAAAGGCGTCGGACATGGAAGCAGATTCACCATCGCGCTTCCGCGGGCAGATTTGGGCACTGCTCCTGAAATGATGACACCTGAGTCGGTCGATGAACTGCCCAGTCGATCTTTTCGCATCCTCGTGGTCGATGACACTCGAGCGATTACGATGGTTATGTCTCGATTGCTAACCAAGCTTGGTCACGAAGTACAGACGGCAGAGAATGGTCGGCAGGCGTCTGAGTTGCTAAGTCAAACCGATGCAATCATTCCCGATTTTATCTTTTCGGACATCTCGATGCCGGGCATGACGGGTTACGAGTTTGTTAGGTGGCTGCGTGAACGACCTCAATTTACGGGCGTACGAGTCATTGCCATGACGGGCTTTGGACAAGACAGCGATCGTCAAAAATCAATGGGTGCTGGTTTCGATGGTCATGCCGTCAAGCCAGTGGACGTTCGAGTACTCAAGCAAATACTCGCGCGGCAAGTATAGACCAAGCAATTGCGATCATCCAAATTAGAAAGTCAGTGGCGCAGGATCGATGAGATAGTGTTATGAAGCCGATCGTAAACCAGAGTGAGGATGCTGGCGCAAGATTGAGCGCCTACTGGAGCATGGCTCCTGAGCAGCTCTTGACCGAGTTGCATGCTGCGCGTACTGGTCTCAGTCAAGCGGACGCAAAACGGCGTCTGCAGCAAGTTGGCCCCAATTCCATCAACGCGGCTAGCCAATCTACCACGTTCAGTTTGCTGCTGGGCCAATTCAAAAGCCCATTAGTTTTGATTCTTGTGTTTGCGGCGATCGTTTCAGCAATCGCGGGCGAATGGCCCGACGCGTTGATCGTGATTGCCATCGTTATGGGAAGTACAACGCTTGGTTTTTGGCAAGAATACCGCGCAAGCGATGCTATCGAGAAGCTGCGATCCAAGGTCACGATCAAATCGACCATCATGCGTGATGGAAAGAAATGCGAAGTGCTGTCAAGCGAAGTAGTCCCAGGGGATATTGTCTTGCTTTCCGCAGGAAGCCTCATCCCAGCCGATGGCGTCATCTTGGACGCCAATGATCTCTTCGTGAGCCAAGCGGTCCTCACCGGCGAAGTCTTCCCGGTGGAAAAAAAGCCAGACAAAGTGCCAGCCAATGCCAGTTTGATGGAGCGAGTCAACTGCGTCTTTATGGGGACCAGTGTCCGTAGTGGAACGGCAACCGTTCTAATCGTTCAGACAGCAAAGGCCACCGTCTTCGGGCAGATTGCGGAACGACTCAAGTTGCGTCCAGCGGAGACGGAGTTTGAGCGCGGGGTCCATCGCTTTGGCTTTCTGCTCACACGAGTCATGTTCGTTATGTTCGTAGTTGTTTTGGCAGTCAACATCATTCGCGCCAAACCAGCGTTGGACTCTTTGTTGTTTGCCCTTGCTCTCGCCGTTGGGCTAACACCTGAACTCCTACCCGCCATTATCAGCATTACTCTTGCCCACGGAGCACAACGGATGGCCAAGCGTGGTGTCATTGTGCGAAAGTTAAATGCCATTGAAAACTTCGGCAGCATGGACGTTCTTTGCACCGACAAAACGGGCACGCTGACGGATGGAGTGGTCGTTCTCAAGGACGCCTTGGACTCGCAAGGAACCGCATCCAACGCTGTGCTTCGATTTGCGTATCTCAATGCCAAGCATCAGACAGGATTGAACAACCCGTTGGATGAGGCCATAAACAATTTCGGAGAAAAATCGCAATTGGATATTAGCTCGGAACAAAAAATAGCTGAGATTCCATACGATTTTAATCGAAAACGACTGACCGTGATTGTTTCTAACAATCAAGGCATGCGAACCATGATCACGAAGGGAGCGCTGGCCAATGTGCTTAAAGTGTGCAACTCCGTGCAAACCACCTGTGAAACCTTACCTTTGGATGATGCCCGACGAGCGGCCATTGATGAGCGATTTCGCGAATGGAGTGGCCAAGGGTTCCGGGTTTTGGGAGTGGCAACGAAAACGATTACTTCTCAGAACGCTTCTTATTCCCGCGAGGAAGAGAAGGAACTCGCGTTTGCTGGGTTTTTGCTTTTCTTTGATCCACCGAAGGCCGACGTGTCAAAAGCAATTGCCGACCTTAAGGAGCGCGGCGTTCAACTCAAGATCATTACTGGCGACAATCAACTGGTGGCGCGACACGTCGCTGAGGCCGTCAACTTGCCAATCAACGGCTTATTGACAGGGACCGATCTCAACAGAATGGCAGACGAAGCACTCTGGTACGCAGCACCAAGGACAACACTCTTTGCAGAAGTCGATCCCAATCAGAAGGAACGCATTATTTTAGCCTTGCAAAAGACAGGGCACGTTGTCGGCTACATGGGCGATGGCATCAATGACGCGCCCGCATTGCATGCTGCTGACGTGGGAATATCAGTAAACAACGCGGTCGACGTTGCGAAAGACGCGTCTGACCTGATCTTGCTAGAACAAGACCTCGGCATCTTGCGCGAAGGGATCGATGAAGGTAGGCGGACGTTTGCCAATACATTGAAATACATCTTAACGACGATTAGCGCGAATTTCGGCAACATGTTTAGCATGGCAATCGTCTCAATGTTTCTACCGTTTTTGCCGCTGCTGGCATCGCAGATCCTACTCAATAATTTTCTGTCCGATATTCCAGGGACGACGATCGCCAGCGACAACGTAGATCCCGAGTGGCTGGCCAAGCCACGTCGTTGGGACAACAAGTTCATCAGCCGATACATGGTCCTGTTTGGCGTCGTAAGTTCCCTATTCGATTTTCTGACTTTTGGGATTCTCTTGTATGTATTTAGCGCCGCAGAAAAAGAATTCCGCACTGGCTGGTTCATCGAGTCGCTGTTAACAGAGTTGGTCATAGCACTCGTGGTCAGGACCAGGCGGCTATGCTTCCGCAGTCGTCCCGGCAAGCTCTTGCTAGTGAGCACCATCGTGGTGATCGCGATTACTTTGTTGTTGCCCTATCTCCCATTTCATTCGCTCATGGGCTTCGTACCGCTACCTCCCAGCCTGATGGCAATCTTGATTTTGCTTACCTTCCTCTATGTTTGTGCCGTAGAACTAGCGAAAAAGTACTTCTATGCCCGCGCGGAGAATTCGGGGATCTCCGTACCGGCTGACCAGATCAAAACGACCTGAGACACTCAAAAGTTACTTCCGATCCTTTTTCAGGTCGCTGACCTCATCACGCAACTGTTTAACTTCATTCCGCATCGTTTCGAGTTGCTTCATGACTTCGTGTATCACGTCACCATCGTGAGGACGCGGGTGTTCATGCATTTCTCGTTCTGCGGCTGCGACTCGTTGAGCAACATGCGCAGCGACATCTTGCAGGCCAGCGTGTTTCAAGTGCTCTACAGCTTTTCGCATGTGTTCCAGTCGGCCGGGCAATTCGTCCTGTGAGTGGTGCTGGCGTTCAGGTTGCTGTGACAGTTGTTGAAGTTCCACTTCGGTTTGCTTGATGGCAAGGCGGACTTTGTCAAGCCGTTCTCCCTCCCCAGCAGATTCTGCGAGTTCCTTTTCCTGTCCACGAAGTTGTTCAAGCCGCTGCGTGAGCTTCATGATCGCAGGGTGTGGTTGATCCGATTGATGCTGTTCGAGACGCTCGGCTTCGACCATCATGGCCTTTGCTTGTCGCTTGAGATTGGCAGCGTGCTCGCTGTGGGCATTCTCGTTGTGGGCGTGCTTGGCTAGCTTGACGGCTTCCCGCTGCATTGCCTCAACTTTCACTCTTATTTCGTCAGGCTCGGAAGCCTGGGCAAATCCAGAGACATTCAAAAACACAATCACGACGAACGCACATTTGAAGCTTGACATGCAATTTCTTTCGGGTAAGGGGAGAGTTGGTTTGTGATGCCGTGCTCCTACTCATGGCATGATTGCCCCGGTTTAATGCGAGGGTAGTCGAACGAGATTGGGGCGCATTGCACAAGTAATGGTGCGGGAGCGAGTATAGCCCACATTACGTACATGTGTAGGGTCCAAAACCCGGACATCAAAGGAGACCATACATCGCTTCCATTTGTTCTATGAATGTCGGGTAGATGTGCGTGCGCCAACTTCGCCACAATGCGCCATCCTTGGTCTCAACGGCAAGCGGAAGATGTCGGAACGACGCATCGTGGTTTAGTAGAGCGAACCCAATCTGTTTGATGTTATTATGACAAGATAATTCTCGTGCAGCGTCGTGAGCATTCTTAACCGCAAAAAACAATGTATAGCAAAGTGCTACTACAATCACGGACGCCATCAACAAGAGTGCGAGTGTACGATTCATGACTCTTCACGGATAATGTTTCAGTTCAGCGCGGGCCGCAGTACGGTCTGAAGTCCAGCGGGAGTTTGACTTACCTGCGTTAAGGCATTATGCTCATGAGTACTATCTCAGAGTCGGTAAGGTCGTAGTAGATCACCGCAGTAAATCGCGGCATACGTGTCGGACGATAGCCGGTCTCGTCAACCGAGTGATGCAATGAAACATTTGGCAAGCCTCTCGCGATGGTGAAGAAAAGATCAACAAATTCGTCACCCAGACCTTCCCGCTTCTCATCATACCAGTCCCGAGCGGATCGCAAGTCAAGGCAAACGTCGTCAACGAGTCGTACGTTCATCTCGTCCGATCAGCATCAAGTCGGTCCCGAAGTTCGTCGATGGTCATTGCCGTTTCTGGGTTCTGCCAATAATTCGCCAACCTGCGATCAAACTCAGCCTTGATCTCGGGTCCTGGCGTTGGATTTACATTCTCCGGCAGTGAATCCCAGATCGCCTCGGCTACGCGAAGTCGGTCGGAGACGGGCAGAGATGCGGCATCGGATATAAGCTGTTCGGCGGTCATTGGAACCTCCGCGATTTAGGATACTGTCCCTCCATTGTAGCGGCTCAATCATCGAAAGTCACTCGGATATTGGTGCGGACTGCAAACGTAATGGCAGTCGACGGTGCGTCAATGACGTCGCCTAGAGCGTCTGTGCAAATGTTCAGACGCTCATTTTGTTCTCCCACAACTGGTCTGTCTTGATCAGTAGATTCAAGATCGTGATGAACTTCCGCATGCAGGCGACATCACGAATGCTTTGCTTGCGATGTTGTTTTTGCTAGATACTAGACTTGATCTTCGGTGTTCGCACTGGAGATTGCGGGTTACATAATTGGTTGAAAACCGAAGATCAAGTCAGACCCTGGCTAAGCCGGGCTCAAGTCAAGAAAGCCGATCGTGGGCTTGGTGGGCATCGCCTTGTTCGGCATTTTTTGCAGTTGGTGCGACCATTCGGATTGCCGAATGTACCGTTATTGACATTGGAAAGCTCAGTTCGGCCGTTGCATCGAGTCGAAGCAGTGGATTTCCAGTGATCCCGTGCGTTCGAAACTTGTCCATGACGTCTTCACTGGTCAATGGATTCGAAAAACTGCTGCCATGCAAACTTTCAAAATATCGTGCCAAGCCATGCAAGGTCGTGTGGGCATGGCATGTCGGCGTACTCTTAGCCCGATCTGACATCGCCAGCCATACAGCCAAAATGTAAACATCCCCAGGGAACCGAATCTGGATATCTTTGAAGACCCTGACATCGATCTCTTCGTTGAGGTTGCGGCGCTTCAGCGCTGTTTTCCGTGGCATTGCATTGTCTCCGTGGTAAATCGACGCCTTTACTGATTTTCATTGCCGAACGACCAAGGTAACCCGGCGGCGGCCAAGAACCTTTGATTTCAGAATCCGCCCGATCCGCCGCTCGGGTTGACCGCCTTGTTCTGCCCTTCGTTACTCAGGGCCGTCGGTCATTCGATCGACTTCTGGCCCCTTTATGTTCTCTGACCAGAGACGCTGTTGACGTTGCTGCAATGCTTGAAATATCCGCTGGCATTCATCGCCTTTGCAATTCGCGATGATAAAACGTCGCCAGTCATCAATGGCGTCTTCGAGTTGGCAGCCAATATCAAGCAATCGATCGCTTGATGCCTCGCAGTCTGCTTTCCACTTAATGCGAACCGCCCTCATGTTGTCTTTTTCGAGTTCTGGAAGTTCGCAGACGGTGTTCGTGCAATGATTACGAGACATTTTCGCGAATCGAATCACGTTGGCGTGCAACGTCATCAACCGAAGCACAACGCTTTCCGCCTGCGG
>JAYVSE010000181.1:0-10292 GCA_043775635.1 Planctomycetaceae bacterium | reverse complement strand
CTGAATAGCTTCACTATGTCTCTCCGACGTACGCACGCTCGATTGCCTTCGGCAATCGAGCGTGCGTACGTCGGGTGCGGCGGTGATTGAGAATGGATTATTAGGGAAAAACCCAACGATCCGCAGGGCAAGCCTGCGGGATTTGAACAACTAAGGCGTACGAAATACGCTCAAGAGATTGTGCTGTTGGTCAGTCCAAAGTGGTGCGTTTTCAAGGTCAGCGACTTTGGGGTCGGATGCATACGCCAAAAGTTCGGGTGACCAGATTGGATTGGATCGATCTCCGACCAGGACCCACAGTGCTGGCAGTGTTCGGTCCTCCAGATCGCCCCCTGACACGATTAACTTGCTGATCATTTTCGCGTCGTTTGCCAATCGATGCACCAGCGAAGCAAGATCCAGATGTTTATTCGAGACATGCACCGCGATCACACCATTTTCAGCCAATCGAGTTCGATACAGAGCGATTGCTTCTCGAGTTAATAGATGCGCGGGGATCGAATCGCTGCTGAAAGCGTCCAGTACGATCACGTCAAATCGACGACCATTCATCCGCTCCAAAGCCAATCGTCCGTCACCAAGATGGCTCTCGATTTTCGCGAGTGAATCGCGAATGAAAGAGAAGTGTTCATTGGCAACGCGGACGACAGCCGGATTGATTTCAATAAAATCGTATCGATCACCTGCGCGTCCGTAGCTTGCTAACACGCCGCAACCCAGTCCCACACCGCAAACACGAATCTCTCTATGTTCGCCGCTGGCAGCGAGCAACTTGCCGATTCCACTTTGCGGCCCGTAGTAGGTGGTTGGTTTTGCTTGGTTAGGCGACTGACGCTGCAACCCGTGAATAGTCGTCCCGTGTACGAGTGCGCGATCACCGTTGGACTCTTCGACCCTCAAGACACCAAAGAAATTTCGATCTGATTCAATGAGGCCAGGAAACGAGTAACTGGCAGCGGCACCCATGCTGACAAGTGGCAATGCGATTGCGGCAAAACGGACGCCACGAATCACTTTCCAATCGTAAATGCGTCCTTTCCAACTGCGTACCGACAAAAATAACATCACGGCGATTGACGCACTGACCGTCGTCACAACGGGGTGCTCGCTGTAATCATTTAGAAACGTTGGACAAAGGACCGCCACGATTATTCCCCCCAAGGCACCACCGGCAGCAAGCATCGCGTAGTACTGTGTCAAGTGATTGATCGATGGCTTCAATCTTGCCACTTCGCCATGACACAAAATACAAACGAAGAACAAAAACAGTGTCGATCCACCTGCGTCTATCACCAGTCGTCCGGACGGTGGTAGCTTGGTCGACACGTTCATGGCCACAACCATGAGTAGTGCCAACGCCGCGTAAACCTTGGGATGGTAAAGGTTGGGTGAGTCAAAGCAGATGATGAAGCTGATCAGATAAAGACTTAGCGGTAAGATCCAAAGGAATGGGATCACGGCAACGTCTTGACAGACATGATTGGTGGTCGTCAGTAGCAGCGTCGATGCTAATGCTGGCAAGAACAACCAACTCAGTTTCTGTTGGGTGGATATGGTTTCCAATTCCGTGAACTGGACGTTGGCGGTTCCCGTACCGAATGAAGTCCTCGGTTTGCCGAATATGATTCCAATCGCAACCAACGACTGAATAAGAACGAATCCGGCGAACATCCACGACCAGGTGTCAGATTGCTTGCTAACCGAAAGCAATGGCTCAACGACAAACGGATAACTCAGCAGCGCGACGAGTGAACCAACGTTTGACAGCGCGTATAGTCGGTAAACGCGGTTGTCCTGGATCCGAGTGCTCAACCAGGCCTGTGTTAACGGGCCAGTGCTGCTGAGAACAAAGTAGGGTAGCCCGACATGCGCACCAAGCAGCCAAAGCAAGTGAACGATCGGCGACGAATCACCAAGTGGTTTCCATGCGTCGGCGGGCTCAATCGGCAATGCAAACAATGCCGCGACCAATAAACAAATGTGAACACTTCCCTGTTGCCAAAGCGACAAATAAGTTCGCAGCACGTGCGCGTAAACATAGCCCGCGAACAACAGCACCTGAAAAAACAACATGCAAGTTGTCCAAACGGCAGGGGTGCCGCCGAACCATGGCAGCACGCATTTACTGATGATGGGTTGAACCTGAAACACCAGAAACGCGCCAAGCAGTGTTGCAATCGCAAACGGCAACAGTTCGACACGGGAGCAGCGGTCGGTATTACCGTGTTGCCGATTCTCTGCCGCTGAAAGAATCGTCGATGAATCGCTCAAGATTTAGTGCTTGCTTCGAGATGACGCTGCGCAGTGGTCGACTCGCGTCGCTGGCTCCACCAAAAAGCCATCGAAACTTAGCTTGCGATTGGTAACTACCGGACTTCGTAATGTAGTAGATGGCAGTCAAGCGATATTTCGATCGTTGCAACCGATTCTTTCCCTAGTATCGATACTGGGCAATGGACAGTCGTTAAGCATCGCGTGGTCTTTTAATGTCGTCTTTCGCTTCGTGAAAGAACGGAAGAACGCTCTTTCGCGGAGCGAAAGGCGACACTTGTTTGCCGCACGATGCTAAGCCGCGCGACGAAGGCGTATTATAAAGGCTGTTCCTTTGCCAACGGTGCTCTCCACACGAATACGTCCTCCATGGGCATCAATCACTTCCTTGCACGATGCCAACCCGAGCCCAGTACCGCCTTTTCCAGATTCGTCAGGCCCTTCTTTTGTCGTATAGAACGCGTCGAAGATATGCGGCAATTGGTCTCGTGGAATTCCGGTACCCGTGTCACGGACCGC
Source organism: Planctomycetaceae bacterium (assembly GCA_043775635.1). Lineage (GTDB taxonomy): Bacteria > Planctomycetota > Planctomycetia > Pirellulales > Pirellulaceae > UBA6163. The sequence continues at coordinate 7,502 of JAYVSE010000181.1, read as the reverse complement.
AAGAACAACTTCATCGGCTTGTGGGTCATCGTTTAGCGACACGAAGACCGACCCACCATCGGGCATCGCTTGTCGTGCGTTGACCAGGAGGTTGATAAGAACTCGCTGGATTTGGTTTCCGCTGGCGATCGCTTTAGCGACGCCGGTGCCGACGCTCGATTCAACATTCACACGATACTTCCGCATTTCGCGGCTAAGCAGTTCCAGCGTGTCGTCGACAATCTTTGCGATGTCAGTCGGCTGCATTGAGTCAGGGCGATTTTTTGCTTGACCAAGAATGGTGCTCGTGATTTTGGCCGCTCGCAGGGACGCGTCGAGAATCCGGGTCAACGCTTTGTCTCGACTCGCTTCGTCACGATTGCGAAGGCCTAGCTTTGCGTAGTTCATGATGGTCATCAACACATTGTTGAATTCGTGTGTTGCGGTTCCCGCAAGCTCGCCGATGGTTGCTAACGACTGCAGGCGGCGGAGTTCTTGACCCATCGCTATCAATTGCTGCGACTCAGTTGGCTCAGTGTGCTGGATCATGAAATTGGCATGGGAAAATGAAGATGCAGGTGCCCAAACAAGAGTATTTGATCTATCGGGACGAACTCCCAATGCACTACACCACGCTTGTTTCGCTCGGTAGGAAGCCTTCAAAGGACCTGTTTTCGCAGGGCCGCAAATCTTACCAGGACTGCTTGATCGACAAGGTTGTGGGATATGACGCAGGCTCAATCAGAAACGGCATTCAAGCCAAACGTTGTGGCACGACTAGCCAATCGCATGCGTGACGCGAGGTCGATGGGATTTCAAGTCCGACAGGAGTTCCTTGGTGGGCAACCGGGTAACTGGTGCGAAATCGCAGGAACCAAGTTCGTTTTCCTTGATTCGTCACAGTCAGCCATTGATCAGTTGTCCGTTCTCAACGATGCGATCCAAAGCTATCGGCCCGCTGCCTAGCTAGAAGGCATTACATCGTTATCAAATTGCGATACATATTGATCGCTGCAGGTCCAACCAAAACGACGAAGATTCCTGGAAAGATGAACAAGACGAGTGGGAAAATCATCTTCACGGCGGTCTTCGCAGCTTTTTCTTCGGCAATCTGTCTGCGTTTGATGCGCATCGCATCGCTTTGGACGCGAAGTGCTTGGCCAACGCTGCTGCCAAACTTATCGGCCTGGATCAAAATCGACGCAAGTTGCCTCAGGTCATCCACACCGCTGCGAAATCCAAGGGCTTGCAGCACTTCACTTCGAGTTCGTCCGAACTGAAGCTGTTGGTTGGCGACGTTGTATTCTTCAGCAATGACCTTGTGAGATTTCTTCATCTCCTCGCCGACCTTACGCATCGCTTGGTCAAGACCGAGGCCGGCCTCGACACAGACTACCATCAAATCGAGCGCATCAGGCAAGCCAAGAAATATCGCTTCTTTTCGTTTGCTCGCCATGATCATCAGCACTATCTCCGGCAAATAGAACCCAAGTCCACCGCCGATTGTGGCCTTCATTGCAAGTTGAGTTGAAACACCATCGAAAAAGAGACCAACAACGCCGCCAAGGAACAAACCGAAACAACCGAGAATCAGTTGGCCTCCCTTGAAAACGATGGGGGATTGCTCGCGACGGAAACCGGCATGCAACAAACGCTCACGTGTCTTGCTCATTTGTGCTTCTGTGCCTCTGACGGTGCTGGCAAGTGGCTGGGTCGCACGTTCAAGCACCGCAGTCAGAGCCTCGCTTTTCTTTTTCGCCTTGTCATCAGTCACCGTCGATGCGGGTGTACGCATGCGGGGGCTGCGAAGTTCCTCTAGTCGGTTTTCGACGGATTGCTCGCCATCGCCATTGAACATTCCCAACAGCCACCAAACACCGGCAGCGATCGCAAAGAAAATTGCAATCGGTGTCAGGACGGTAAGGCCTGGGATACTGACTGCAAACAGGGGCGAGCATAGGTTGCAAATTGACATAGTGATCAGACTTTGATAGTGATGATTTTTTTAATGACCAACGCACCGATAATTTGCGTGACCAGTGCTATCCCAAGCATGTAGTGCCCGAGTTCATCCTTAAAAAGCAGCATCACGTACTCGGGATTGAGTTTCAGCATGAACAGGAATAATGCTGGTGGCATTGCGAGCAACACAATACCGCTGAGGCGACCTTCGCCCGTTAACGCTTGAACTTGTCCTAAGATCTGCAGTCGCTCACGAACCAAGTGACCGATTTTGTCGAGAATTTCCGACAAGTCACCTCCCGTGGTTCGCTGAAGAATGATTGCCGTTGCAAAGAATCGAAGGTCCATATTTGGAACGCGGTCCGAAAGGTCCTCAAGAGCTTCTTCTAACGGGATACCAAAATTCTGCTCTTCAAAAACTCGCCGGAATTCTTTGGCCAGAGGATCGTGCATTTCAGTGCCAACGAGTCCGAAACCATTGGCAAGGGAGTGTCCAGCGCGAAGTGATCGACCGAGTAGCTCCAGAGCTTCCGGCAATTGACGGCCAAATTTTGCAAGTCTACGTTTGCGTACGAACAACAGCCAAATGATTGGCAGGACTGCGATCATTACACCTGCAATCGGAGCAAGCAAAATCGGCAATGGCGTGGTTGCCACCGCAAAAGTACCGCCCGCAAAGCAGGCTAAGACAATGGCCAAAAACTTGGTCTGTGACATGTTGATGTCGGCTTGTCTTAGATACTCTCCTAACGCAGGCATCCGTTTCATAAACACGTCGATCAAATTCTTCGTGTCATTCAGACCAGAAGTCATCAGCAATGACGGCTGATTGGTCGCTGCCGCTGCACCGCCGCGCCGACTCGACATCGCCGATAAACGGTCTTCAGTCGAATTCGTTTCTTGACCTGGAACAAATATCGTCGTCGCGAACGCGACAAGCGAGGCAATACCAATGCCAACGGCAATGATGATCAGGGTAGCGGGCATGATCGAGAAACCTCGTGACGCGGATGGAAAAAGTGAATCGCAGCGAAAGCTTACGCTTTCATGATTTCACGTTCGCGGAACGCACTCGCAGGCAATCGTACACCTGATGCTTCGAGCTTGGACATGAACGTGGGACGAACACCGGTCCCTTCAAAGTGGCCAAACGCTTTGCCGTCTTCGCCGACACCTTCTTGCACATACCGGAAAATATCTTGCAACACGATCGTGTCACCTTCCATGCCGACAACTTCGGTAATTGCCGTGACACGACGCGGTCCGCCTTGCAAACGATTGGCCTGAATAATAACGTCAACTGCACCGGAGATCTGCTGACGAATTGCCTTCACAGGTAAGTCAAAGCCTGCCATCATGACCAGTGTTTCCAGACGTGCGATCGCATCGCGAGACGTGTTTGCGTGGACGGTGGTCAGCGATCCGTCGTGACCGGTATTCATCGCTTGAAGCATATCGAGCGTCTCACCACCACGGCATTCGCCGATGATGATTCGCTCGGGACGCATTCGCAGTGCATTGCGAACGAGGTCCGTCGCTGTGATCGCACCGGTACCTTCAATGTTCGCTGGTCGAGTTTCAAGACGAACGACGTGGTCTTGCTGTAACTGCAATTCTGCAGCGTCCTCGATGGTTACGATTCGGTCTTCATGGCCGATGAACGAAGACAATGTGTTGAGCAACGTTGTTTTACCAGAACCGGTACCGCCGGAGATGATCATGTTGAGGCGTGCCTTGATGCAACCCTCCAACAACATCACCATTTCTGGCGTGAACGCGCGGTAATTCAGCAAGTCTTCCAACTTGAGCGGGTTGCTACCAAAGCGACGAATACTCATCGCCGCACCGTCAAGTGCTAGTGGTGGAATGATCGCGTTGACTCGGGAACCGTCTTCTAATCGAGCATCCACCATCGGGCATGTTTCGTCGACACGACGACCGACCCGAGAAACGATGCGGTCGATGATCTGCATCAGGTGCTTGTTGTCGCGAAACTCGACGTCGGTCTTGACCATCCGACCGCCTTTTTCGACGTAGATGTTTTTCGGTCCGTTGACCAAAATATCGCTGACCTTGGGGTCTTTAAGGATCAGCTCGAGCGGGCCCAGTCCAAACGTTTCATCCAAGACTTCATCAACGATCTTGTCGCGTTCTTGGCGATTGAGAAGCGTGTCTTCTGCGTCACAAAGGTGCTCGACGACCATCCGGATTTCGCGTTTCAGCGAATCACCCTTTAGGTCACCAACGCGTGAGAGATCAAGCTTATCAACAAGCTTGCCGTGAATCCGTCGTTTGATTTCTTCGAATTGGTCTTGTCGAGCGGATTCAGGTCCGCGGGCAGCAGTGGGAGTGCGCATTTGAATTGATTACCGTTTCGCTGGTTGGCGTAGGGGCGGGGCGGATAGGGACGGCGAAGGTTTGAAAGGATGTGCCGAAGACTCATCAGAATTCGCTCACCTACTCGTCGATCCAGTTAAGCATAGGACACGAATCGTGCCACTCCTCACAATTGACTACGTTTGCCCATTCGGCGCAGGTTCCATCTATCGCTACAATCGGAGCATCCATTGCCAAGCGACCTATTTTTCGGTCGATACTTACGTAAGCCGCAACGCGTAAGCGTGCGGGCCGAATTGCTGAGCGCGGACTCTCCACGACCGAATGCCGAACGCCACCGCATCCAACGCGCAGCGTTCAATCGTCAGTTGAACGCGGCCTTCCCGTCGGCCCGCAGGCTTACGCTAGGCGGCTTAGACTTGGCGAGTACATTGGGGCCCAGCATTGATTCGAGTGCGTCCGCCACATATTTTGCCATGGCAATGCTACCGCGCTTATTGCTATGGATTCCATCGTCGCTCAGTCTGGAATCAGGCAGCCACATTCCCGGCGGGCTTACCGGGCTCCAAATCACTAATTGGCGAATGGCGGTGTCAGCGACAAGTTGAACGTCCAGCAGATAAGCAATTTCACGCTCTAAACCTGAAAATGGGTCATAGATAAAGCCTCTCGGAATCTCGATAAGCACGACTTCCGCCCCGTGTTCACGACATGCTTGAATCATGCTGACGAGGTTTGCCTTGGTGTGCGCGCGACTGTGGCCTTGTAAGAAATCATGACCACCGAGTTCAATCACGACGACTTGAGGATGATGTTCTAAGATTCTTGGCAGTCGCTCACGGCCTACGTCGGTCGCGACCCCCGACTGCCCAAGATTGATCACGGGAACGCTCAGCATTGCCTTCAATGCCCCAGGATACCCTGGTTCAGGAATCAGACCGGAAGTCAAGCTGTCGCCTATGCATACGATGGGCCGTTGACTATCGAAAGCAACGAAATGATTGCATTGAATGATGGTTTGCCACTCCCAGCAGAAACCAACCCAGGCTACCCATAGAATCGCGACAGTCAGCCACCGAGGCTTATCAAACCAGTAGGCTTGCTTAGGAAACCTGATGCAAAGTCCTGCTGCCAGCAGTAATGCAGCCAACAAGGCAATCACCGCTGGCGTCAATGGAGCACGCTTCGCAATGAGAATGGCTATGCATGTCGCGAGTGGAACCCAACCGGCGTGCCCCAACGCGACTAAAACAGAATGCCAGACCAGCCATCCGGCCACCATGAAAGGCAAAACACTGGGGAAGCACAGTAGTGCAAATGCAACGACAAAGGTCAAAGATAAGGCGCGACCAATTTGCTGAACGTAGGGCGAAATTTTCATTAAGGCATTACACTCCCATCTGGACAAAAATCAAAAATTGTTTCAAGCCGGGAGTTTAAGTGACATGGAGCGAACACAGCAAACTTTTCCATACCGATACCAACATCAATCCTATCCTACACTCCCAACCATAGCGCCGCGACGCGTGATGCTTGAAGTTACAGACGGCGAGACTTTTAGCTTCTCTCCGCTGCACATGGAACTTGGCATTACGCGAGTCTTGCTTGTTCATGGTACATTTGTCGGTGACGATCCGTTTGGCATTTCGGATGTCTTGCAGTCCGTCAGTGAGGCCATTCCATTATTTGCGTTGCAAGCCAAACGCATGGCAGACGCGATTCGAGAACGAACGCGGCCACTGGTCAATGGCATGGCCAAGGATATCGGCAACTACTCGCTGGAATTCGTTGATCAGTTTCAGCAGTTAGTCGGTTCCGGCACCTCTGTCGAATTGCTGGAGCCAACATGGTCAAGCCAGAATGATCATTTGGCAAGAGCCGATCTTGCCGTTCGTTTGTTGCACTGGTTGATCACGCGAACGGCGATTGGCGATGATCGAGTATTGCTGTGGGGGCACTCTCACGCTGGAAACGGGTTTGCGCTGCTCAGCAATTTATTGGCTAACGAGCCAGCGTTCGTGGAGAAGTTTTTTGAAGCTGCGGGGCAGCAACTCGGTGAGCACTGGTCGATTGTTCATCGCGCGCTAACTGACGCACCTTCGCCGCACCCATTCGCAAAGCAAGTCATGGTCGCTGCGTTTGGAACGCCGGTTCGATACGGCTGGGACATGAACGGTTTGCGATCGCTTGTTCATGTGCTGTTCGATCGCCAGTCGCCGTCAACGCTGCACCCCGAAACGCAAATACGTCCATTGTTTCCGCCCTATTCATTAAGCGATTTTCTATCGGCGCGATACGGGGATTGGGTACAAGCATTCGCAGTGGCCGGGACAGACCTTTCGGCTCCCGCGTCGATTGTCGCAAATGGCAAAATGCACGCACTTCTGGAAGCGTCCCTGATTTTGCAATTGCAACAACCGCGTGACCTGCCGCTAGACGTTCGATTTATCCAACCAACTCGCTTGCGAGATCTATGCGTGAGATGGAAAACAGGGACGCGAAGCCATACCGACGGTATCAATTTGCTCGTTGACTACAAGCCCAGCGGTATGATGAAGTTTGGCATGCCGTTAGAACAATGCGTGTTTGGACACGGCGTAGCAACGACGACTCTATGGTTGCCATCGCATCTGAAACTAGTCACCGAAACATTGCTTTCCTTGATATGAAACGGATCATCAAAAGCAAGGCGCCCATCACCCTACCACCCCAACCAAACGTTGGTCAGAGAAGGATTATTGTCGCCTTTCACTCCGCGAAAGAACGCTCTTTCGCGGAGCGAAAGACGACACCAAGCGGCTTGTCTGCGTGGGGCGCTAATCAATCGTTATACACATCGCTGCACGCTCATTTTCTGATCGTGGCCCGACGGGGATAAGCCTAGCCTGTTAAAAATTTGGGGTTGTGGCTAACCGGGCTCTGCGCAGGTTTTATTCCGTTTGCCAGCGCCGTTTTCGAGTTTGACATTGCTCATGGATTTGCTTCTGTCGGGCTCGTCCCGGTCGGTGCAACAACTGGCAGCTACATCGCGCGGGTGTTTTTCATAGTAGCTGCCAATTGTGATCCCGCTTGGACAAGCCAGACGGAAATCGGGAACAAAAATGACACGTTTGAGGAAGCAGTTGTTCTCACTTTCCGCACATCTCAGTTAGCATTTCCGCGAATTTAAAAGCCGGGCGGTTCGTAAATTCTTTGCCGCGCACGGCCGATTCTTCTCACACCGC
>JAYVSE010000180.1:0-9900 GCA_043775635.1 Planctomycetaceae bacterium | reverse complement strand
GCGGTGTGAGAAGAATCGGCCGTGCGCGGCAAAGAATTTACGAACCGCCCGGCTTTTAAATTCGCGGAAATGCTAACTGAGATGTGCGGAAAGTGAGGTATAACGATTGATTAGCGCTCCACGCGGACAAGCCGCATGGTAGCGAGGCTCACACCGCCAGCATCTTCTGGTTGTGACTATAGCCCGACGGGGATAAACCCCGTCGTAGCATCAGGTCGGAACAATATCGATTCAAAATTTCGCTATTAAATTCACTGTTAATAGCAAATTTTTTACAGTCCAACATTAGCCATCACCCAACAATTCATTCATCAGTGAAACGGCGGTCTTGCGGACTCCTGACAATGACGAGTCTTCCAGCACCTCTTTGTGGTTGCTTCGCAATAGCGACGCCGCAAGCATCCGATGCTGCTGCCAATCACGCAGCCCGAATTCTCGAATGTCAACGTACGTGTCTTGCAAGTTTTGGCTTAACTTGGGAACAACGAAAACTCCCTCATTGCCTCGGACGAGATGGTAGTGATTGGCGACAAATAAGAGGACCGCGCCCGCGATTATACCGCTAATAAACGTACCGATGCGTCCCATTTTCGATTCCGATGCGTAGAGTTTCTAATTCGCGTTTCTTGCAATGCAACGTCGCGACGTCCAAGACGTTGTACTGGCGTTTACGGCATGACGTAAAGACCAGCCCGGTAGCGTTGAAAGCCACAATCAGTGAGAATAGATGAGGCGAATTGACGCCACTTAAATCCATGCGAATTAGAAGGAACATCCTGTGTCGCTTAAGCAACTCTTTCGCGGACTAACCACGCGGCATTTTTTGATTGCGAGCCTTACTTTGTCAGCAGTGGCCTCAAACCCCTACGCCATTCCTTTGCAGGGCGACGAAGGCATGTACTTGATGAATGAATTACCCAGTGATTTGCTGGAGAAGCGTCATGGGTTTTCGATTGATCCCACTTGGGCAGATCATTTGCGACTGTCTTCGGTTCGATTCAACAGCGGTGGTTCTGGGTCTTTCATTTCCAGTAATGGGCTCGTGCTGACCAATCACCACGTCGCTGCGGACACGCTGCAAAAAGTCAGCTCCGCAGAGCGTGACCTGATCCGCGACGGATTTCTTGCCAAGACATACGAAGAGGAATTGCCAGCGCCCGATTTGGAGTTGAATCAGTTGGTTTCCATGGAAGATGTTACCGCCAAAGTGAACGCCGACGTTGATGTTAGCGCGACCGCCGAGGACGCATTTAAACAACGACGTGCGGCAATTTCAAAAATCGAACAAGCGTCAAAAGAAGCAACCGGTTGGCGCAGCGACGTGGTTGCCTTGTTCGGCGGTGCAAAATATCACTTGTATTGCTACCGCAAGTTCACTGACGTACGAGTCGTCTGGGCGCCTGAAACTTCGGCAGCATTCTTTGGTGGTGACGCAGACAATTTTGAATATCCGCGATACAATCTTGACGCGACCATCATGCGTGTTTACGAAGATGGTAAGCCCGCCAAACTTGAGCATTTTTTGGCCTGGAGCGATCAGGCACCTAGCGAAGGTGACTTGATGTTTGTCTCAGGGCATCCCGGTCGCACGCAGCGAATCTTTACGACTGCTGCACTCTCATACTTGCGAGATGCTCGCATCCCTTACGTGCTGGACTTCTTGCGCCGCAAGGAAATTTTGATGCAACAGTTTTCGCTCGGTGGAGTCGAAGAAAAGCGTCGCGCACGTGACGAGTTGTTTGGTATCCAGAATTCTCGCAAGGCATATTTCGGAATGCTTGGCGGACTTCAAGACCCCAAAACGCTTGCTGAAAAAAGCCGACGTGAAGAGCAGTTACTCGCGGCCATTCGTCAACGTGACGACCTGAAAAACAGTGAACAAGCTTGGGCTGAAGTCGCTGCCGTTCAAGAACAGAAGAAGCTAATGCTGAAGCAAACCGTTAGCTTACGTTGTGATTTGTTCAACTTGGCTGAATCGATCGTGGTACTTGCCGCCGAAGACAAGAAACCAAATCAAGATCGATTGAGTGAGTACACGGATGCTGGTCGCGAATCGTTGATCCAGCGATTGTTAAGCGAAGCGCCGTTGTATCGCGACTTGGAAATGACAAAGCTCGCTGATGAACTCGGACGAATGATCGAACTACGCGGTGCCAATGACCCATTGGTCGTGGAAATGCTCGCCGGCAAGGGGCCGCGAGAACGGGCGTCGGAGCTGATTGACGGGACCAAGATTGATGACGTGCCGTTCCGCAAGCAACTGATCGATGGTGGCGAAGAAGCCATCAAGTCAAGCAGTGATTCGATGATCGCCATCGCCCGTCAACTGGATGCTGAGTACCGCCGTATTCGCCAAAAGAACGAATCGTTGGACGAGAGAGAGCGTCAGGCATACGCGAAAATTTCGGCAGCAACCAATGCAATCCAAGGTACAGGCGGCTATCCCGATGCGACGTTTACGTTGCGACTTGCGTTCGGTGTCGTCAAGGGCTACGAGCAAGATGGCGAAATGATTCAGCCCGGAACGACCATCGGCGGTGCATTTGAACATGCCAAGAAACATACAGGTCAAGATGATTTTGTGTTGCCAAAGTCTTGGGATAATGCGAAGTCAAAACTCGCACTCGACACACAACTCAATTTTGTATGCACCGCGGACATTATTGGCGGCAATAGTGGCTCTCCCGTGGTGAATCGCAAGGGTGAATTGGTCGGGCTGATCTTTGACGGCAATATTCAAAGTCTGACCAGCGACTATCTCTACAGTGACGTCCAAGGGAGAGCGGTGAGTGTCTCTGCGGTTGGGATTCGTGAAGCACTTAAAAACATCTATGGTGCGACCGAATTGGTTCAACAGCTCGGGCGATGACTTGAGCAAACGTTACTTGGTTGCGGCGATCGATCGCATTTCTGCGGTGTATTCGTCCAGCAGGCCCAAGCTGGCTTGGCGCTTGTTTCGTCGCAACCATGTTTCGTAAGAAATCACTTGCTTACCGCCTGGCAGCGGATTTGACCAACCCAAACCTGATCCCTCGGCGCTGACCATCGCATTGCCTTCCTGCACGCGTCCTCGCAACGTGATCTCAGCGTTATCTTTCTTAAACGTCATCAAGAGAAAATCCGCCTCCTTAATGCCGCGCGAGTCGTGTTCCCAACCTAAAGTGGCAAGTTCCTTTGTGTATCGATCGGCAACGTCAAGCAAACCAATCGCATCGATCTGAAAATTGATGCTTTTGCCTTCGACGTCGAACTTGGCTAATTTCGAAGCATTCAGTATTGGAAATGACGCCGCCTCGATAATACCTTTGGACGCAGCGCCCTCTTGCTCTGGTTTCGACTTGGCGAGTTGCCATGATGAATTTTCAAGTCCGTCGCCAACCTTGATTCGCGTGCGGCCATTGTCCATCGCTTCGAGGCCAATCAACAAGTCTTTCTGACCCTGAATATAGGGCAACCAGTTGTACTTTTCTTTCAACGTGCGACGGAAATCTCGCGGTAACCAGCCTTGAGCAGCGAGTTCTTTGTCATAAAACTCGCGAGTCTTCTCTAAGTTCATCGAGGTGGAGGCAACCAAATAGGGTTCGGTAGAACCATCAAATTCAACGTATCCCGAGTCCGCAGGGATCGGGAGCGAGTTCAGCGTCAAAAACGCAGTGTATTGAATGGTGTAGCTTTCGGGCTCAACAGGGAAGCGTCCGATTGAGACTTGTACCGTCGCACTGTTCTGAATGAATGTCAGAGCGCGTTTGTCATCTTCTTCATTGTGAGACGAGTTAAGCCGGGAATATGCGGTCCAACCAGCGTCATGCATTTTCCGAAGTAAAGTGGTTTCGATCTCAAGTAAATCAGCCTTCGTGCGATAAATCACGACACTCGCCCCATCGTAAGCTTTGTCGACCGGTGCCGAATCAAACTTCGGTAGCTTACGGAGGTCAACATTACCGCTGTGGTTCATGCTGATATTCGTTTTCGACTCGGCAGCCTCGTAAGACGAAATCGAAAGCGAAAAACCGTTCTTAAGAAATTGAACGGTACCAGGAGCGGAACCGACGGCAGGTACTTCTGTCCATCCGCGATTACCAAGATCATAACGATGAAATAGCATTGCCTCCTCAGGTTTCGCAGCAACAACATAGGACAGCATGTCTTCATTGCGCATCGCTGGAACCCCACCGGGCAATATCGCTACCGATCGCATGTCGATCGCTTCAAGCAACTGAGCTGGAGATGCGGCGACGTTCGATGCAGGGTCGGGCATCTCGATCGCGTGATGCAAGGGCGACAGTTTGTTCGCCATGCCCGATTTTAAGGTTCCCCACAATCGCGTCCGCCCGTTCTCGGTTGCGACCAGGAGCATGTTCGTGTTCGGTAGCCAATGGATGCCAATGATCGTTGAGCCATAGCCATCGATCACTTGGCGGACTTCCGTAGCGGCGATTTCCCAAACACGTAGCATCGATCCGTTACCGGTCACGACAAACTTTCCATCGGGGGAGAATTCTACGATCTCGTTGTTTGCAAAACTGCCGACAAGCGTTGCGGCACGTTTTGCCTCCGCAATATCCCACAATTGCAATCCAGCTTCCGTTCCAAAGATAAACCATTGATTGTCAGCGGACCGCGCGAGACTGAAGTTGTATCGCCCGGGAGAAAGTAGTTGACCAAGCTTACCCGTAACCGTATTCCAACTAGAAGTCGTTTCTCCAGCAGCGACCAGCACACCCGGTGACAGGTACTTGATCGCCTCCACGCCGTTAGTATCGATCGTAAAACGATTCTTTTGATTCAGCTTCTCGGCCCCCCAAATTGTTACTTCGCTACCAAAAGACGTGGTCGCGATCTCCAATGAGTCAGGCGAAATCGCAAGTTCTGAAATATCGTTTTTGTAGAGTTCCTTCGAGACAATCTCGTTTCGATCTGCAAGACTCCAAATGTGTAAGAGGCCGTCAGAGTCCCCTGCTGCAAACCATTGACCATCATGAGAAACCGCAACGCAGCGAATAAAAAGTTCTTGTTGCGAACTGGTGAGATCAAGAAATGAATGGTCAGGTTTTTCTCCATCGATCGACCAAAGCGTCACCTTACTGCCGGCAAGGATGAACCGCTTGCCATCTGGCAATGGTGCCATGCAGGTGACCAATCCAATCTCGTCCGACTCACGAACCGCCAGCAACTGCAGGGGATCGAAATCGGGTTTCGTCCAGCGAGCAAGTTGTTCTGCCGTGGGTTGAACCTGCGGCAATTTAGCCACTGGCGCTGGCTCGGTTTTCACTTGATCGTTCGGCTTCGCATCACTTTCTGTCGTTGGAGCCGGCGCATTCGTCTCGATACGCTTATCGGGTGCCGATTCGCCACGATCGGAAATTTTCACTGGGGTTTCGTCTGCTGTTGGAGTGACCGTCATTGCCGGTGCGGCCGGTTCAACTGCCGGTGCCGCTGCCGCTGCCGCTGGTGCTGGTGCTGGTGGAAGGTCAGCTTTCTTACATCCCACGGCCATGATCGAGATCAGCGCCAGTAAGCTCACGCAACCAAAGAATTTCAATACCGAGGCACAATGTGAGCCAAGAGAAATATTCTTCATGATGTAAATTCGATAATTACGACTATGACTCTAATCTGCAAACGTGTGTGTATCATAACTCAAGCATCGTGCCGTAAATAAGTGTCGCCTTTCGCTTCCCGAAAATCGCGTTTCTTCCTTCTTTCGCGGAGCGAAAGGCGACAATTAAAAACGGCGCAATGCTTGGGTGTTAAAAATTTTGAGTTGACACGGTATTCAAGGCGACATTTTGAATTGATATTGTTCCGACCGGATGCTACGACGGGGTTCATCCCTACGCCGTGAAGGATTTTTCTTCAGTAAAATGAGCGGTTATAGCGGTACGGCGCGAGCCGTCCGGTCTCTCTGAGGCCCGCGTCACCGGATGGCTCGCGCCATACCGCTAAATTATTCTTCACGGCGTTGGGTTCATCCCCGTCGGGCTATAATCCCAACCAGAAGATGCTGGAATCGCTGCACGATCATTTTTTGATCGTGGCCCGACGGCGACAAGCCCCGCACGCGGCGAGATAATGGAATTAAATCGGCGCAAAGGCTTCTTGCCCACAATGCCAAATTTTTAACAGGCCCACGCAATGCTAAGGCGTAGAAATCAGTCGGTCGACGATTTCCTTCACGCGTTGCCCTGTGAAATCGATCGCAGCGACCTTGCCTTTTTGATCAATGATCGCAATGAATGGCATCGATACCACCCCGAATTTTTCTGCGGTCTCGTTGACGCTCTCGGTCCCATGCTTGGTCTGACTGTAATAACTGCGAAACTCAATGGGCGATTTCACCATAAATTCGCTCAGCAAATCATCGTCAGCGTCAAGGTTCACACCGATAATCTCCACCTTGCCGTCCGAATGATCTCGCAATTCTCCGAGCATTTGAAGTACGGACAGCGATTCGGCGAAGTTGATCGACCAAAACGGCATGACAACGACGCGGCCTGCATAGCTGCTCATCGATAGTGGCCGTCCATCCGTGCTTGGCAAGTCAAAGTCAACCGATTGCCCGATGATCGACTTACGAGCGTTTCGCGCGGCGATGGCCAAGCCAATTTCTTTCTGTTCCAGCTCTCCGAGATTTTTTGCGGCTTGCAGTGACTCATAAGTCGCATCGACAAGATCTTCTCGCCCTGCCGCTTCATTCTGTAACGCTGCTCCGGCAACGAACTGTATCGCCGACAAATCCGGAGACTCGCTCAAGAGACCGTCGATCGTAGACCGCCATGTCTCAGGTGTAACGACTTCACCTCGCTCCAAAGCTCTCAGCATCCAATCCACCTCGGCGAATCGGGGTGTTCCTGCGATATCGATCGCCAGCGATGCAACGTTGGGATCCGGGTGTGCAGCGAACAAATCGACAATTCGGTTTCGAACAACCGTCGATTGTTCAGTGAAGCCATATTTCTCAAGCACGGCGCGAGCTTGCCCCATGATCATCATCGCAGCGATGTTTGGTATTTTTCCTTCGCCAGCGAGCTTGTTCACATGCGCCATGACTTCGGCGGCATCTTTGGCAGTTCCATTTTGGATCTTTTCCAGCGACAAACCTATCAGTACGAGACGACTGTCTTCCGCGATCGATGCATCGGCATTGTCAACCAGCAAGTTCGCAAGCGTTTCGAGTTCGTTCGCGGACTTCAAGTCTCCAAGGGCAGCAAGGTGAGACAACGATTGGAGTTCGCCACGAATACCCATTACTTTTTGTTTCGCGTCTGCCGACTCGGATGCCTTGAGACGTTTCGCGGCTTCTAGTTTAAGTTTACCGACCCTAATCATCTCTTGATTTGCTTTTTTCTGATCGAGGATTCCAGCCTTGCCACTCGCAATATTTTGCATTTCAAGATCAGACAACTGCAAAAATTCCGTCAATCTCGCAGGGCTGAGGTCTGCACGGAGCATTAGTGATGCTTCGGGTGCGTCCGCAGATGACGTTGGGTCTTGCTCACGAAACAGTTCGCTACCAAAATTTTCGTCCATTGCGGGTGGCGATGTTGATTCAGATTTCGGCAGTAAAGGCTGCTGAGTCAGCTTCTGCTGAGCCGCTGAGTCAACCTGAATTGACGTCCCGCTGCTGACCGTTTCATTACCGACGGAGTCAGCGGTGCGGCCACAGCCAACGATGCCTACAGACACGAGCAATAAGCACAGCCCTAAGCTGGCGTGTGACGTTTCTGAACTTGCAGTTTTCATGACTTGGGTGCCGTTTTCTTGATTTGGGCGCGGAGTCGTCGATTCAGAGTCGTCGATTCAGAGTCGTCGATTCAGAGTCGTCGATTCTGGATCTTCGATCTTGGGCCTTCGATCTTGGGGTCGTTATCGATGCATCAAACTTGGTCCAGGCGTAGTTTTAACATCTCAGAGAACAAGCTAACATCCTAGCGATTTCCTACAAATGGCGAGCCCTGCGACGCAAAGTCGGAGTTGCGGCGTTGTTTCTGCCGTGGTAAGTCACGCTGCTATGACGAATAATCTTGGCGGACTATAACTCGTCGGTATCATGCAAGTTGGGGGCCGTTAAGAAGCAGCAACGTTATGTTTGCAAGTCCCGTTCGCCGAGTCTTATTCGGATTGACTATCTTTCTCAGTATTTGCGTTTTTGCAATCCTGGGGTATTGCCGCGCCGGGTTTAGTCTCGATGACGCGATCTACTTTGTGGTCATCACCGTTTTTGGCGTCGGATACGGTGAAGTTCAACCCATTCAAACTCCCTTTCTTCGCACGCTTACAATTCTGGTCATTGTCTTTGGTTATGGAGCTGCGGTTTACACCGTCGGTGGCTTCATTCAGATGCTCGTCGACGGCGAGCTTCAAAACGCGCTCAAGGCACGCAAAATGAGTAACGGTATCGCAAATTTGAACGGCCATACCATCGTGTGCGGTTATGGTCGAATGGGCTCAATGATGGCCAGGGAGCTGAAAGAGAACGGCAAGCCACTGGTGGTGATCGATGAGGGCGAAGCGAAAGTCGCACAGGCACAACAAGACGGCTTGTTCGCCATGATTGGCAATGCGACCGAAGAGTCTATCTTGATGGCGGCGGGGATCGATCGCGCTAAAACGCTTGCGACCATGCTACCCGATGATGCTGCCAACGCATTTATCTGTGTGACGGCGCGAGACATGAACAAGAGCGTGGAAGTGATCTCACGCGGCGAAGCTCCGTCAGCGGAAAAAAAGCTGCGAATGTGTGGTGCAGATCATGTCGTGATGATGGCAGCAATCGCGGCCAAGCGTGCCGCGCAACTCGTTATCCGACCCACCGCAGCAAGCTTACTGAAGGCCCATGGTCAAGCGGATGCGGTCAATGACGAGTTAGGCGCTATCGGACTTACGATGGAGGAACTTCGCGTTGATTCCGGTAGCGTGCTGGACGGACAACCGATCGACGCGATTCAAGTCAAAGGCAATTTCGCTTTTTTGATTGTCGCGGTGCGATCGGTCAATGGCGCTGTTGTCATGAACCCAGCGTCATCCACAATCCTCCACGCCGAAGATGTCGTGATCGTGCTTGGGCACAAAAAAGACATCCCTACCATCAGTGCCCAGTATCGTTTAAAGCGCGCCAAGATGTCTTACCGCGGTGCGTCACACTAAGGAACAGTCCCGAAATAACTTCCCGGTTTCAATGGTAGCGGAAGAGCGCAAGCTCTCCGGTTCCTCGATACCGGACGGCTCGCGGCCTGTTGATTTAGTGAGCCGTACGCGCTAGCGTCGGGCGCTACGGCGGGACACCTACCGTTGACGGCCCGTGGCTAGCGCCATCGGCTCACTAAAATGATGAAACCCACTAGCTGGGTCGGCCATGTATTGACGGTTGAATCATGGTGCGCCATTGGTTACGCTGGTGGGGCGGTTTCACAACCACTAACGGTAGACGGCAGACGTTGGGTGTCGATTGCCGTGTTTCACCTCGCTCGATTCGCTTCCTGCTCCTGGAGAGCCTGCTGTGAATATTGCCAAGCCAACCGATTCGAAACAAATTCATACGGGGGTCGACCAAACGGTCGCACAGTCCGCTGCGGATACGGCTCGCGATGGCCAAGCCTCATCTGGCAATGAAAATTCAATTCCCGTAACGCCGGCGGCAACGCCTGCCGATGCCGTCTCCAAGTTACGCCGCGACCTAGCGTTATTACAACAAGCCAATCCCGGTGACACTTCATCGATGGCGGCCTACGAGGAAAAAACCTTGCCGCCGCTTCCGCAACCGGGCGTTGCCGAAACAACGTCGGAACAAACCGTTTTGCAGGTCAGCGATCGACCCGAGAAGTTCGGTCGTTACCGCATCGTGAAGATGCTCGGTGAAGGCGGAATGGGTGCGGTCTACCTGGCCGAAGATCCTGACTT
>JAYVSE010000179.1:0-4567 GCA_043775635.1 Planctomycetaceae bacterium | reverse complement strand
GCGGTGTGAGAAGAATCGGCCGTGCGCGGCAAAGAATTTACGAACCGCCCGGCTTTTAAATTCGCGGAAATGCTAACTGAGATGTGCGGAAAGTGAGGTCAATAACTTGCTTCGGCGACACTATTTGCCGCCAACCATCTTTAGGCTGAGTACGAACGAAATAATTTCCAGGGTAGGGAACACTTAAATCAAACAAGCCCGACTCGTTGAGCGTGACTGTATTTCGGTCGTCAACTTTGGACAATACTGAAAGTTCATTCGAATCCATTTGATCGTTTAGGTTTAGATCAGCAAATACAGTCTCCGCAGGGAGTAGCTCTTCGCTGGAATCTTGAATGTCATTTTCATTTCGATCCAGGTAGACAGTTCCGATCACATGTGATGACGACAACTCAAACGCTCCTATGTCCGCTTCCCCGATTGCTCGCGAAACTCCACGCTGGTCCACAGTGATATTTTCAGCAAAAATCGCTCTGTCAATACCATCGCTAGTGAGTAATAATGCGTGTGTTTTTGTCGGACCACCATTGTCTTGTAGTGGCCCAATTTGTTTTCGGGCACCAGGATTCTTTATGTCAAAGTCTACAAGTACCAAAGAATTGTCCGCAACCAAGTTACCTCCCAGCGATGTCGCCGCACTGAGTTCTCGTGATTGGAAGGACAGAGAGTTGGCGAAAATCGAGTTTTTAACATTTGCAGGTCCTGAAGAAACCGGCCCGAATGCTAGTCCAACATTGTCTACGACAGTTATATGGTCGAGTGAGATAGGATTAATTGACTGATTTGATATTGCAAATCCTACTCCGCTTCGTGCCAGATTACCTGAGATCGTTGAGTTTAGAATTGATGCTTGAGACGACCCAGCAATTAAAATCGCGCCACCACTTGCAGCCCCGTTATGAGATATGGTATTACCAGTCAAAAAAATCGACGCTTGACCACTGAGCATGATAGCACCACCATCTGTATCAGCCAAATTTGAGTCAATCGTAGAGTCGTCGATCTTTATCTTCGCATCACCGTTTCCAAAGATCGCGCCACCACTGGCACTACTTGAATTATGCGTCAGTGTCGCATTGGAAATGGACAGCTTTCCTGATACTGCTATTGCGCCACCATTTCCTATCGAGTGTCCGCCGGAAATGGTCACTCGTTCAATTTGCAAGTCTCCTGATCCTGTAATTTTAAATAACTGACTTAAACCATTTCCCGAAACTCGGGACATCTTGTCACCTTCTCCCAATATCTTGACCGTTCGATTTATTACGATAGTGCCTTTAGAAACAACGTAATCCGCAACAGAAGATGTTAATATAATGTTTATTGGTATCGATGTTGCCTGATGTGCCTGGGATTCTTGTATCGCTGCACGTAGCGTGCAGGTTCCTTCGCTTGTTAAGCATTCACCATCGCCAATGTTTTTGTCGATGCCGTCTTGGTGTGCATCAATGTAATACGAGTTACCATCATTCACCTGGATATGAAAAGAACCAATGTCGCGTTCTTGGATCGGTTGATTGCCGGTTTTTGATGTTACCTTTCCGGCGACGGTTGAGATGACGTAGTCGCCGAAGTCGAGGGCGTCCCATTTACCGCCTGGTGCGGCGACGATGTAGGTGGCTGTGGCCGTTGTGGCAGTTCTTTTAATTGAACCGGCTTTTAAGGTGGCGGTGAACTGATCGGCCGGGCCCCATTGACGGGTTACGACAAGATCATCATTGCCGATCGTCGTAGTGTTGATGCCGCTGCGATACGTGTACTGGACGGTGAATTCAGTTGACGTGCCGCCAGCGGCTGTGATGTCTTGTTTAGCGGTCACTCGCGCTGAGGGCGCGAAGACGTTGGCGTTGATCGCTTTCGCTGTATCGAGTCGGCCTGCTGTGGAAACGAAGTCAACGCCGTTCGTGATGGGATCGACCGTGCTGAGTATCGCTTGTTTGACTTCATCGACGGTTGCCTCAGGTAGCGCCGCCCAGATCAAGGATGCCGTGCCCGCAACATGCGGACTGGCCATGCTGGTGCCGTTGGCACTGCCGTAGCCACCGCCCGGAAGCGTGCTGCGGACGCCGACGCCTGGTGCGAATAAATCGACCGTGGTCTTGCCGAAATTTGAAAATGCGGCCGGGCGGTCAGAAGAATCCGACGCTGCCACGGCGATCACGCTGGGGACGTTGTACGACGCGGGATAAAACGGCGTTTTGTCGTTGTCGACCCCGTTGCCTAGGATGTTGCCGTTACCTGCAGCGGCAACAAACAGAATGCCGGCCTCGTAACTGTCTTGGATCGCGGTCTCCAGTGACAATTCATAGCCGCCCGGTTGGCCCCAGGAATTGTTCAGCACGCGGACGTTGGCACCGTCGGTCACCCGGCCCGCCGCATCCACGCGGTATCGTTCGCGCATCTCACGGGCATAATTGACAGCGCGGATCGCCGCACCGCTGTCACCTTGGTTGTGCTCGTCGAGGATTCGCAACGACATCAGCGACGTTTGCCAATTGACACCGACGACTCCGGTAGCGTTGCCACCGATCGCACCAATGGTGCCCGCGACGTGAGTGCCGTGACCAACCACATCGGAAGGATTGTTGGCCTCGTAAGCATCGCCTGCGCCCGCACGAAAATTGACTCCGAAGAAGTCGTCAAAAAATCCGTTGTTGTCGGTGTCTCGTCCGTCCGCCCAATTGGCGTCTTGCAGCAAATCGATGGCATCAATACGACCATTGTTATTGAGGTCATGCACAAACGAGGCGTTCGGTCCAGTCGCAAATCCGTTAAAAGTTAGAGCGTAAGGCGATGTCGCGGCGCGTTTAACATTGTTGAGGTCATAGAACGTGATCAAGCCATCGCCATCGATGTCGGTCAGCTTCGGTCCAACGGTATCTAGATATTTGGCAGGCAACTCGCCTTGGTTGATCCAAATGTTGAGATACAAGTCAGGGTGCGTTGGATCGATCCCAGAATCGAGCACGCCGACGACGGTCGAGAGGCTGCCGCGAGAAACATCCCAGGCGTTTTTGGCATTCACTTTTTCAAGTCCGGGCAACAGGCCGCCGACGAACTCAGGATCGTTGGCAAGCGTTTGCTGACCGCTGATGAGCTGATTCAGACTGTATGACTCGACCGCCGAATTATGCGTCAAACTCGCTTCGATATCAGCCCGCGAAACACCTTGTCCACGTACGAGAACCGATCCTTTTGTTCCCAGACCGCTGATGATCGTAAAATCGTCGTTGGCATCGTCGAGCAGCGAATCGGCAGTGGCGAGTTGTCGCACGGTTTCGGCTGAGGCCGCTTTTAATTGGACGATCCATTCGCCAACCGAGGCGGCGACGGGCCCTGCGGTCCCAATCGGCAGCGTTCGATCAACATTGGCGAGCGATGGGAGCGGTATGCGTTCGACCGTAGAGAAGGTCTCGAACCACGTGATGGGAGCGATTGTTGGTGTATAGCCTTTAGGCGATTCGGTTGCGATTAGTTGCTGGTAAGCGGCTGAAGCCTGGATACCAGCGCCGACCTCCGCAGCCAGCATCGTGCGCGATTCAAGTAACTCATATCGCGAGCGAATTCGCGCCAGCCGCTGGTTTAGGTTTCTAGCGCGAAACGTGTAGCGGCTGTCTGGGATAAGCAAAGAATTACGTTTTGAAGCCATGGAACGTTACGTCCTAGCGAGTGCGATACTTTTGGCTGAGCAACATTCCGACGAAGGAGGCAGGCCGGCAGTGTGCGGTGCTCCTAGATGGGGAGTTAGTAGAAGTAGCATACTCAGTAGTAGCAGGGTTTGCGAGTAGCGCGTTGAGAGTAGAGCAATTGTCCCCATTGCTCGGAAAACAATGGGGACAATTGTTCTACTCTGACATTCTACTCTGACATGCCAACCCTAATTCCTATGCGTCGACCTCTGATGGTCGTGTTCGCGCTTGCACCGCTGAGTGTGAGAATGACGGTCTCATCAAGGTCCGCCAACTTGTCAGCTACCACGTTGACCGTGAACGGATCATTCTACTAATTTCAAGAAATTGAATTTAGCAATAATGGGTCAGCAAACGCGTCGTCAACCAAATCGCTGGTAAGCTTTGATCCTCCACCCTGGGAAAGCGATGATGATTTCTTGGGAAGCGACTCGACGGGTGTTCCCGTTTGGACGAGTGACTGAACCATGGGCGTGTCGATGTCAATCGCAGGTGAAATTCCTGATCGTATAACCAGTTGCGATTCAGGTGGATCACTCGGCAATCGTGTACTCGATGGCATCGCAACCGATGTGACAGGCGGTGAGGCCAGAACTTCGCCTTCCGCTTGTCCACCGCGCCGAGCACGAGCGATCGAGTTAATGACGCGGAGAGCATCCAAGGCTGTGAGCGAGTTGTCACCTGACACATCGAAATAGAGGTTGCTGATCTCGCTATCTTTGGTGGGGAAGGCGAATGCGCCGGCTCCACGTCGTCGAACTTCGTTGATCACACGAAGGGCATCCAGCGGCGTCGTTTTCCCGTCGCGATCAGCATCGGAGGCGTTGAGTGGGTTTTGCAGCAAGCGATCGTTTCGCAGTTCAACCCGTACCATCGCA
>JAYVSE010000178.1:0-20625 GCA_043775635.1 Planctomycetaceae bacterium | reverse complement strand
AGCGTGCAAATCATAACCCGAATGCGTAAGCGAGGGATCGCAGTGGTCCCTCGCTTACGCAGCGGGTTACTAAATCAACAGCCCGCTAGCCACGGGCCGACAACGGTATGCGTCCTGCCGTAGGGCCCGACGCTAGCGCGTACGGCTCACTAAATCAACAGCCCGCTACCGCCGACGGTTCACTAAGCGAAGGACCGTTCGATTAATCACTGTCCGGCTTTTGAAGTGGGATAGGCTTCCAGCCTGTCATTTTCAATGCGACAGGCTGGAAGCGCTGGAAGCCTATCCCACTCATTGATCGAGCGATACTATGTCCGCAGCAGTCCGTATCACTTTAGTGGCGACGTTGCAGACGCTCGAACAACCGGTTTGCCGGAGTCAAACCCGCTTTGGCCCAAACGCAACGGACGCTGCGATGCTCGCGTGGTCGCAAACGAAGACGAGCCGAATGAGGACCTCGTTAGAGTATTTTCGGCGACAACGAGCTGTGCATTCGCGTTAACGACGCCGTCTGTTTGTACCGTTGTTGGAATCTCCGCAGGTCCAACCGCAGCAATCGCATCTGCGTGCGGTAGCAACATGCTTCCCGGCAAAGCCCTGCTTTCCGGCAACGACCTGAGCGGAGACAAGTCGCGAGGAATGTTTCCTCTGACCGGAATCGTGGTGGTGACCATACCAACTTTGGCGTTGTCTTTCTTCGCTTCCAGGATGCTGGCGGCCGTCGGACGGACAGCAACATTCTCGCCCTGTGGTCGCTTACCAGGCAAGCCAACAAGCGCTTGCTCACCCTGCACTAAACTTCCGTTCGCTGCGCGGAATGATGGCACAAGACTGACTTTTGTCTGATCACCACCCACTGCGTCCCACGGAATCCAGACGCTATAGGATGCACCGATATCCGTTTGGCTGAAGTGGTTAGTGAACTGCTCCGGTGTGAAATGATATCGTTTGATTTCGCCTTGAGATCCATCAGCGTTTTCGGCGAAGGCGTGGACCGTTAGCTCGCCATCGACCGCAACGGCCTTTGTCTTCTCATCATAGAAGAACAACCGCCCACCAAAACCGCGCGTCGGCGTGCGACCTGTCTGCATCAGAGTATCAGGCGTCCATGTCGATGCCATGCGAGCCGGGTTTGGGTAAGGTTTTGGCTTGCCTTTGTCTTTCGACCAAGGCATTTTTCTGCTGATGTCGCCTTTGCTGGGAAGCCCTTTGCCGGGAAATCCTGAGCAGCCAGCGGTTAGTATCGTGGTCGATACGACCAGAGTACAACCCACAATGTTATTTAATATTCGGTTCATGGCTTGGTCTTTGGTTCCTGAGCGATACCGGACATTGAGGCCGCAGTGTCTTGGTCAATGAACTTTAATTCAGCAGGGCTCACATAACGACCGGGCGAATTCGATAACTGCTTACGACCAGACACCGGTGTAACGTTTCGTTTACCAGTATCCAGGCCAGTGACACGTCTACTACCTACCGGTAGACGAGTTCCGGAACGCTGCGGATTGGTTGTTGTCGGCGGAGCAACGGTTTCAATGATCGGTTCCGATGTTGTCGGGATGGGCTGCGATGGAACGTACGTATCCGGTTCAGCATACGCTGGTCCTTCGATCCGCTGACCATCGATCGCCGAGCCATCGATCGCCGAGCCGTTAAACGCCGAGCCATCCATCGCCGAGCTATCGATTACTGGATTGCCCATTTCCGTGGGACCTTCAACAAGGGCCGAGGGGCCGTAAGTCTCATAGGTGTTCGCTGTGGGGAACTGGTCGACGGTTGGTTGGAGATCGGGATAAATAACCGGCCCAACCGCTGGTCCCCACAAGCCATAGCCACCGCTCAGTCCAACATCTCCATGCATTTCGACGACGTCGGATAGGCAGTAACTCATCCGGCTCGATTCGACTTGCTTGACGTATTCAAGGTCTTCATCGCCCGTGATCAGCATCGGGGTCATGATGACCAGCAACTCCGTGCGAAGCTCAGTTTCGCGGTCGAACCGGAACATGATTCCAAGCAACGGAATATCAGCAAGATAGGGCACACGCCGACTCGTATTGCTACGAGTCTTCTGGATCAAGCCGCCAAAGATAACCGTTTGGCCACTGTAGGCAGTGATCGTCGATTCCGCATTGGTCGTATCGATATTCGGCACCACGACCGGAGTCCCCGTGGTGCTGATCGGTGTACCACCGATCAGGCTGATGGCAGAACGCTCGGCGCGAATTTGCATCGAAATCAGGCCGTCGGCTCCAACGCGAGGAAGGACTTCGAGAATCAAGCCGATGTCAATGTCGGTCACATTTGTCGACGAACCGGCGGTGCCGTTATTTTGCACACCGATCACTCGAGCCACTTTCTGGCCGACTTGAACGAAGCCCACTTTATTGTCGACCGTCATGATTTGGGGACGACTGAGGATTTGAGCGCGATTAGCATCTTGCAGAGCTCGAAGCAGCAAATTGAACGACTCGCTTGCCGCGCTTAAAACGAACCCTCCATACCCAAGCGTACTGCTTTGGGTACCAAGCCCGAATGTGCTGAGGCCTCGTTCACCGATGCGACCCGAATTGACGTTTGCTAAGTTTGGTGTGCCAGCGTTATTGAAATTGAATCCAGGCGTAAGCGTTGTCGCAGGAGTCGTGGCCACACTGCGGTCGAACAATAGGCTGTCTTGCAAGCCGAGTTCACCACCAAACTCAAACTGATCGCCTAGTGAAACTTCCGCCAGCACCACTTTGATCAGCACCATCGGTGGACGTCGGTCGAGGCTGTCAATCAATCGCCGGACATCGTCATAGAGTCGAGGTGAAACGCTCAGCAGCAAGCTGTTGCTGATCTCTTCTGCGACAACCACAAGGTCGCGATCGGGAAGGTCGTATGGTCCAAGCCCCTGTTGAAATTGTTGTATCCGATTAACGGACTGCGTCCTCTGCGTAACATACGTCTGAATCGCCAAGGCAATTTCTGGAGCGCTTTGGTGACGCAACCAAATGACTTCCGTGATTCGTTCTGCAAACCCATTGGAATCGAGCCGCAACAAAATACTCTCGACGACTTCCAAGTCGCTCGCCGAACCGCTGGCGATGATACTGTTGGTTCGTTGATCGGTTGTAAAGCTGAGTCCGACAAGAGAGCTCGCGGAACTTGACGATGTCGGTGCAAGTCCAGCAAAGTTGCCGGCACCAACTTGCGTCCCACCGCCGCCGGACGCCGGAGCAAATAACGTTTGCAATGACGTTGTCAACTTCAGAGCGTCACCATTCTCGATCGTGAATACTTTCACGACGGACTCAGCACCTGGCACTTGGTCCAATTGGCGAATCAGCTCGGCAATCAGCGGCATGCTAGATGCCGGTGCGCGGACAACGATCGCGTTCGCATTCACATCCGACGCGACGACGACACCCGCAAGAATGCCAGAGTCGAGGACACCGCCGCGATCAGCGTCAAGCGACACAATCGAGAGCGTTGTGGAAGCACGGGTGGCGTTGTCATTCGTGGTCGCTTCACCCTCGCCATTGATGGCTGTTTGCAGTACGGGACCAAGGTCCGCAGCAAGCGAGTTTTTCAGTGGGAAAACGCGTATTTCGTTTTGTGCGGGGACATTATGAACATCAAGTTCTGTGATCAGCCGCTCCACTTCGACGAGATCACGCGGTGACGCGCCGACGATTAGCGAATTGGTTCTATAGTCAGCAACGATTCGTACGCGTGTACCAATTCCCGGTCGAATGTCATCACCTTGACCAGGGCGATCGACAAAGAAATCATTAACCGTCTGCTCCGCGTCTATCGCGCTAGCGTTCTCGAGTCGAAAGACGCGAAGTTGGCTCGATGCATCAATCGGCGTATCAATTTTTTCAATCAGCGTTATCGCAGCGCCAAGCGCCTCGCGGCGACCGATCAATAGCAGTGCATTGGGGTTATCCAGTGCCGTGACGCTGACCTCACCTTGACGAGCGGAGAGCACATCGGTGTACAGCTTGATCAAGAGATCGGCTGTCGCGGTGCTATTTAGATTTTTGAGTCGATAAACTTCGACTTCAGGTTGAGTAATCGCGCTTTGCTCTTCAATTTGCTTGATCACATCGAGCACGCGCTGCGTATCCCGCTTTGCACCGCGAACGATGATGATGCCAAGCTCTGGCACAAATTGGATTTGTGTGTCACCGATAATGCCAGAACCATCGTCGGGTGCAACGGTCAACGGTTGAACAGCGCCCGGCGGCAACGGCTGCGGGGGTACTGCTTGCGCATTTCCAGCTTGGGGAGCGGCAGGTGCACCGACACCAGGTTGCTGGAATACAGCCTTCTTAAACGGCACGCCGTTGCGAGCCGGCAATACCATCGCATCTTGGTCGGGACCAAGTGCATCCAGCATTCGAATGGCCCGTTGAATCGGCGCTGGCTTGGCATTGATGACTTTTAGCATCTCGGTGACATCGCCTAGGCGCGACGGCATCTTGTCGAGCGAATCGATCATCGAACGCCAACCCGGCATGGCGGGCTCCGGTGCGATTACAGTGACCAAATTCTCGCGGCGATCAATTTCGACCGTGGTTCCATCCAGCGGTGCACCGGTAAGCTGGAAAACCGCTTGTTCACCATTGCGGCTGGTCGTGACCGGCAATTTGCGACCCGCCATTTTCGTAAGCGAGTCTTCGAATTCTCGCCACGTGATCGCTGCTAGTCTGACTTTGTACGATCCATCGGCACCGCGACCCACCGACTGCGCTACCGAAGCTTGTTGAACCGCTGGTTGCATCTCGCTGAAGAGGATTTGTGTTGCTTCGGCTTGTATCTTGCCTTGCAAGTCAGGCGGTGCCATGACGATTAACTTCCCAGACCTTGCATCCGGCGAAAGATGAACACCTGCCGTGTCCCGGTACTTGACCTCCAGTTTGGTACTGACGGACAAAACGTACGCGGCGGGAATGTCAACCATTGCCAACATCGGTGCAGAAGCGTTCTGCGCCGACGAGTTTTGCGCCGGTGGGTTTAGTTGCAGCCCGCTGCCTTGGTTTTGAGCCAGCAAATCGTTTTGGGAAACGAGTGCATTGACAAACAAGCAGGTCGCTAGCAGCGGCGAGATGCGGTCTAGGACGGTTTTCATAGTGCCGTTGCTCGGTGGAGTGTTTTCAACGTGGTTGCGCATCTGCCCAACGCCGTGATGGATTTTTCTTCGGCAAAATGAGCGGTTTTAGCGGTATGGCGCGAGCCGTCCGGTCTCGCTGGCGCTCCAGTCACCGGATGGCTCGCGCCATTCCGCTAAATTAACCTTCACGGCGTAGGCATCTGCCCCGCACGAATTGCCCGCCAGGACTTACCGGAATGATCGTCACAACCGCTACAGTCGCTAAAGGAAAAGAACTCGGTTCCTGCTGACGAGATGCAATTTCCCGTGAAGTACAGTAATTACACGGTTTTTGTTGCGGGATGTTGGCTTTTGGCCGCAGGGCTGACATAATCGGGCCATCAAGGGAAAAACGCGTTCCAGGAGTGAGCTGGCTTTGTTTAGAAAACTACTGTTGTTTCCTCTCCGACTTGGCGTTGGCTGGGGACTTTATCCACGATTGCTCGGATGGATCGGTGTGTGCACGCTTGTGCTGCTCCGCATGACGATCGGCTGGCACTTTTACAGTGAAGGTGTCGACAAGTACCGCGCGGGCGACTGGGATGCGAAACCGTTTTTCGCAAATGCCAAAGGTCCTGTCGCGAATCACTTTCGACAACTGGTTTGGGACTGGGATGGAGCGATTCGCTTCGACTTGGGGACAACTGAAGCTCACCTGAAATCGTTTGGTGATCGCGTCAAGGCGTACTATGGATTCGATGCTAACCAGCAGAAGCAGGCTCAAGCAAATTACTCGGCAGCGGTAGCGCAGCTCGAAGAATTATTGGAGTCCAACAAAGACGATATTAACGAGTTCAAGCTCGGTCAATTGCGACTAGAAAAGATTGAAAACGATGAAAACCGCGCTGGTGTGACGAGCCTTGCGGGGCAGACGTCAACCATTCGAGCCGAGCGGACCAAGAAAATTGCCCCAACGTTCAAGCAGATCGACGCGATCTGGAAGAACTATGAACTGGCGCAAAACAACTTGGCAACTTTGGCCCAAGAGGATCGCAGACCACCGCTGAAATTAGGCGTGCCACGGATGCAATTTTTAGTAATGGATACTTCAACCCTCAACGTCATCGTTCCGTACTTTGACATCGCCATCGGGATTTGCTTGCTTTTGGGTCTATTTACACCCGTCGCCGCGTTGGCTGCCGCAGGATTTCTCGGTTCTGTGTTCTTGAGTCAATATCCGCCAGCAAGCGGGCCGTCGTCTAGTACGTATCAGTTGATCGAGTGCATGGCTTGCTTGGTACTCGCGGGCACTGGCGCAGGTCGGTTCGCGGGACTCGATTTTGTCGTTCAATCAATCATTTTAAAACTTTGGCCGCGAGTCGAGGAGTAATCAACCATGGACAAATTGTCACCTGATCAACGCGCCGTTGGCGCCCACAATTATCACAACGCCGTCGGTTCCTACTACGATTTCAATCGGCGTGATTTCCTTCGCGGAATCGTCGGTGCCGGTGCCGCCAGCGGTGCTGGACTGGGCGCGATGTACTACGGCTATGGCAAGGTCGCTGATCCCGTTCGCGTCGCCGTCATTGGTACTGGCGACGAAGGCAATGTGCTGATCGGCGGTTGCAATCCGGAATACGTGGAAGTTAAAGCGATCTGCGATATCCGACCGTACAGCACACACCGCGCATTCCATGGTGATTGGTCAAGTCCATCGGCGCTGGGTCGCAGACCTGGCTTGTTGACCGTTGCTGGGTACAAGACCGAAGCTGAAGCTCGCAAAACGGTCAAGGTTTACGACGCAACCAACGGCGGTATCAATGCCTGTTTGAAAGATCCAGATATCGAAGCGGTCATCATCGCTTTGCCTTTGTTCTTGCACGCTCCCGTCGCAGCCCAAGCGATGGAATTCGGCCTGCACGTCTTGACGGAAAAGCTGATGGCTCACACCGTCGCACAGTGCAAGGTCATGTCACGCATGGCTGGCGAGCTAAAGGATTCCAAGGGCAACCCGATCCATTTGGCGACCGGTCACCAACGCCATTACAACGTGAAATACGATAACGCAGTGAATCTGATTCGCTGGGGATTGTTGGGGCAATTGCATCACATTCGGGCTCAGTGGCACCGTACGAACATGCCCGGTGCTGATAGTTGGTCGATGCCGATTCCTGGCGGCGAGAAAATGGCCAATGGCAAGATGTTCGATCGGATTATCAGCGATATGAAAAATCGTGAGAAGCAGTTGGCCGAGACGAAAGACCCGGATGCCGCCAATCGTTTGCGACAAGAAATCGCACTCTTTCAGGCTTGGGATTCGGATAAGGCCGTCGATCCAAAGAATTTTGGCTACCAAGATTTTTCAATTGGCAATCGCAAGTTCAGCGCAATGGAAGAACTGCATCGTTGGCGATTGTTCGACCGCACCGGCGCAGGCTTGATGGCCGAACTCGGCAGTCACCAACTCGATGCCGTCAGTATTTTTCTCAGCTCGCTCCGCAGCGACGGCAAGAAGACCCATCCGCTCAGCGTGCATGCGGTCGGTGGTCGTCACATCATGCCGGTCGATCGTGAAGTCGAAGATCACGTCTACTGCATGTTCGAGTTCCCCGGCCCCGATTATTCACCGACGTTCGATGTCGGTTACTACGATCGAGTTCAGGATTATCCGAAAAAAGGAGACGGTGTTGACGCATTTGACAAAGATCCGAACAAACGCGTCGTTGTTACTTACTCGTCGATCAACGGCAACGGTTTCGGTGGCTGGGGCGAGGTCGTCATGGGGACCAAGGGGACCCTGATCCTTGATTCTGAAACGGACGTCTACTTGTACAAGGACAGCGACACCAGTAGCAAAGTTGGCGTGAGCAAGAAGGCTGGTGGCTATGCGCTCGATACCAGTGCAAGCAGCGATTTCGCGGCACCCATTTCGCAGGCTGCGGATGCCGGGCCCGTCAGCCGCGGTTATCGCGAAGAGATCGAGCATTGGGCTTATTGCATTCGTAACCCTGATAAAGAAAACCATGTGCGATGCTACCCCGAAGTTGCGATGGGCGACGCGGTGATATCATTGACCACGAACGTGACGCTGAAGAATTCACTCAAGGGCGAAGGCGGCTACACAAAGTTCAAGGAATCGTGGTTTGATATCAACAACGACGAAACTCCCGATGGCAGCGATATCGCGTCAGCAACTGCGTATATGAAAAAACCGGTTGCTTAGTGCTCAATCGGTCTAGCGGTTCAAGGTTTCGGTTCGGTATACGACCGGGACCATGCCGCAACCCAAGCGCGATAAACGGTCATCTTTTGTCTACTTCGCCAATCACTGGCGGTGTTCGGGTGGGTGCTTGCGCGCTCATTGGTTATGGCTATCCATCGCAGCAATCACTTTAGCCATTCCATCAGGATGTGTGCGACGACGGCTGACGGTGCGAACGACACCGCCGGGCGCGGTAGTCTCGGTCGATAACCAAATCATTGGGACAACGCCCGCCGCCACGAGTTTTACGTACTACGGAACGCGCGAAATTCGTGTTGAGAAAGAGGGCTTTCGGACCGAAGCGATTAAGCGTCGGCTCAATCCTCCTTGGTACGAAGCACCTGTCCTCGATTTTGTATCCGAAAGTCTGTGGCCCTGGGAAATTCGGGACGAACGAATCATCGATGTACAGTTGGTCCCGGAAACGATCGAGTCAACGGCAAGCGTCTTGCAGCGAGCCGATGATCTTCGCCGCCAATCACGTGCCGGCGTCGTCACCTCACCAAAAAGTGCATCGCGATAGCATTAGGGCAAACTTGTGGATTGATCAGACACGCACATCCACATGGCCACTGGCAAACTGCTTTTGCAACGCTTCCGATTGTTGAATCAATTCCACGGCGGCGGCCCCTGACTGCTTGGAGGCTTGCAGTTGCTTACCGGCGACCGCGAATGCAATCTTTGAACTCGTTTGTGCTTGTTCGCCAGCGATCTCGATCAACTTCGATATATTCGGCGATACGCTTCCGACTGAATCCATAGCAAGCTGCCCGGTTTTTGAAGTGGGATAGGCTTCCAGACTGTCATTTTCAATGCGACAGGCTGGAAGCCAATCCCACGAATTGATGGAGCGATCCAATTCCTGTTGCGATCGTACGGCGGATTCCGTTCAATGAAGGCGCATGGATCTGACTTTCAAAAAATCATGGAATCGAGGTGCGATTGTAACGATCACTAGATTTATAACGGCAGTGCCATTTCGCTACATCGACTGATCGACTCACGCTCGGCCCACCGCTGCAGTTTCTCGCATCGATTGCTCACGCTGGGATGCAGCCAAGACGCCCGATCAGGCGACCGTTCTTGACGGGTTACCCACCGCAATGAAATGCTGTACCGATCCGCTGCGTCCTGACGTGTCTTTGGCGGATCGCATGCAATTGGCAAGTGGAGGGCGAGTTTGCATGCATACCGATCGGCATCGTATTCCGTCGCATGCGAAACCAGCCGTAGCGAAATCAATGTCATCGCGACTGCAACCACATTCGTCACCACGGTAACCGACGGCGAACTGGCAATGAACGACGACACCAACGACGCTGCCACCCAACTCGGTATCATCGCCAACATACGCAACCAAACATGTCCATGCCGCACGTGCGCGATCTCATGTAACATGACCATCGACAAGTCACGTCGAGGCATTTCATTCATCAATCGATCCGTCACGATCATCGTTCGCAGCCCTGGAACAAAACCTGCGACTAGCGCGTTATAGGAACGCATCGACGTGTCCCAAACACATACCGGGAGGTGTTTCATTCCGGCACTTACCAAAACCGAATCGACCCAAGTTCGATCGGCCTTGTCGACAGGTCGTGTTTTCCAAAGTCGTTGAATGATCAGCGGCACGAAAAACGGTACGCAGACGATCCCTGTGATCGAGATCACGGTTGCCGAAGACTGCTCGTCCACGATCTTGGACCATCTTAAAAGATCTGTCGCGACAAGCATTAACATCACGGGTGCCAAGATCCAGCCTCCCGTTGAAACCATTGCATTTAGATAGTCACGAATCACGCGAAAACCAGACGCTTGCGTGTAACCCATGGCGACGCCATACCGTTGTTCACTGAACCACACCGCCGCCGTGATCATGACGCTGGGTGCGAGCAGTACAAGCGATTGAAGTGTCATCGAGGCCTCGAACACGGGCCACAATTGCACCGCAGATGCGACGCGAAAACCGATCAAACAAATCGCGCTAATTCCTAAGCCTAACCAACGAAAAATATCAAGTTGCCGCTCAAACATTCGAGCAGCAGCGAGTGGATCAACCCCTTGACCAACGGCATGACACGTCGTTCGTGAAGCGATGTGAATGAGCGCGCACCATGCCGCGACCAGCATCAAGCTCGCACCGACGCTCGGCCCGAACGCAACCGATTCGGCAGGCATCGACCCGAACGCGAGCGATGAAACGACAAGCAAAAACCAATAGAGATTCATGGAGTCGTAGTTTAAGACATGCAGAACAAAACACCCGTTTTTTCTCCTCAAACTACGAATAATGCGGTGATTTCACGTCGAAAATACCCATTGTTCCGATGGCAACGAGAAAACGCCTGGCATGTGTGATAGCTAACGCTGGGCTTTTAATATTTGCTCTTGTGGGCAAGAATCCGTTACCCAGATTTAATTCCATAATCTCGCCGCGAGTGGGGCTTGTCCCTACGCCGGGCCACGATCACAACCAGTGTCGCCTTTCGCTCCGCGAAAGAGCGCTCTTTCGCGGAGCGAAAGGCGACACAGACGACACGCAGCACAGTGAAGCTCACACTCATGAAGAATCGAAATCTCACGGCTGCCGTTGTTGGCACCGGCTTCATCGGTCCGGTGCATATCGAGGGCTTGCGGCGCGCAGGAGTTTGCGTGGCGGGGATTGTCGGTTCGTCAGCAGACAAATCAAGAGACGCAGCAGAACGACTCGGCTTGCCTCGCGGGTATGTGTCATTCAACGAACTGCTGATGGATGAAACGGTCGATGCCGTGCATCTCACAACGCCCAACCGCTTTCACTTCACACAAGCTGCTGCCGCGTTGCGAGCCGGAAAGCATGTACTCTGCGAAAAACCATTGGCGATGAATTCACGCGAGTCGGCAGAACTGGTTCGCATCGCTGGCGAAAGTGGACGAGCCGCAGGAGTCGCTTACAACATCCGCTTCTATCCATTGTGCTGTGAGGCTGCGGCCCGCATTCGTGCGGGTGACTGCGGTGATGTACTGCACGCAACGGGTTCGTACGTGCAAGACTGGCTGCTGTTCGACACCGATTTCAATTGGCGCGTCCTGGGTGAAGAAGGTGGTGAATTGCGAGCGGTCGCCGATATTGGCACGCACTGGCTCGATCTGATTCAGTTCATCACGGGCCGACGGGTCGTTGCCGTATGTGCCGATTTGCGAACGGTCCACTCAACCAGACTTCGACCGCGTGGTGGCGTCGAGACGTTCTCCGGCAAGCGTGGTCAACCAACCGCGACAGAACCGGTGGCGATTAATACCGATGATTCCGGATGCTTGATGTTGCGTTTCGACAATGGCGCGAACGGATGCATGTGGGTCTCGCAAACGACGGCGGGACGCAAGAACTGCTTGCGGTTCGAGATCGCCGGTTCGCAACAAGCGTTATCCTGGAACAGCGAATCACCCAACGAACTGTGGATCGGACATCGTGATCGGCCAAACGAGTCGTTGATTCGCGATCCTTCGCTGCTGTCGGAATCAGCCCGCGCAATCGCCAACTATCCTGGCGGTCACAACGAAGGATTTCCGGATACGTTCAAGCAACTGTTCCGCAGTTTCTATGGCTACATCGCTGCCGCAGATTTTTCCGTGCCGCCGCCGTTTCCAACCTTCGCTGACGGCCATCAGGAGATTTTGCTTTGCGAAGCGGTTCTGCGGAGTCATGGTGAACAACGCTGGATCAATGTTGCCGAGGTCACCGTTTGATCGCTCCATGCCGTCGAAATCCGATTTACTGATGACGTTACATCATGGTGATTTAATCTGCTTTGACGGGCGGCGATACAGTAACCCTAGTAGTATCAGCACGCAAATCGCCGTCGAGCTCGTGGCGAACCACTCACCATTTCGAGTAAAGAATGTCAGTTTTTGAATCAGGGGAACTTTCACTTTCATCACACCATCTTCAGCAATCGGTATTTGGTCGGAAAGCGTTCCATCGGGCTGAATCAAGCAGGTCACCCCTGTT
Organism: Planctomycetaceae bacterium; assembly: GCA_043775635.1. Taxonomy (GTDB): domain Bacteria; phylum Planctomycetota; class Planctomycetia; order Pirellulales; family Pirellulaceae; genus UBA6163. The sequence continues at coordinate 8,292 of JAYVSE010000178.1, read as the reverse complement.
GCTGCGCAACGAATTAAGGCCCGCCTGTTTTCGATCGTTCTTAACTGTGCAAGGTGTAAGTGCTGTTGCAGTGTATCGGGATCTTTGAACGCTGAACCATTCGCAAGTGCGACAAGAAAATCGGCTCCCTCACGCACACTTGATGACGCATTGTCGGCCACCATGTCTTCGTAACAAATCAGCACCCCCACCTTACTTCCATTGGAGAGCGTCAGCGGGGCATCGCTGGTACCGCGAACCAATTCCGTTTCGAGCGCTGCCCATTCGCGAAGCACGGGCAGCCAGGTTTCTCCAGGAACGTACTCGCCGATTGGCATGAGTGAACGCTTGACATATCGGCTGGCAACACGGTTCTTCCGATCGAGTAAGAATGCGGTATTCCTGTAGGGACCACGTCCTCGTCCGCCATCATCATAGGTTTTGCCACCGGCAAGCAAATCACAGTGGATGTTGGGGTACGGATTCACTGCTGGGTTAGGCATCTCAGCATGATCGTACGTGTAATCATCGTCGCCAAAATGATCGAGTGAGACGTGGTAGTTTCCCAGTGTAGATTCTGGCCACAACAGCAAGTCGACTTGTCCAGCAAAAGCGTCGGAGAATTTTTGCATACGACCGAGTGACTCAACGAACGAAGGGTCCACTTGGACGGAGACAACATTCAGCGCCGGCGCGTCCGCAATCTGGCGTCTCCAATCACGGATTGCGAACTCGCCCCACACACACAATCCAGTGATCAAGAAAATTGCTGCCAAGGATTCCGCGAATGCCCGGCGGCTCCTTGGAAAGAGCATCAGGCGACTTACCGCTACGCTCCCTAGGACAACGCATGCGGTGATTCCTGATGTCCCCGTGAACTCAGCGACTTGCAGGACCGGTGGGAAGCCAAGGTAGGCATGGGCAGTCTCCCAGTTGAAGATCCTGGGCCAACAGGTCTGGATGGCGACCCAAATCGGGACGAGCGCCCAAATCCAGGCGTTACCGCGACTTACAAGAACGCTTGTGGCCCAGCCCAACATGCCAAACGCGATCGCCTCCCAACAGATTAAACAGCAGAAGACGACGATCGCCAACGGATAACTTAGATTCGTAGTGTCAAAAATCGAGTTGATGGCCCAGTGGAACGCGATCCCCAACGCGACAATGCCAGTGGCCATCGAAGAGAGAAAAGCCTGGCAAGCGTGCTGCCGACTCGCTTGAACGATAAGCAACGAGTAACCAATCAGTCCTAACAGATAGCTTGAGGCGAACAACCACGGCAAGCCGATCAGTAGCCCGATACCACCGATTCGAACTGCGGAACATAAACAGATGATCGCCTTGGCATTCCTGCAATCCATTGCAGCCACATGCAGGGCAACATCTGCGGATTGCATTCGTTTCGACCTTAGCTCAAAAAGAAAAAACCAGCCACGACGAAACACTCGGCATGGCTGGTCGAATACTACAACTTACCTCATGACCGATGTTACGGGGTGAGCGTTATCTTGGTGGTCGCGCCATTGGTGGTGTTAAACGAACCGGTCTTGTCAGGCGTCGTGTTGGTTGGTGCCACTGCTGAGAACTTGACACCGTACGAGTGACTCCCAGCCTTTAAGTTAGTAAAGGTATGCTTTCCGCCGGCAGGAATAACGATTCCACCCAACTTGGCAAAGTCAGCAAGTGCTGGCGGCGCAGCTTGGTCGAGAATCACATACGCGGCAATGGTCGCGTTGTTGGTAAACTCAGCCTTACCAGTAGCCTTGGTGGTGCCACCACCAGCGCTAGCGATTGAGGGAACTGCAAACGCGATCAACAGGGCCATGCACAACTTATTCATCATTTTTCTCTCGTAACTTGGGGGTAAAACTTGATTCGCAAAACTCACAATACTTGTGCATCCATGCATTCAACATACTTGTCGGTGCGACCTCCATGGGTCTTAAAGGTGGGGCGGACAGGGATTTTATTTTTTGATTTGTGTCAAACAAATGCAGTCATAAGAAACTGATTCAGTTGGCAAACAAGGGATTTACGTCTTCTCGGCCATCGCGTGAACACATCCCTCCGAGAATGTTCAAGGAGATCGAGTCGTTCAAGAAGCGTATAGACCCATCCGCCATGGCAATGAATGCGCCGCCGGGATGGAAACTAAAAATTTCGTTGTTGTTATCCAGGTTGATGGCTCCGTTGTCATGTGAAATGACGTTACCGCCATCGGCCCATAGTCCACCGTACTCGGGTAAGCGGTCGCTCACTTCCGCCAGGAACATCGTGTAGCTGGTTCCATCAAAAACTTCTGGCAAACTGACCGGGTTAAATCGCTGGGCAGATGTGGTTATCAGCACTCCATTGTTGAGGCCATGCGCAATGAATGAATTCAATTCGCTCAGGATACTTCCCTGGACTCCGGCGTAGTCAATATCGCCAGGAATATCGAGTTGTGCACTTGGGCATCGGTAGGTCGGGATCACACTTGTCGACAACGCGAGATTTCGAGCGGGGTCGTTCCAGGCAACGGTACGGTCCCACTGCTCTGCAATCGCGTTCTGTTCGATCTGTGAAAGGATGGCTGATGACCATGCTTGCTCTCGCCCAGCCACTCGATCGTTGCCTAACGGAAGTGTGTTGAACGTCGTATGGAACGCATGCAGGGCAATTGCCTGCTGCTTTATATTGTTTGAACATTGGACACGTCTGGCTGACTCGCGTGCCGCTTGTACACCATTGAGTGTCAAGGACAAGAGGACGCCGATGATCGAGATGACAACCAACAGTTCGACGAGGGTGAATGCTGCTGAAGGGACACGGCTAGCAGTAGGTGGATCTAAGGCAATCCGCCGAAGGCTATTGCTACGAACGCATCGGAAAATATCGTTGTCTTGCGAACTATTGAGCTCGGACATAGCACACACCGTTCTTGATAATCGACAATGACCGATCAAACCTATGGGGCCAAACTTTTATCGTACAGGAGTTCCTCTGCTGTGCCCTAGTTGTACACTACATGATCCAAAAAACAACCTAGGTAGTCTAGGAAATGAACTCCGCCTTCACAGATTTGCTGAATGGCGAGGTTTTTCTAGGTGGGATTCGCCCAAAACAACGAAAAAACTGGCTTTCTTGCAAATTGTCACCTGCGGAACAATTGTCCTCAATTGTTTGATACCCTGGATCGAGCGCACCCACGGAACAATTAAGGACAATTGTTCTACAATGCGCGGCTTCGCCGCTCGAAAAGTGCAAAACTGGAACTTAGCTGGAGGGCGCCACTTAGCACGTAATACAAGCACGAAGCGCAAGCGAGTCAATTACTTACGCCAAAATCACTCGCTAGCGATTCGTGCTCGTACAGAACTGCAAGGATCTCGTTAGTTGGCGCGGTTTTCGGGTGGCGTATACGGATTTGTATTGCCGATTCTGTAGGTGGGATCGTTGGGGTTGCCGTGATCTTGGCCACCTTTTGGTCTAACGCTACTTTCATCTTTCCCATCTTCCGTCGCTGGTTGTCGAAGCGGTAGGTTCGCGATCAAAGTGGCCGATAAGATGCTAGTGAAACTTATGAAATACAAACCATATTCGTAGGAATGAAACTTTTGATCGACCCAGCCCATCACGGTCGGTCCGAGGAAGCCGCCGAGATTGCCGATCGAGTTAATCATCCCCACGCTGCCTGCGGCCGCCGACGAAGTAAGAAACAGACTGGGTAGTGACCAGAATGCAGGCATGTAGGATTTCATGCCTGCTGCGCCAATCGAGAAGCAAATGAGGCTCAAATAGATATTGCCCTGCGTGAACGGAGAAAGAACCAATAACGTTGCCCCGATGACCACGGGTACAACCGAGTGCCAACGACGTTCGTTAAATCGATCAGAACTCCAGCCAACAAACAGTTGCCCTGGAATGACAAGTAATGAGGGAATCATCACAAGCAACGCAACTCGTGATGGTTCCAATTGATACCACTGCTTCAAAATGCTTGGCAAAAAGAATTCAATCCCGTAGTTGGCGGTCACAATCCCAAAGTAGGCGAGCGAGAGGAGTAGAACTCGCGGGCTGGTTAATGCTTCTATAACCGAATGATTGCCAGTGCTCGCCTTGAGGGCTTTTTCGCGAGCCAGCTCAGACTCCAGCGCATCGCGTTCCTCCTGGGTTAACCACGTTGCAAATCGCGGACGATCGGTCAAATAGTACAAGACGACCAACCCGGCGATAACGGCGGGAATTCCCCAGAAAATATAGATCCATTGCCAGCCCTTGAGACCCCATAGATCTGGATTCGTCACAGTGAGACCATCCACCACATGGGTCCGCCCGATATCGATAAACATCTGGGAAATCGCGGGCCCGATGATCATTGCCAATGGGGATGCAACCAGGAAGTAAGAAATCGCTCGCGCTCGATCCTTCGAAGGAAACCAATGAGTCAAATAAACGATAACGCCAGGAAAGAAACCGGCTTCAGCCATGCCCAATAGGAACCTTACGATATAGAATTGTGTGGGGGTTGTTACGAACGCCGTCGCCGCCGCCATGAATCCCCAAGTGATCATGATCCGGCAAATCCACTTCCGAGCGCTCCACCGCTCGACAATTAACGTCCCCGGAATTTCCAGCAAGAAGTAGCCGAGGAAAAAGATTCCTCCGCCAAACCCAAACACCCAACTATCGAAGGTCGGCAGATCTTCGCCCATTGTGAGTTTGGCAACGGCCACGTTCGTACGATCGACATACGCGATGATGTAACAAACGAACAGCAGCGGGATCAGACGGAAGTATGCCTTGAATCGGGCTGAATCGAGGTGATTCTTGTTCGGCAAGGACAAATCGTTTTGATGGGAAGAAGTAGCGATGTTGAGCTCGTATCGTGCGGTCGGGAGGGATTTGGCAACGCAGCGATTGTAGTCGATGGCGGCATTCGAGTGTTTTCATCTTCGAGTGGGATAGGCTTCCAGCCTGTCAATCGAGAAACGACAGGCTGGAAGCCTATCCCACATTTACAAATACTAAATGCCGCCTGGAAGCCTATCCCACCGCCGCAAGCGTCTAAAGCGTTTGCAACAGCTCGACGGCTTCTTGGTATCCAGGTGCTTGACGTCCAAATTCACTGGCGGTAACTCGGGCCAAAGAGATTGCAAAGTCCCAGCGATGTTCAGGGGCAGCCGAGTCGAACTCTTCCCGAACGGTTCGATAGTATTTTTCCGCATGCAACGCCCCGTCTTCGCTCACGGCATACTTCAGCATGCAATCGAAGGCCATTTTCGGGTCGTGTCCCAATTGACCGTAGCGAGCCGTCAGCGCGGCCGCCGTCGACTGCAGGTTGTTTTTGATGGCGTCGTCAAGTTGCTGTAGCAGCTTGGTTGGTTCGTTCTCTTTCACTCGATCCAGATATTGAGCGATTGGCAATGCGTCCCAATGCAAGAAATCTCCGCCGCGTGAGACTCGATCATAGGCCACTTGGTAGGCACCGAGAATCAAGCAAGCCACGCGGTTCTTTTCGTCGGCGTGATTAGCAAGGTTCCGCCATGCGTTCGCCGAGTCGGTCGCATGAACACCAATGGAATCACCATGCACACTACCGATCGGTTTGCCAAGTGATTCTTCGCTGGGAGATCGTCCGCGATCTCGCAACACCAATTGATTAGCCGCGAGCGTGATCGCTTGACCAATCGCTTTGCTGTTCACTCCTTCGGCGATCGCCTCCGCGGCGGCTGCGGCGGCTTCATTCGCGTTTGCGGAGAAAATCGTTTCCGAGAATTGACGAACCCATTGGCTGTCGACCACTTTGGATGGTTTGTCATTTCGATCCAAGTGAAACTGGTCGTACAGTTTCGGCAGGAGTGTTGAGGGCGAATCATTGTTTGGTCCATGTGTCATCCGTCCTGCTTTGACGCAATACCGAATCGATTGTCGAAGCATCGTGTGGGCATGCTCCATGCCGACGATTTCGAGCAAGTCCCAGGCTCGATACGGTAACGCGACACGATGCACTTCCGTTTCGTCTTCGACGCATTCAAGCGAATGGTTCAAGGCGAGATCTGCTGAGTTCTTACCTTGAATCAATTTGGCAAAATAGTACTCCGCTTTCGCCGCGTCACGATTGCGGACTGCATCGCGCAGCATTTCGGTCGTGATTGCTGGTTCGCTTGACGGATCAGTCGCTTCGTCGAGCTTCACATTTCTTAGAACCTCAGCCTCGCGCCCACCGAAGGCGTGAATGCGATTGGTGTTCCGATAGAGGACTTTTAAAACGGGCAGCGGTTGAAGGTTTGTTGGAAGCTCCGAGGACATTCGATAGGCCGGCGCGAGCGCCATCATGGTATGAAAACCGATATAGTCTTCGCCACCGAATGTGCGCGCATTCGCCAGCGCAGCCGCTGACACCAACGATTGAAGTGGCAGGCCACCACGAAGTCGCTCGACTAAGATACCAAGCAGTTTAGACGGCTCTGTTTCTTGCAGAAGAACGACAAGCGGTTCGAGTTCGCCAAAATGAAGGCGAGATTCGCCCAAGTCGGGCGCGGCTGCCAAGCCCATTTCATTGACCAACGTTGCCCCAAGGCTTGCAGCTAACATGCCGTAGCCCACATCACCGATGAATTGCCTGCGGGATTCTCGTCGCATCATTAATCTCCATCGTCATGGAACTCGAACGCGGAACATTTTGTGTTAATCCGCCAGTTGCTAATTTAACAGCTTGGAAACGTAACGAGGCAAGTAAAATGATCTTTTTTGCAGTTACTTCTCGCTGATCGCCAGTAACTGGTTGCGAGGCTCTGCCTCGCAACCCACTGTCTTGAAGGCTACGCCTGCTGATTTTCTAAACGGAAGCATTCTATTTTTTGAAAACAGGAGGCGGAGCTTCTAAGACATCGCATTCCATGGCAGAGCACTACGCCGTGAACGATAAAATAGCGCTATGGCGCGAGCCATCCGGTGACTCGGGCCTCAGCGAGACCGGCCCGCTCGCGCCGTAACGCCCAAACCGTTCATTTTGCTGAGGGAAAATCGTTCACGGAGTAGGGACGAACGAATTGATCTGAATCGTAAGATGGCCGCTCCTGGCCGTCTTTTTCACGCTCATGGACGGGTTACAATGCCAGCGACCGCTTCACCTCACCGCCTTCGAACGCCAAAGCCAAAGTGCCGTCGTCATGACAAATGCCAATATATTTCGTGGCTGCATTCCAGCGCTGATGACCCCGTGTGATGCCAATGGGCAAGCAAATTTCGCTGAGTTAGCAGGCAAAGGGCGTGAACTGATCGATCGCGGGATGCGCGGGGTGGTTTATTGCGGCTCGATGGGCGACTGGCCATTATTGACCGACGAAGCTCGCATGGACGGCGTGAAGCGGCTGGTGGATGCGGGTGTGCCGGTTGTCGTTGGTACCGGGGCTCAGAATCCGAAAATCGCGGCGGCCCATGCGGCTCATGCGCAAGAAGTCGGTGCCGCTGGCTTGATGGTGATTCCTCGCGTGTTGTCTAGAGGCACGTCAAAGATCGCGCAGAAAGATCATTTTGCGCGGATTCTGGCCGCCGCGCCAAAACTGCCTGCTGTGATTTACAACAGCCCTTACTATGGATTCGAGACGAAGGCGGATTTATTTTTTGAACTTCGCAAAGAACACTCAAACCTTGTCGGATTTAAAGAGTTCGGTGGCAGCGATTCGCTGAGCTACGCGGCTGAGCATATCACTAGCGGTGATCCCGATCTGACATTGATGGTCGGTGTCGATACCCAAGTGTTCCATGGGTTCGTACGGTGCGGTGCGGCAGGCGCGATCACGGGTGTCGGGAACGCCCTGCCGGAAGAAATTTTGAAGCTAGTGGATTTGTGCGAGCGAGCCGCTAGCGGCGACGTTGAAGCGAGGCGATTGGCCTTGGAGTTGGATCAAGCTTTGGCGGTTCTGTCAAAATTCGATGAAGGCCCCGACTTGGTTTTGTACTACAAATACCTGATGGTTTTGGAAGGCAACCCTGAATACGAGCACCACTTCAACAAGACCGATACGCTGAGCGCGAGTCAGCGTGAGTTCCTTCGGCAGCAATGGGAGCTGTTCCGAAGCTGGTGGCGCTCTTGGCTTGGTAAAAACGAGTAAGTGTGTAACGGCTACCCAAATCCCCAAAACGCGTGCAAATTGGGCCGTTCCTCCACCAACTCTTTCAATTCGTGCACCCCAGTAAGCTTTTAGCGGAACGGCGCGAGCGGGCTGTTGATTTAGTAACCCGCTGCGTAAGCGAGGGATCATTGCGCCTCTTCGCTTACGCATTCGGGTTAGGATTTGCACGCTAAAATTCAAAACACAACAAAAT
>JAYVSE010000177.1:0-15345 GCA_043775635.1 Planctomycetaceae bacterium | reverse complement strand
ACCGCGTGCCCAACGGGCCGCGAGCCTCGCGCGGGGCGTTGCCCACGCGGTTTAACGACAAATCGCCAAGCAAGGTTATTTAATTCTCGGACCACTAGTTTTTCGTCGACGCAGTGGAAGCCGCACTATCGACCTCGAAGCGATCGCTCAAGATATTTAACGCCGACCAGGGAGGGAGCAGCGATTTTAGCTTGATCGACAGCGGCACCTAACCGTCGCGTATCTCAAGCGACGGTGACGTGGGCGAGTTCCGTTGAGACGATTACTTCCCCGTGTTAAACAGGCGGGTGTAGGCTCTGGTGCTTAGCTCATAGTTGCCGTCGTTCGATATCGCTTGCAGATTTAGGCCGACCAGTGGCGCTTTAGTGCCGTTGGTGGCCGTGGTGTTTCGCGCCAGGATCGACTTCAGCTCGCTGGTCATGGAGAACTTCAGGGTGATGTTTCCATTGGCCCCAGCCGCCTGGACACGGATGCTGTAGGTCTGCCCGCCGACCGAGAGGCGGAACGACGCGCCATTGAACAACTGGGCAACGGTCTGGCCGTCTACGATGCCGCTCTGGTTCAGGTCGATGCGGAACGACAGGGTGCCGTCCTTGGTGATGTTCAGCGCGCTCTGCGTCGAAGCGGAGCCAGTCAAAGCCTTAGGCGTGATCTTGGCAATCGTCGTGGCGACCGAGTCGAGGGCGTAGTTGCCCGCTTTAGCCCCGCTCAGATTGGCGCCTGTCAGGGTCACCGTCCAGGTGCCGACGTTCTTGCTGGCGAATTTCGCCGTACCGCCGGTTAGGCTCACGGCGTCAGCGCCGAGGACGCCGGTAAGCGACCGCGACAGCACGGCCGCAGCAACTGTGCCGTCGTAGATCTTGTCGGCGGCCGTGAAGCTGCCGGTAATGTGTCGGGCGAGGATGCTGATAGCGACCGCATTGCCATCGCTGGCCGTGTGGTTGGCGTCACCGGCGTAGTGAGCGGTCACATAGTAAGTGCCGACGTCGGTCCGATTGGCCACGCCCGTTCCGTCGCTATTCGCCGAGTAAGTCAGCGAGGTTGCGCTGGTGTTCAGGCCGCCGGCCCCGGTCACCGTGCCTGAGCCGCCGAGCTGAACGGCTGCGTTATAAGTGAACGGTCCCGCCCCAAGGGTGGTCGTTACGGACGCGGCCTTGGCGATGGTGAGAACTTGCGAAATAGTTGGGGCGGCAGCGTAACTAGCATCGCCGGCCTGATGCGCCGTAACGGAGGCGCTGCCGGCCCCGGTGATGTGGACGTACCACACGCCGGCGACTTGCTGGACGCTCGCGTTGCCGCTGGCGGTCAAGCTGACCGCCAAGCCAGAAGTCGCCGTCGCGCTGATCGCGAAATCGGCGTCGCCGTAGGTCCGACTTGCCAAAGGTGCGAGGGCTATGGTCTGCGGCTGGTTAGCAGGAAATGCACCAATGTGGAGGGTAATGGCCGGGCTGCCAGCCTGGGGCGCCATGGTCTGGGGAAAGCCGCCATTGTTTTGCAGTGGGCCGAGCAGAGGATCAGCGGTCAACGCGCCCAAAAAATTGTTGGGACTGCCGAAGACTGTCGTGGTGCGGATCAGGTTCCCTGTGCCGGACAAGGTGCCGCCGCCTCCGTTAATCTCATCAAACGCCAAGTCGGAGACCGCTGTGTCGCCTTGGCCGATGATGGTGTTGTTGATCGAATTCGTAGTCGCCAAACCGGATGCGAGAATGAAGATGCCGCGACCTCCCTGGGCGGCCGTGTTGCCGGAGATGGTGCTGTTTTTAACCGAGATAGTGCCATTGACTGTGAAAACTGCGCCGCCCAACCCCTGACCAACCGCACCGTGGCGAGTTCCGGCAGGGATCGAGCCGCCCGCGCCGCCGCCGCCAGCGGCGTTGCCGGTGAAGGTGCTGTTAGTAATGACGACGGTGCCGGACTGGTTGAAGACCGCACCGCCCATGCCCGCACCGCCGCCGCCGAGCTCCTTGACTCCGTTTCCGGCGCCAAAACCTCCGCCGCCAGCTAGGCCACCGTAGGGGAGACCAACCCGGCCGCCGCCACCGCCGCCACCGCCCAATCCACCGTTGCCGCCATAGGTGCCGATCGTATGCAGAATATTATCGCCGTCTGATCCACCGCCGCCACCACCGCCGAATCCGCCCGACCCGGCTCTACCGTAATCGAAAGAAACTCCTGACCCGAAGGCACCGCCACCGCCGCCACCGAAGTCGCCGTTTCTACCATCGGGATATAAAGTTGTGCCGCCGACGCCTCCGTTAGGTACGCCGCCAGCCCCGGCGTCCGCAACGTCGAACTGGGAGTCCGCGCCGCCACCATTCATGCCCGCACCGCCGGAGCCGGAGTGGGATCTAGTCCGTTTATTGTGGATGCCTCCACTGTAGAGGTAAGAGATGCTCCCACCAGCGCCGCCCTGGGCGGTGTTGCCTGTCAGCGTGCTATTGAGGATCGTCAAATGGCCCCAATTGAAGATTGCGCCTCCCATTCCGGCGCTACCGCCGCCGGTGGCCGCTACATCACCGCCACCGCCGGAGTGGCCCCGCGCGTCTCCGCCACTGAGCGTCAGACCCTGCAAATTCAGGTCGCTGGTGGGATAGACATAAAACAAGCGGAAAGGTGCCGTGCCGGTGTGTGCGATCGTGATGCCCTTGGTCAAGCCGGTCTGTCCATCGATAACTAGCTTGTCATTATTGCTGATCCGAAAGGCCGAAGGGCCGGCCACCGACGCATCGTTGATGAAGGTGGACAGGCCGACCGTCCCGCCGTCGATTGTGGATGAGAACCGGATAGTGTCGTTGCCGGTTCCGGCACCGGTGTGGTTGACGCTGTCCAAGATTGCAGCGCGCAACGTTCCTGCACCGCTATCGGCAAGGCTGGTGACCGTGAGCGTGGCTAGCGCCAGTCGATTTTCAAGGCACTCCACGCGCGGGATACGACGTTGCGTCGATGATTGACGCGACTTGCGGATGCGCGATATCCGCCCAGCCCACGATCGGGATTCGAATTTTTGGCACAGCCATTGAGTGAAAATCATCACGATATCTCTTTTGATAAGGGTGTTTCTCGGGACAGTATAGCTGCATGTCGTAGCGATTGCGGGACAAAATCCAGCGCCTCTTCCGGCACGACAAATGAATCGGCAATTAAGTGTGGTTGATCGTTAATTAGGTCGGGGTGCTGCATTCCCTGCAGCACCTGCACAGCGAAGATTTCTTGGACCGCGTCCTCAAACTTCACGAAGGCAACGGTCTCGCCCGTGAGTATATTCACTACCCAGACGCCGCAGCACCGCTCATCCAATGGCCGCTCGGCGATGGCGATACCGCTGAAGACGCCGCTCTCCCTAACCTGCGATAAGCCTACAAACGCCAGCGGACCGCAAAAATCGAGGCCCCGGGTGAAGCCCGGCAACACGGTCAGTTCTTGGTACTCACCGGTCATAGGATCGACCGAGCCGAGGCCGCCGCTGCCGGAGTCAAGGACCCACAGTCGGTTGTTGTACCAACGCGGCGAGTGCGGCATCGACAGCCCGCGCGCGACGATTTCACCCGTCTCCACCTCTAGAATCACTCCGCCGCTTGTCTTGTCGGCCCGCCAGCCGCCAGGTGTGTCCGTTGTACCCAGTGCGGTAATGAAGGCCGGGCGACCCTCCACCATGCACAGCCCGTTCAGGTGGCAACGGTCCTCCGGGGCCAGCGCCGAGATGAACGGCGGCTTCCAGCGCGGCACGAAGCTATGGACCGCGCTGCGGGTACATAGGCAGGAAAATCGCGTGTTCACAAACCACAACTCGGGGTCATTTCCCTCAGCCCTACCCCAGGCCATCTCATGAATTTGGATGTCGCCGGTGCAGACGGACGAGCGAGGGAGGAAACAAGCGTCGTGGCTGCCGGCGGGCTCCAACTGGCGAGCTACGGCTGGGGCGTTGTGATATTCCCAGATCTCCATACCAGTGCCAATGGCCAGCCGATTTCCGTCGACCGCTACCCCCATCGGCTTGCTGAAGCCACGGAAGTGCGTGTTGAGGCGGTCACGATCTGGGCGAAGGATCACAACCTTGCCGGCCTGGTATGTCGTAACCAACAAGGAGACGCCGAGTTCCCGCAGAATTGCGGAAACATTGCTGGTATGGGTGCTGCGCAGCGGCTTGTCTTGTTTCGGCGTGGTACTCTGATCCACCGCCTCACCAGAAAATCTATCAGGCATTCTCGCGAGAAACTTTGTTCCCTGCTGATCGATGAGATTCGGCGCTGCGCGAGCGATCTTACTATGCATCTCGATATCTTTCTGCCCGCGACCAGTCATGGGAGCAAATGTTAGCACATCCACGGGACATCGCCGTCGCGTTTCGTTGTCTGCTTCCAGGAGAAGTGCGATTGATTCGTGACACGCGTCTCATGTGGCCCCTAGATTTCTGAGAAGCAGCTGCAATAAAAGGGGCGAAATAGAGTTCAGAGAGAATGATGCTAGACTTAATTTCTGGCGGAGCGGCACTCATCAATCAGCGGCCATGCCAACTCCACATACTGTCTCGGCGCTGCCCAGAATGCAAAATGGAAAATTAAATTTAACTCAATTTAATTCGTCTGAATGGGTCTTTCAAAGTTTTGCCGATAACTTGGCTGGTTAACAGACGCGAAACTTTTGAACTCTTCAATTCAGATTCGCACCCGTAATCTGCTCTTTAAATCTAGCCGAAGCAGCTCTACTGCGTCGACGGCGTCCGCGGCAATACGCTCGGCTTCTGGGAGTCGAGGGATGGTGGTGAGTCCTGGACGATGCCGGAAGGGTTCACGTTTCATTCCCCTTGGGCGGACGACAAGAACTGCGGCGTACTCGAAAGCAAAGACGGCGGTGACACATGGACCACGCACTCTCCGCCGCCGACGCTCAAGGGTGGATACGGCATGGCGGTGTTTTTCCTGTTCGAACCCGCAAAGAAGATCGGCGACAAAGACACATGGCTATCCACGGCGCAAGAAGGTGGATTCTTTAAGACATCCAATGGCGGCAAGACCTGGGCGACTGTCTACAAGCATTCCATGACTCACGGTGGCAACCAGTTCTATCGCGCGGTAGACGGAACACTTTACTCAGGCGGCTACCAATACCCGGCCCGCAGCACCGACAATGGCTCGACGTGGGAGCAGGTCAAGCAAGGGCTCACCTACAGTTGGTACATGGGCATCTGCGGTGATGGAGAGAACCTGTACACCGCCTGCAGCAATCAGGACCAGCCGTTCTTCGTCTCGTCGGAAAAGGACGGTCTCACCTGGAAGCCGCTCAACGACCAGAAGTTCTCGGCCGCCCCGTTTGAAATGGGCTACGATCCAGTCAACAAGATCCTCTTCGCTGCCAGTTGGGAAGAGGGACTGCTGGCGATCAAGCTTGAAGCGGAGAAATAAGTGCAGCCTCAATGGCGGCGATGTCAATCTTTTTCATCTGCATCATCGCATCGAATGCGCGTTTGGCGACTGCGGGATCGGGATCCTTGATCGCATTCGTCAAAGCAATCGGCGTAATCTGCCAAGACACGCCCCATTTGTCCTTGCACCAACCACACTCGCTTTCTTTCCCGCCGTTGCCGACGATGGCGTTCCAATAGCGATCCGCTTCCGCCTGGTCAGCAGTTGCAACCTGAAACGAGAATGCTTCGTTGTGCTTGAATATAGGCCCGCCATTGAGGCCGACACAGGGAATGCCCATCACGGTGAACACGACGGTCAACACATCACCTTTCTTCCCCGATGGAAAATTTCCCGGTGCTCGGAGCGTCTCGCCAACGGATGAATCGGGAAAGGTCTTGGCATAAAACCTTGCCGCATCTTCAGCGCCGCCGTCGTACCAAAGGCAAATCGTATTCTTTGCTTGCATGGCCATATCATTTCTCGATTGTGTGAGCGAACGGTACTAACTGTTCCAACTAGCCGCTTTCGGCCGTGATCCCGAGTTTCGCCGCTTGTTCGTCGATCCAATCGAACAGCGATCCGTTGTCGTGGTATTGCTTGGCGTCTTCATCGTAGTACCCTTCGGTCAGGTCTTCGATCGGGCATTTCACGATGAGTTCTAACGGGTTAGCGGTACCGAATGGCGGTCCGGTGTCCCAGTGGAATTCGGCGAACAAGTAGCGACGTCCCATCTTCAATCGAATACCAACGAACCCCTTGTCGTCTTTGCGGTAGACACCCAGATTGAGATTTCTCGAATAGATGCGATACAGATGACCGTGTTGGCAATCCTTGATCGGGATTCTTTCGGGCAGTTCACGCATCGTCTTCCTCCGACGGAAGATTCTCCAACGCATCGCCGAGTTGCGTCATAAAGTGATTCATCTCTGCGGCGTTTTGACGTGCCTGTTCATGCCACTCGTCTTCCGTCAACTCAAAGGCACGCTCGCCGATCCGCTCGACCTCCAAGCGTGTGCTCTGGATTACGACGCGACCGTTGTGGTTACAGTACCACTCAAGATACAAACACTTTCGCCAGGTGAACGGTGGTTTCTCGCCAGACATCAATCGCCGCGCCAGTTCCTTGTCGGGAATCTCATGGTGCTTGATCATCTGATCGGCAGTGATGTCGCCGACATGCCCGGATTGATTGCGGCTGATGCCTGAGTAATCGGGTGGCTCATCGCCATCGAAATCCTTGGGCGGATCGGGTTCAATGCGATGAATGCGAAACTTCCAACCAGCGAGATCGGGATGACAGTTGCCTGCCAGTTTCAACTTCAAGCGTTCGGATATACCGTCAAGCTCAAGCCACCCAATGGTCCAGCCCAGTTGTGTATTGTCGAGTTCGCCGGTTTTTACCAAATGTTCAGGTCGCCATGCCATTCCAAGATTCTCTACATCGGGGAGAATATATCGAGAAGCGTTAAGTGTATCGAACATCGTGACGAAGGAGCAGCGTCTTGGCTGATTGGGATCTACATCGAGATGGATTCTGCCTGCTTCATCGGGCCGTAGACCGATCGATGATTGATGTCTTGCTGAGGGTCTGTGAAAAAACATTCCAAGATGACTCGTTGTCCGTGCGTGCAAGATCTAGTCGTGGCCACGTCTATGCTGCAAGGAACCTGATCGAAGCGATCCCCGAAGTCACGCTCGTTTGGCAAAACGATTTTCTGTTGAGATTTCTGCGCCATGAACTCGGAGACGGCTTCGGGTTGGTCCGTGTGCTCTTCTTTGACAAACCGCCGGATCGAACCTGGGCGTTGCCTTGGCATAAAGATACTGCAATCGCAGTGCAGGACAACCGAATTGACTCCGATTCATTTTCGCGGCCGACGATCAAAGCAGGTGTGCCGCATGTGATCGCTTGTGACGAAGTATTAGAGCGGATGCTGACCTTGCGAATCCACCTCGATGATGTCACCGATGAAAATGGTCCGTTGCGAGTGATTCCTCGTTCGCATGTTTCGAGTCAAAGCATCGGTGAGGGGATCGACTCAGCCGTTGCAATCCATGCCGAAGCAGGCGACGTTTTGGCAATGCGACCTTTGATTAGTCACTGCAGCGGATCATCATCGCCAGAGACGCGAATGCACCGTCGGATTCTGCACTTAGAATTTTCGACTGAGCGAGTCTTGCCCGATGGATATCGATGGCACAACTTTGTCGAGGCTAGAATCAAGCGATGAAGGCCGGTCTTTGGTAAGCTTGACGCAATCGACTTTTAGAAGCGACTCAATTAAGGCGACTCTTATGTTACTGCCAAGAATCTCATTGGCTCTGTGGTGCAGCATGTTCTTCAGCGTTGAGGTAAGCGCTGACGCGCCGTTGGCAGAACAATTTCTGCTCGACGGCAAGACACAGGCTGGCGCAATTGTGATGGCGGATCGACTGAACGAACATCCTGACGACAACCAAGCTCGCTTTGGTCTGGGCGTAGTTCAATTCGTCGGAGCGGTTGAACGCCTGGGCCAGAACTTCTACCAATACGGATTGCGAGCCGTCTCGAATTCGTTGGGCAACATGATCCCCCTGCTTCGACTGCCGGTTCCTCAAAATCCCAATCCAGAAACTCTAACGTATGAAGACTCGCGACGAATCCTGCAAGCCTTCATTGATGACCTAGCTGTGGCGGACGCCACGCTTGCTAAGGTTGATGATCCACTCGTCAAGCTGCCGCTGCACGTCACGGGCATTAAGCTAGACTTTGCGAACAATGGCTCCGACCCCGTGGCGCTGCAGTCGATCTTGAAGAGCATGCGTGCTGTACGCAATGACCGAAACCTATTTGTCGTTTTTGACCGCGCGGACGCTACCTGGCTTCGTGGCTATTGCCACCTGCTCTCCGGCATTTGCGAGTTTGTGCTTGCTCACGACGGCCAAGAAATCTTTGACGCTACAGCTCACCTTTTTTTTCAGAAAGTGAAATCGCCTTATCCCTACCTTCAGGAAGGACGCCGAGTCTTTGATTGGGTGGGTCAATTCGATATTGCCGATGCCATCGCTTTTATTCACCTGATTCGAATGCCGGTGAAAGAACCTGAGCGGATGAGAGCTGCACTGAAACATCTGGAAACGGTGTTGGAGTACAGTGGTGAGATGTGGCAGTTTACTTTGGCTGAGACCGATAACGATCATGAATGGATTCCCAACCCTAAGCAACAAGGCGAACTTGGTCTGAGCGTTAGCCAAGCCATGATCGACAGTTGGCTGTTGGCTGCGAAAGAAGGGACCGAGGTGCTTCAGGGAAAACGTCTGATACCGTTTTGGCGAGGCAATGGCGATCGTGGCGTGAACCTGCATCGTGTATTTACTGAGCCAACATCGTTTGACTTGGTCCTCTGGATTCAAGGAACGGCGGCGGCACCGTATCTGGAGCAAGGCGATATGACTCGTCCGGAAGTTTGGGGCCGCATGCAACAGGTTTTTCGAGGAAACTTCATCGTCTTCGCCCTGTGGTTCAATTAAACAGTTCGACACCGTTCGGTATTGCGGCGGCGATGAAACGACGACTGCGATAGCCTCAGGCATGTTCAACGTCACGGGTTCGCCGCAGGCGGGCATTCCTTTGACTTGATCGCGTTGAGTTCGATATAGCTGAACCATTTTGTCGGCACATCGTCTTCATAGAAGATCGCTTCCACCGGGCATTCGGGAATGCACGCTCCGCAATCGACGCACTCATCGGGATCGATGTAAAGCATGTCGGCGTCTTCGTGGAAGCAGTCGACAGGGCAAACGGCTAAGCAAGATTTGTCTTTGCAGCCTCTGCAAGGCTCGGTTACCACCAGTGTCATGGGAATATGCTTTAGGCTATAGGGTGTTAGGCTGTAGGAAGAACACAGGCTGGAAACCTATGCCACTTAGGAAGTGAGAAAGCGACTTTGGAACCGGACAGCCAACTGGAAAAAAGTTTGGATATTTCATTACCCGATCTTTCGGGCGATGAATTGCTTCGTCGGTGGAAGGCCGGCGACGAGCGGGCTGCTGAGATTTTGTTTGATCGTTACTCACTGCGATTGGTTGCGCTCGTGGCGAGCCGTATGAATCGCAGGTTTCGCGATTTCGTTGACCCGGACGACATCGTGCAGTCGGCAATGGGCAGCTTTTTCGATGCGGCTCGGCATAGCCGCATTCAGGTCAGCGGCAGCATTTCGCTGTGGCGGTTGCTGGCAACCTTTGCTCGCCGCAAGATGGCCCGCTCAATCGAAAAGCAAACCGCTGCCAAACGAGGTGGAGACCAGGCGCGGGTCTCGTTTGAGACGGCAGAGCAAATGATGAGGTCGAGCATCAATGCTGACCAAGAGGCCACAATCAGCGACTTCCTGGGATTGCTCGAAACAGAACTGTCGATTGATGAGCGTGAATTGTTGGAGCATTTGCTGACAGGAAAGACTCAACGAGAAATCGCCGGGGCGCTCGGAGTTGACGAGCGAACCGTACGTCGGCGCGTCACGCGGTTGCGCGACGTGTTGGCCCCGGTTTCGCGATCTGTGCCAACTACGCCACACGGGGCGTTCTCGTCGGCGACGTTGCCACGGATCGACTATCGCGAGTTCGTGCTCGGCAGACTCGTCGGCGCAGGTGGCTTTGGCAAGGTCTATCGTGCGGCGATGCAATCGGACGGTTCGTTAATCGCAGTGAAATTCCTGCGAAAGAATTTCTGGCAGAATAGTGAAGCGAAGCAATCGTTCCTTCGAGAAATTGACCAGGCGTCGCAGATCAATCACTCCGGCGTCGTCCGCTATCTTGGTTGGGGCCAGTCGCCTCACGGTGGTCCGTATGTTGTCGCCTACTGGATTGATGGCGTGACCCTTACTCAACGTCGATCGGTGTCGCCGGAAACATTCATTGGCTACCTCAAGCAAATTTGCGATGCACTTGACGCCGTTCACAATTCCGGGATCGTTCATGGCGATCTAACACCAAGCAACATCCTAGTCACCGCAGCGGACAAAATCGTGATTACTGATTTTGGATTCTCGCTGCGTGTCAAGACTAACGACGACCAATCACCCAACTCGCAACACATAGAGTCGCCGCTTGGCGGAACGCTCGGGTTCGCTGCACCGGAACAAGTGTCGTCTTCGTTCGGGCGAATCGGGCAACAGACCGACATCTATGCCATAGGCGGTTTAGCGTATTGGTATCTCACCGGTCGCGCACCGCATGACCAAGGTAGCACCGCAGCGTCACTTGCTGATACTATTGCCCCTGAAGACATCGAAACCGATGGATTACCAATGAGCTCGCGTGCGACCGAAGTGATTAGACGAGTCGCAGTTGTAACTCTCCACAAATCGATTTCAGGTAGACCTGCCGATGTTGGCGAGATTGCAGGTTTGCTATTACAAGCCAGAGTTGAAAGCTATGACTGATCCAACTGACGTAACGAAGAAATCAACCATCGAAGAAATTCGCCAGCGTTTCGACAATGACGTCGAGCGTTTTAGCAACTTGGAAACTGGCCAGTCGGCAACGATTGATGCGCCGTTGGCGATGGAATTGATCACACACGCTGCTGTGGCTTCTACGCCGACGATCCGGCGAGTACTCGACGTTGGCTGTGGTGCGGGTAACAACACGATTCGGCTGCGTCAGGTCTACGGAAGCGACTTTGATGCCGACCTGCTCGATTTAAGTGAACCCATGTTGTCGCGTGCCGAACAGCGGGTTCGTGAAGCCGGCGCTGGCCAGATCCGTATTTGGCATTCTGATTTTCGTGAGGCAGACTTACCGGTAGGTTCGTATGACGTGATCCTCGCTGCGGCAGTGTTGCATCATTTGCGCGATGATCGCGATTGGTTGGCAGGATTCAGCAAGCTTTATCAATTGCTCAGACCAGGCGGCAGCGTGTGGATCACCGACTTGGTTTCGCACGAGACCGCTGGTGTCCATCAAATGATGTGGAACCGCTACGGCGACTACTTAATCGATCTCGGTGGTGAGCAATATCGCGACAAAGTGTTCGCCTACATCGACAAAGAAGATTCGCCTCGCCCAGTCACCTATCAACTAGATCTACTGCGGCGAGTCGGTTTCACACACATCGAGCTACTCCACAAGAACTCCTGCTTCTCGGCGTTCGGAGCAGTCAAGTGAATAAACAAATTGTTTCAATGGCAAGTTGCTAAGCTTCGTCCTGCGAAACAAGCCGAAATTGATCAAGATGAGACATGCACTCAGGTTTCAATACCCAAGTCGTCTTTCCAGGGCATGAAGAAAGATTGCAATTTTTGACCGAAGCCTTGGTCGCGTTGGTGCTGCTGAACTTGTGTGCCAAACTGGTCGATTTTTGACAAAAGGCTTACACGAGAACCATCACCGCGTAGTGATACGTTTTCGCCTGCATGATCGGAGACGGTTTTCTCGATTGAAGACAGCTTCAATTCTTCGCGGGCAATATATTGTTGCGTCAATTCGGTTTTGCCCGGCGAGTAGTCTGCCTGTCCGTTGTTGGCTGGCAAATAAATGGCGCCAGTGTGAAAGTCGACCGCGAAAGCGATGACACCCGGAACAAAAAACAGAACCAGGCCGAGACCATCTAGTGCAGCTACTTTCCAATCAATCTGATTGCTATGCGGTGCACCGCGTCGCCCAGGGTGAAGGATAAGTCCACACCCACCAATTCCTGAAATGACCGCGCCAGCGCCCGAAGTGCAAATCAAGATGCGGAGAAACTTTCGTCTTTGCATCGGATGCTCATGCTAGCTGTGGCGAATGGATAAGGCTTGCTAACTTTATGGGTCGTAACAGATGTATCGGCGGACAGTACGCCGCGTCGCGAGAAAAATTTCGCGGAACGCTCAGGAGTTTACTGAACACGATCATTCGCACGGACGCAATCACGAACACTCTGGTTGTGGTGCCATGGTCTGCCGCCACAACTTTCGTTGCTGATTCCAACAAACGATAGCAGCAACGGAACGCAATTGCTTTTCGATCATTGGTTCTCGCCCGCGATTGGATCTGCTTAGGTGCAGAATCTGCTCTTGAATGTCGAGTGCCAAGTGCAGCATCATCATGATCTGGGTTAGCCGTGCACGACTGACGTGACCTAGCCGAGCCAACTCCGCTTGATCTTTGACGTGGCCCTCGCGAATGAGCCGATCAAAACGAATGGCAAGTGCCATGATCTTTGCGACGCGTGGAACGCGAACAGGAGTTGGCTCTGTTTCAGCAGGGCCTTGCGCGAGTTGCTTCTTGGACTTACGACCTAACTGAAAGTGGACTTCATGGCTGGTTGTGATCAAGCTGCTTCCTCCGTTCGATTGGCCAATTCGCTGGCTAAGGTTTGAATTCCCGTTGACCGATAATCAAGTGGCAAGCCGTTGCGAGCGAATCAGCTTCAAAGAGTTCCAGCGACGAAGGAATCGATAGCAATCTGAGAGCTCGGCTTGGCCGCTTTGATTTCGTGCGCGGGCGCAGCAAAAAGGCCGGCCACGAGTTGGCCGGCCCGTTTACTTGTTAGGTACGTTCTTGCATCAGTTGCCGAACCACAGCGACAATCCGCGTTGCAAAACGCCACGGCTAAATCCCGAGCGTCCGTAGTAGTTTGACTGATAGCCGTTCTGAGGCTGGTAGCCATACTGAGACTGGTAGCCGTACTGGGGCTGGTAACCGTACTGAGGCTGATAGCTGTGATACGATTCGTGATTCAGTTTGTCGTGGTAGCGATCATGGTTCAGGTCCTGGTGCAGCTGGTTGTGCTGATAACCCGACTGCGGGAACTGATGTTGATACGAATGGTACTGCTGTCGGTGGAATTCGTTGTGATTCAAGTCCTGATGGACTGAGCCGTGCGAATTGCCGTAGCCGTAGCCTTGAGCGCTGGCAGTTTGGCTCGCGACAATTGAAATAGCTAATGCGGCGGCCGAGATCCAAAGTGTAATGCGAAACATGTGTGACTCCTTGCAAGGTTGCGCTCGTCGCCAAGCAATCGTATACGTCTGCTCCATCAAACCGCGACTTGCCTCCGTTGCCCTATTCATTGATGAGGCAATAGGCGTACCAAATCCCGTGAGCCGCGTGGGATCTGCATAGAATGCTCAAAACACTTCTAATCTTGGTCCGTTTTGTCGTTTAAGCAGACGTTAAAGCGCCGTCCCGAGTGGTATCCTGCCAAAAGAGATCAATTTGTCTTCACGTGCATCAATTTGATTTCCGCGACGGGGAGCGGTTTTCACATGCGAACGTGATCCTGGCCACTGCTTAGGGCCGTCGCGTCCATCAAAAGATTGGCGTCCTTCCCAACAAGGCGCGAGAGACTTCTCGATTCCCGTAGTCGCAAAATCAACAATGACGTAGCGGCGATTTGTCAAAGATCAATCACGTTCAAACGATCCAGGCCAGATTCGCCGAAGGCACGCGATTGAGCCTGCGTGAGGTTAACATCCATTGCTTCAAATAAACCCCGTTTAGGGTTTACGCAAATATTTTCAACGTTGTAACGGCAGCAATTTTCCAAAAAATTCTATTGGATTTCAGCCAACATGCAGTCCAACCGGGTAGGTATAGAGATAGGGAAGCATTTTCAACTTACAGCGAATTGAATCGTGGCTGAAAACCTTGAAGATCAGATTCGCGAGAATGCCTCGGGCCCTGCAAAAGCCTCCGGCGATGCGGGAAGTGTCGAGCAGCATAAGCTGACCGAACAGATCGCCGCCGACAAACATCTAGCCGACAAACAAGCCGTTACCAAACCAACCCGGGGTCTACGCTTCAACAAACTTGTGCCACCCGGTGCGAGTTAGTCGGCGGACCTCTTCTTCATCGTGGGCTGTCGGGCGGGACTCGCGGACTCTTTTAAGTTGCAGCGGATGTATTTGTTGAATCTTTTGTCAGGGAAACTAAGCAGCAAGACGCGCCGTCTGATTCGGCCGGCGCGTCAAGGAAGCTTGGCCCGACAGCCCTTCTTTTCACGCTTGCGGGCGCCTTACGACGCCGCAACTACGCCGCTTCACACTAGCAGTGCTCGCCGCTGCCGAAACCGCCGCTGATTTTGCAGGCATCCTCTACACCGATGCTCCGGCCAATGGCGAAACGGATGCTGCCGAGCCGTTCGAATCGATCGAACTTGCGATAGGCTTGAGGCTTGAGGCTACAGGCATGAGGTCAGAACTGGGCAAACCGTATGTTGTGATAGCTCTGCATGTTGAAGGAGTGGCAAACTCAACTGTTAAACGCACATATCTTGCCAACCTACGACCAGCACAAACTGAAGCTCGCACGACTTCAAAGCATTTTCCCTAAACCCTCACGCCTCAGGTCTCAAGCCTCACGCCTCGCTTGCGGCAGGGACGTGATTGGGAGGCGGAGCTTAAACAACGCGCGAAGGAAATAGCTCTGATGCGCGAGCTGGGATTGCCAATCCAATCCGACGGTTCCGCTGTAACTGAAACTCAAACTAAGGACGGAAATGCCAAAGTCAATCCAGCCGCTTGAAACCGAAGTCGAATCAGTACCGAGCACGCTACGAATCGTCTGTGATGATTCGACATCGATCGACTTGCAAGCTGCCGAAACGCCGGCGGAGGGCAAGCCAGCGCTGCGCAAGTTCTCGATGACAGCCTACACCGGCGGTGCCATGCGACTTGGTGGATGGCAGCATCCCGTGGTGGTCGATTTAGCGGGCCTGCGAGTGACTCGCAAGTCGCGGCCGATCCTCAAGGATCCTGACTCTAACGGATTTTAATCCCTGGTTTTCCGTGAAAAAAACCGACGTCGCAGCGAGATTCCAAATTTGTCATCCTGTTGGTTACCACACTAATAGGAGACGAGAATGGATTCTCAGATACAGCGTCGGCCAGTTCAGCGAAATCGTGTCACTTCAAATGATGGCAATCGAGCAAGCTCCGGCGAGCGGCAAATTTGTTTGCCGCTCTCGAAGCAGGAGTAT
>JAYVSE010000176.1:0-31378 GCA_043775635.1 Planctomycetaceae bacterium | reverse complement strand
CGCGTGCCCAACGGGCCGCGAGCCTCGCGCGGGGCGTTGCCCACACGGTTTAACGACAAAATCGCCAAGCAAGGTTATTTAATTCTCGGAGCACTAGCTAAAATTGAATGTTGACGTAGCACTAGAAAAAAATTTCTTTGCCAGCGGAAAAACATTGCCTGACCATCGTTTACTTCTGCGTCCAGTGTCCACCTTCACTCGCCCGCAAACAAACGTAGGTCAATCGATGAATAACATAGCTTCCCAACGCTCTTACCAGCTTTCCGGTGAATATGCAGCACGCGCGTCCGGCCCGCACTTCGCGATCGTTGCTGACGATAGTCCGGTGTTTAAGAAACCGATGAGCTGCAATACCCACCCAGCGATCGATCGAAGTACCAGCAATCTGCGATCTCTGTACAGACGCATTGCGAAACAGAACATCGCCTTCCTGATCAATGGAATCGTCATGTGCAGTATCGTGTGGCTGATTGGTTGGCTGCCATTGAATTCAATGGTCTGTTTGGTGCTTGGAGAACTGGGGATGCTGGCGGGAAGCATGTTCGTCATGGGTCGAGAATTCTCGAACATCGAAGCATGACAAACAGTGATCTGCTACTTTTCATACCTGACCTGAATCGTAGCTTGCAAATTTCCAATCGACCGAAGTTCGGTTGTTTTGCGATCCTCGAATTTCTCACCGACTGCCACGGCGCGGCTACCCTGGCCTACCGGCATCACTTGTGAGAATTGAACGCAGATTTGACCAATTTCAGTATTGGGTTCAATTTTCAATTGACTCGCCGCGCTGTCCGGATACTCCACGGCTAAGAACTTAGCAGAGGTCTGTTCATCAATCACCCAGCCGTTGACCGGTGCCTCGCCAGGTCCATCAGCAGTTTTTCCTGGTAATAGGAAGTACTCTCGCTTGGGAGTGAGCTTGCTGAACTCGAATACGGAAATGCCGTCGATCGTCATTCGCACGGCAGCTTCGGTACTCGAACTATTGCGCAGAATCATTGCAAACGACTGCTGTTTGGGGACTTCGACGAGTGCCAAGCCGCGCCCCGGTGATTTCTTTGGCTCGATGGAAACCAGTCCACCACTGAAACCACCTCGCAACAATTCGATGGAATAAGGCGAACCCTTTGCAGCGAAGACTTTGTGACCTTCGATGTATGATGGGTCAGTCTCAAAGTCTTTCAAGAATCTCTGCGCGCGAAGCATCGGACTTGCGCCAGCCGAATTGGACGTAATCCCAAGTAATCTGGGCACTGCTTCTTGACCGGCAATGTCGGCCTTGGCTTCAAGAGCGACACCGGACACCTGGATGATCGGAACGTTGCGAACATCGAACACTTGGACCTTCAAGCGGACGCTGAGCGACTGATTCGCATCAAGCATCTCAATTTGTCCTCGGATCACCGCTTTGTAATCGATCGCATTGACCTTAAACTCGCCCGCCTGCTCGACCACTTGCCGCAGCTTTAATTGTATTTCAGGTCCAGAAGACGTCGCCGGTCCACCGGTAAATCCGCCAATGCAAATGACGTCTAAATTTTTTTTGACAAGGACTGGAGAGAGCTCCGCGTAGATCTGCTTAACGGCTACCAATACGGAGTCTTCATTGGCACCGACGGGCTGTTGAATACAGCAAAACAAAAACAACAGCGTTCCGCATCGGAGCCGCGGGAATGCATACGACATGATCATAATAACAGTCATTATTGAGTGTGATTTGAAGGAGATGGATAGGTACTCAGCGTGCAGGCATCGCTCCGGGGTGTACAACCGAGATGATTTCTTGCCAATAGCTCAATCCGTCACCTGCTTCCCAGACCGCGCGTTGTAGTTTGCTGGGAGGGTCTTGGGTATATCTTGCCAAGCCCAAAGCACGCAATTCGCGATTGGCCGCAATCTGACTCAGAAAGGTTTTCGCGTCCAGCAAATCCAATTCAATTGCCGCCGTACCCACGTCGATCGTTT
The DNA here is from genome assembly GCA_043775635.1 of Planctomycetaceae bacterium. Taxonomy (GTDB): domain Bacteria; phylum Planctomycetota; class Planctomycetia; order Pirellulales; family Pirellulaceae; genus UBA6163. Next base: position 29,413 of record JAYVSE010000176.1, on the reverse strand, counting down.
TGAAATATCGGTTGGCGACTTTACCAAAGGGTTCGGCCAGATCTTCAGCTTTAAGAATCTTACCCAACATTTTGTTTTGTGCAGCAAGGTATTGAGATTGGTCAGCTTCAATCAACGTCGCCATGGACTCGTGGGTAGGGTAAATCTTTTCGACCAAGTCCTGCGCAGGTCCTCCGACGACTCTGGCATCGCGAATATCATCCAGAAACCCAGTGATCATGCCTTCACGATGGCAATTGATGCAACTGATTCCGTTGACAATCGAATTTGTCCCCGTGACGCGGCTATTGTCAAACACGATTTCATTGGGTGCAGGACCATCCAATCTTTTGCCATCTGCAAAGACCAACATGTAACCTTGCAGGCCATTAGGAAGTCGAAAGATCAACTCGCCCCCATCGTGTTCGAAGGCGTTAGCCATAAAAGGGTTGCCCTCAAATTTCGGCCCCAGCGGGAATCGAGCAATGTCCGCTCGGTTCCGTCGGGGCTTAAAGTCGTAGCTCAACCAAACATATCCGCTCAGGCCTTCGTGTCGCTCGATCAACCGGTTTTGTTGTGAGACACCACGGCGAGTGAAACCAGCACGAGCGATCTGGCCGGTCTTGATATTCTCGGTGAAATGACCCCCAAGCGTTGTTGCATTTCTGTCAACGTCTCGGGAATGGCAAGCAATTTCGTGTAGAGCGGATGTTGTGTTGCGTAGACAACGAACCAATCAGCGCGAATCATTGGCTGGCTGGTACCGGTTATTTGACAGACGTTCAAACACGCGGCCTTCAGTGAACGCGTTTCGCTGAAATCGAATTGCACGCCGTAGGTGTAGTTTTTGAGAAGGAAATCCCAATTGTCAGTATCCTCCCACCCCAGTTCGCGGAGGTCGAAGGCGAACAGTGCTCCTCGACTATCGGCAACGGGCAGCACGTCGATCGTGCGTGGATTGGTGTGATTGAGGCTGTTGAGCACCTTTATCAGCGCTGCATAAGTATATCGCAAATCTTTCACAGTGACCGTTTCGTCATTGATTAGATTGGCCAATGAAAAAAATCGATAAAACTTCCGTTCTGCAATGGGGCGGGATTGGATAAATTTGTCTATTAACGTGAACAACTCCTCGTTACGCATTGGCTTCTCAACTTTGCGAAACGGCAGTTCCGCACCTTCATCAATCCAGCGTTCAATGGTGATGCGTTCTTCGTCGGACATTGCGTCCGCCTCTTCGGATCCCAGTTTGGGCATTTCATTGGATTCGATTTGTTGCCACAGCCTAGAATCGCTCGCATGGTTCTTAATCACCAACGCATCGTCCGACTCACTGCCGTCGGTCGTGCCAAATAAACTGGCGCGATCAAGCACATCGACGCCAGCGAAAGTCGCCAAACCACCATGACAGCGATAACAGCGCTGTTCCAAAATCGTCATCGCTTTTTCGCCTAGCGATTTCGTATCTGCTGAATCGGCAGCATTGGCGAATAGCAAAACGATGGTGAGCAAGAGTAAACTGGAGGTGTTACGCATTTAATTGAGAATCCTGAACAACTTTGCTGAGGGACTCGTCATCATCACGCCTTCATGCATCTTGTATTCTTCTTGACCGCGAGCGCTTGCAAGCGTGACCGAACCGTTGTCGGATCGCCAGCGTCCGATTATCGGCTGCACCCTTTTGTCGAAAACACTATTGACCTCCAGTGCTCCATCATTGGCACCAGCCCCAAGGTTATAAAGCATCCCGCTATCGATACGGAACCACTTACCGGGTAACTGAACCGTAAACGGTTCCATTACCACTGGTGGTTGATTGGGCATGTTATCGGCGGACAACAAAGAAACGACACCCTGTTCTAGTTTAGATACGAGTTCGTATTGCAACTCACCGTTGTTATGTACTTGCAGAGCTGCTTGATAAGCCGATATGAGTTGACTGAGAGCCTTATACGAGGTTGGAATCGACTTAAGTCGTGAATCACGTGTCTTAATCAATTTCTTTAAATTTGTGTCCATCAAATTAACTTGGATCTCAAGCGCTTGCTGCTGCACCCCAAGGTTGCCTCGATCAGCGGGATTGTTGGCAATTTGTGCTCGCAAGGCCTCGATTTGACGCACGAGTGGCGGGCGTTGGAAATTGATGTTGAAAATGTTGTTGACAGCGTCAACGTAGTCGTTGACTTGTTCAACGATATTGCGATTTAAACGCCCCACATCGGTTTTGATGTCAGGTAGATTGGCGCGAACCGACTTTCCCTTCGTGCCGCTGTTGTCGTCGTCAAGTCGAACGTCGGCACGGAGTTTCAGCCTGACGCTTTGTTCGTTGGCCGCAGTCAATTCAATCCCCAACACCACTTTTTCTGCATCACCTACGGTTAACGTCGCTTTTTGTTCAAGCGGAACTTCCACACGACTTGGATTCTGGCCTTTGTTCCCTCGATAGTCGATAAAAAGACTGAGCGACCCCAGGTCTGGTATGGCGGAAAGGTCCAGTGCGTGTACGTCAAAGCCCTTGGTAAGATCGGTGCGAAGACGAGGGATGTGGCGAGTCGATCGCAGTTGCAGTTGGTGTGAATACGCACCCGACTTAAAACTGAGTAGGCAATTTGCCAGTTGATTGGCACGAGTGAATGGCGAGCCGAGTTCCCAGAGAAAGCGACATTGCCTTCGTTCGTCAATAAAAAAATGACCCATTTGAATCTCCTTGCCGGGACGATTTTCTGTAGGTGTAGCAGAGATGAACCAGCGTCGCTTTTCGGTCGTCTGTGATTGGGCACTGCGGATCTGAAAACGATAAATATCTTTGAGGTCGGCGGCGGAACTGTCGAGTGCCAATTCCAAACCGCTGATATAGTTCTCGTCGATGGCCCCTGCCGAAGTCGAGTTGGACAGAGTCCCCGGTGCAGTGGGCAGTTCCAGCAAATCAAACGCGTTTTGCAATGACACCAACGTACTGGACGACTCCGTCCTATCGAGCATCGGCTTGTCTTTGCTACCAGCAGATTCTAGTGGCCCAGCATTCAGCTCCATTTTTACATCTTCATCCGTAGCCGGGCGCACTGCCAAAGGTAACGAACTGGAAAGTGACGCCGTTTCCTGCGTCACTGAGGTATTTGTTGTTGGCGTGGTGGAGGCAATGTTAGGCGACACCGGATTCGGACTCGCCAATGAACGGTTAGAATGATTGTTTATTCGCTTGGACGGCAGCGGGACTGAAGCGTTTACGGCAGTCTCTTTGATCACCGCTTCTCGGGGTGAAAATACTAAATATCCTCCAATTGCGACGATGGCAGTCATTGCAGAGGCGATCCATGGACTGATACGAGGAATTCGCCGCCTCGGATGCAACTTCGAAGACGAGAGTAAAATCGGTTGACGCTCACCCGCTGTTTTTAATTCGTTATTAACGCCGATTGGCTGAGGTTTAGAAGTGCTTATTCGCCCCGCATGAAAAGCAGAGTCGGGCCTTTTGCCCAAGCGATTGCCTAGTTTATTGTCATAAAGCTCGCGCGTGGCAGGGTCGAGCAACGTAGCCTCAAGTTCAAATAAATACTTTTGGAACTTTGTGGCTAAGTCTGCGTCGGCGGGTGACGCCGAGCGCGCGACCAAAATCACTCGCTGTTGGACGGCATCACGAATGGTGTTGGGGTCCGAAGTGAAGGGTGCCAGATTTAATACTTGGTACGCATGAGGCGGCCCGTCGGTATTGGTGATCTGAAGCCATTTGGTGCAGCATGCTTTCAATTCTTCCGATGTCATGATGGCTCGATGTTAAATGCAGTTTGGGGGTTGGCGGGTAGGCGGCATTTAGCAGTGCTTAATTCCATGCAATGCTAAACGTTGGCTTAGGGATGTTTGTCCTGGGAACTTTCAAAAAAAATCGGTCGTCCCTCTAGCAGGTCGTTTTTGCCTTCCTGAACTTCAATGAATCCATCGGAAGTTGCCTTGATTGGCTGCAAACGCATTTGCGGTGTGTCATGGGTGACCATAAAAAAGTTGAGAGGATGATTTTTGCGATCACTCGCAACCACCTGCCAGCGATTGTCGTGTGTTTGTTGAAGATAGCCAAACCAAATCAAATTTAAGGGTCCGAACGTTGTAGGTGATAATTCCGAATGCGATGCTTTTTCCACCGGCAATGTAAGTAGTTGGCGGAGCAATACGGCGGCTTGATTATTGGCCGTCATCCCAGCTTGGTGCTTCGGATCAAACCACTTCGCGGTGTGGTCGATGAACGAAGCTTGTTGGATAGCTTTGCTATGCGCGGCATGGGAGATTTCGAAGTCAAGGCTGCCTTTGGTGGCGACCTGCAATGCAAACGAGTAGATTTCAAGCTGCATCAGCGGATTGGCATCGCGAAATTGTAGTGTGCTAATGACAATGTCGCTAAACACATCATTCCAGTTTTGGCCGGTGATGTCCGTAGCGGTGTTGAGCTTGGCGCGAATCAGTTTGGCGAGCTCGCAGTGCGGTGCTAGCCGATTTTTTTGTCGAAATTTAGTCCGTTCGGCGCGCTGACGTTTTGTGTTCATCTCATGATCAACAATATAGTTGAAAGCCACATGAGTGGGCGCGGTAAGATCGAGTGACGACCCGGTTTTTAAGTAGTACCGGGTGCCGCCAAGTTCATCCAGACAGTCGAGCTGACCAATCAATTCGCGGTCAAGATATGCTTCCAGAGCTTGATGTATTGGCTTATCAACAAAGTCCAGTCGCGAGGCAACTCGCTGCGCTGAAGCTCGCATAGAAGCATATTGTGACGTGTATGGTTCGATGGCAAAGCGGGTGTCAAGTTTATCGCCACGTTCGATAAAACGATGCGCGGATTGCGGCGTCAATGGAATGTTAGCAGCAGGTGACGCTTCGGCCAGCAACCGCGACCATTCCAATACCGCTGCCCAGAGCGGTGATTCGGTATAGCAGCGACGATAGGAAGGAGCCGTTGCGGCGCTAGAAAAAGTCTTGGCTAGTTTTCCCAATTCGTTAGCAAACAATTTCGTGTCACCGATGAGTGTTGACAGCGATTGCAGTCGTTTAGCTTGCGACAGAAATCGACCGCCTGATGCCAACTTACTTGCTCAACGGGAAGTTGATCGGTCAATGGACTAAGCAGGAACTCCGCTCCGATTCCCGATTGCCTAAAGTAGCTTGGGCTCTGGCCCATCACTGCGTCGTATTCGCTCTGAGTAATCTCATATACGCTCATCCAAAATGGATTATCGATTTGGATCGGATGTTGGTGCTCGTCTGGTTCGTGCCCCTGTTCGCTCGCGGGTGATCCCATCACGAACTCACCGACATTGACCTTGATCAACTTCATACCGATCGAATTCATCAATAGGCTATCCAGCTTGGGCTGTCGGGGCGGTAGTGGTGAATCCTGTCGTGGTTCGTTCCAATTGCCCTGGCCGATCACTGCGAAGGGAACACCACCGGCGGAAATCGGGACTTGGGGTGCGGGCATATAACTACATATTTTTTCCGAGGCCATTGCCCAATCCACGTAGGAGACGACTTGGGACCAAACGATTTTCCCATCGCGTGCCGCACCGCCGCGAAGTGCTTGTAGCAGCGCATAGGTGAACAAGCCGTGCCCAAGTTCGGAGTTTTCAAAAGAACGTTGACCGGCGCGACAACTAAACAAGATCGCAGTGTCCTCCTGCAACGCGATGACTCGCCCCTGAATGCCCCGCGAGGATTCGCTGGGGGAGTCTCGGCAAGCATCCACCAAAATCAAATTCCGACCGACGTTGGGAGACAACTGTTGGTCGATCATCCCGGACAGGGAGACCAAACTGTCGGGCGTGTTAGCGATGGCATCGAAGGGGCAAAAGAAAGACGACTCGGTCCATAGTCCCTGTTCGTCTTTGACCTCTAATTGCTGTCCGTGGCCGGAAAGCATGACGAAGATCAGCTTTCGAGCTTGGTTGTATCGAATTGCTAAAAACACGATCATCGATTTTGTTCGCGCTCACAACCGTAACAAGTCGACGAATGCGTTATTAGACGAAGATGTGGCAGTCGATCGCAGGTTAGCAGGAAGTGAATGGTTCATTGACGAGGAAGAACGACAGCTTTTTGCGAGCTGTCTGGCTCAATTAGACCCCCATTCGCGTCACTTGGTCCAAGGGCGATGCTGCGGACTAACGTTTAAGGAGCTAAGTCAACAACTGAATCAACCGCTCGCTAAAATGTATAAAGTATTGAACTCAGCAGTGCAGAAGTTGACGAACTGCATAGGGCGAAAACGGGTATGAATCATTTAATCGCAACCGAAATCCCGGACTCATCGGCTGAGATTGCGAACTGGTTGGAGTATGTTATTTGCCGAGGCGATTTGCGGGGACTGGTGTCCCAGTTGTCAGCAATCCATCATTCCCCTGCCAGCCAATTGGATATTGAGTCGTTGTTGGCCGACAATCGGCAAGCGGTTTTGTCTAGTGGACTGTCCGCACTTTCGTCCGGGCAGGTTCAGCAACTATTGACCAATCCCGTACTGTTGCTTGACCTCCAAGAATGGGTGATGATCGACCGGGGATCCTATTGGCAACGACAATTCGACTCACCGGTTGCCGCGATAGTGCAGGTCCAAGTAGCCGCCCCTGTTGGTAGCCTAAAACCCGGGAGCCGCAACGACCATCGTAATCGGAATCGAATTTTCTCACTCGCTGCGATGGTGCTGGTTTCGCTTGGTGGGGTTTGGCTTTATCAACGCGGCGGTAGTCGCCAAGTTGCCAATGGACCCTGGGGCTGGGCAGCGGAGAATGCGTTGCCGACCAGTGCCACCCCGCAGCAATATATGGCGGCATTGTCCGACGGCGCGAACGCTTGGTTCAACCATCGACCGAGTAATCATGATGAGTTGAAACAACGGCTCAGCGAATTTGCGGCGGGATGTCAGCAGCTAATCGACTCGCGACATCCTCTGCTTAGCGAAGGCGATGAGAAGCGGCTTTGGTACGCCTGCCAGCAATGGCAAGCGAAAATAGAAAGTCAATTGGCCAGTATCGACCAGACGTCGTTCGACTTCGCGTTGGCGCAGGCGGATGCGTTGGCGCACCAGATCGCGGCGGCACTGCCTGCGCTGGCCAGGGACGTCTAGTCGAGCCATGGCCATCGACTATGCCCAACACCATGAACGCTTGCGGGCCAGAACCAACGCCGAGAAGGATTTTTTGTTAGCAAATTAAACGGTTTTTAGCGGTCCGGCGCGAGCCGGCTGTTGGTTTAGTGGGTTTCATCATTTTAGTGAGCCGTTGGCGCTAGCCACGGGCCGTCACCGGTAGGCGTTCTGCCGTAGCGCCCGACGCTATCGCGTACGGCTCACTAAATCAACAGCCCGCGAGCCGTCCGGTCTCTTTGAAGCTTGAGACACCGGATGGCTCGCGACATTCCGCTACGAAAACACGGGCGGGTATCTGCAAGACAGGGGTAATTCCTCGCAAAAAGCGTGTTTTTGCCACGCGCAAGCGAATAACTGTGAGATGGCTTGCCAAAAACCGTTCGACAAGGGCATAATCTGTCCCCAGATCCAGTCACAAAACTTGACTTGAATTCCAACCGATTTGTTCAGATAAACAGACATGGCCAAGAGTAAGAAGAAAGCCGATACCGTATTTCTGGTTTGCCAGGAAACCGGCGACTACAACTACACCATTCTTCGCAAGCCAGGCGGCGAAAAGCTTCAATTGCTGAAGTACAGCCCTCGGCTGCGCCGGCGTACGCTGCACCTAGAAAAGAAGAAGTAGTCCCGTTCGTGGACAATTTCTTTTGTTAATTAGCACATCAACACACTATATTTCGTGTGGTCAGACGTGCGCGTTTAGAGTCAGTCTTTCCGGCACATTTACTGGATGTGGAGCATTGGATGCAAAAAATCTGGCGAGTTCTGCCGCACGACTCTCAACGAGTTGAATCGTTGATGCGGTCGGCAAACGTACCTCCGGTGGTTGCTCAATTGCTGGTGGGTCGCGGCGTCTACCATGCTGCCGATGCGAAGCTTTTTCTTGATGCAAAACTTGCCGGATTGCGAGATCCACTGGAGCTTCCCGGCGTCGTCAAGGCGATGGAAATCATCACCTCTGCAATCGCGGAGAAAAAAGCAATCACGGTGTACGGTGACTTTGACGCGGACGGGATGACCGGGTCAGCAATTTTGGTCAACGGCTTACGTCTGCTTGGGGCCGATGTCAATTGCTTCATTCCCAATCGCCTCGAAGATGGCTACGGGCTGAATGCTGACGCGATTCAGAAGCTGCATAAACGCGGCCGCCAAGTCGTCATCACCGTTGATTGTGGGATCACGAGTGTGGAGCACGCAACGCTGTGCCGTGACCTTGGCATCACGCTCATCATCACTGATCACCATCGATTCGCTGACCAATTGCCCGATGCTGCGGCCATTGTCCATCCTCGATTGCCTGGCAGCCAGTATCCATTTGGTGAACTGTGCGGTGCAGGTGTCGCATTCAAGCTTGCGTGGGCGCTGTGTCAACAAGCTTGCGGTGCTAAAAAAGTCACCGAGCCGATGCGCAACTTCCTTATGCAATCGATTGCGCTAGCCGCAATTGGTACCGTTGCTGACGTGGTGCCACTATTAGATGAGAACCGCATCATGGTTCATCATGGGCTCCGCGCGCTGCGGCTCAACCCGTTACCAGGGTTAACAGAACTGATGAAGCTGACAAAGACCGATACGAAATCAACATTGACCAGCGAAGACATTGCGTTTGCGATCGCCCCGCGACTTAATGCGGCGGGACGACTGGGACAAGCACAGCTTGCCGTTGAACTGATGACCTCTCCGCCAGGTGATCGAGTTAAAGCGTTAGCGGCTTATATCGATCAATTGAATGTCAGTCGCGATTCACTTCAAAGATCGGTACAGATCGCTGCGAGCAAACAAATCAAATCAGACTTCGATGCTGAAGCAGACCCGGCTCTCGTACTTGCCGGCGTTGGATGGCACCAGGGAGTCATCGGGGTCGTCGCGGGCAGATTGGCAGAGAAGTATTCGAAACCGGTTATCATTTTGTCGCTGGATGCAACCAGTAGCCGCCCCGCGGTTGGATCGGGACGAGCAGGTCACCCCGGTATCGATATACATGCCGCTTTATCGGAGTGCTCCGATCGCTTGGTGCGATTCGGTGGCCACGGAGCCGCAGCCGGGCTGACGATCGACGAAGCACAGATCGATCATTTTCGCAGCGATTTTTTCGAAGCGGTGAGCAAGCAATCGTCCGAGATTGATATGGTGCAAGAAATTCTGATCGATGCGCAAACACCTCTCGGACAACTCAACTTGCAGACCGTGTCACAAATTGAACATCTTTCTCCGTTCGGTCAAGGGAACCCCCGGCCCATTTTGTGCGCATCCGACGTGACGTTGGTCGAACCATCGCGAAAAATGGGAACCGGTGACCGTCACCTGTCCTTAAGAGTGGTGCAGCATAGTGTCGAGATGCGTGCTGTCGCATTTGGCCAGGGTGATTGGTGCGAAGAACTAAACGCGTGCGAGGGCCCTATCGATATTGCGTTCCGGCCCGTGATTAATGAGTTCAACAACTTCCGCCGTGTCGAGATTCAGCTTGTCGATTGGCGACCGTCTCACAGCCCTGCTGCCATCGCGGCTGGCAAATCTTAGCTGGGTGGGATAGGCTTCCAGCCTGTCGCGTTGAAAATGACAGGCTGCGGCTTAAAGTGATTGACGCAGAACCCACAAGAGACGGTCAGTCGCATTCTCGGCTGCAACGGACTTTTCGTCTGCTGGCGACACCAGCAACGATGCAAAATCTTCGTCGCTCTTTGGAGGTGACATGTTCACTGCGTAATATGCGTGACGCTGCTGTTCGGCGGGATCTTTGATCCAGTGTAGCCAACTATCACGAAGCTGCTTGCGGTCACCAACCCACGCTGCCCAAAGATACTCTTCGTCTCGTGGTTTTTCTGGTGCCGCGACACCAATCTGCTTACTTTCAGCGCCGATCGCTGGCTGTGCAAGAACCGTATCGGATGCACCAAGAGCTCGAGGCACTTGGCCGATGCGAGATCCCATCATCGCGAGCAAGCGATCATTACTTACACGAGGTCGCTTCACGAGCGCGGCCGCAAAAGTACGCTGGACAAGCGAGTCGTTTGCGATTGCTTCGTCGTTTGCGACACGCCACCGCCCACTGGCGTAGAGCTCGGATTGACCTCGTCGCATGGCCTCACTTGCCATCACCAGCTTTGCTGCAAACCGAATATCAAAATTACTTTTAATGATCGCATCGGACAGCGCTGTATGCGATTTTTGTAATGCATCATCGCGCGGCGGTGCAATCGGATCACTGGCGCGCGATACCAGGGGAGCGCCAAAGCCGATTTCCCAAATCCGATTAGCAATTGCCTGGGCGAGATTGCGATTTCCGACAAGCCGCTTCGACAATTGTTCTCTCGAGCTGGCGTGCGAATCCAGTGAGCTAGGCTGTTGCGATGTCTCACTACCCAACCAACGCGCGGGAATACGGGATTCAGCGACTCGTTGCCTTCCATCCGTCAATTCGTAAAACATTGGAGCACGATCAACCGGTGCAAAGACAGACGCGAGCGCCCAATAATCGTCTTGCACAAATCGTCTATCCACCGGCGAGTCATGACATCGCGCACACGACGCATCGGCATCCAAAAGGTTCGTCGCCAATCCTTGTGACACCAGCTCTGGTCTTTTGTGATCGAACAGCGACGCATCCGTAACCCAACGGCTAATCAGCTCATCGAATCGCTTTCCAAGAACAATTGTCTCGGTCGCCTCGGCGATCATTCGCTCTCGGCTATCAGGCGCGAGAGGAACGTTGCGAAATAACTGTCTCACTATCCGAACGGCAAGCGGCTCGCAATCTTTCGCTGTCAGCAACATTGCATTTGCCAGTTTCCCGTCAACTGTCAAATTTGGACGGGCACCGAATCGATCTTCAATTCGATCCGCCCATTCCATATCGTTAATCGGAGTCGCGGCGGTGACACCAACATGATCCCAATAGTTTTTGATCTGGTCATTAAATTTAGCCAGAACCTCAACATGGTTTGCCGCCAATGCTTCACTGTTGGGCCCTGAATCAAAGCCGGATGCAAGACGCTCAACATTAAGCTCGGTCGTCATCAGAGGCTTGCTCCGAACCAACGGAACGCCTTCATGCCGTGCGGGTTTCGCCGTCTCAACCACAGGAGCTGTTACACCATTCGACTCGGACTGTGCAACTTTTTGTTCGCTAGGCCTGCTGCCTAAAACAAGCGACTTTTCACTATTCGTTTCAGTCCCGCCCGTTGCTTCGAGCTTTTTGCCTTTAGCAATGTTTGTTGCATCAATGGCATTTCGCTCCCACGGCGAGAAAACCAACACAACCGATGCGGCCAGCGCCAGTAGACCAGCGGCCAAGCTCCAAGTGCGAAGTCGCTTTGCAGCCACTGCTGTCGAACTTCGTGAATCTTGTCCCTGCTTTGCTCCAGTCGTTGGCCCATCCCAGCAACCGCGAGCCAATTGGAGCAGAATGGCGTCCAGCAAATCGGGTGGCGATGGAGTAATTTTTTGGACTTCGCAAATGAGCGAATCGATAGCGAGTTCGTCCGCTTCAGACAATGGTCCGGAATCGTTTCGGTTGGATTGGTGTGAATTCATGAATTCTGCTTCGTGTCGATAATGCCGGTCCTAATCGACGTCGGCTTCGTATTTGCTAAGTTTCTCTTGGACACAATCCTTCAACTGCTGTTTGGCACGTTGCATCAAATTCCTCGCCCCATGCTCCGTAATATCAAGTGCATCGGCGATCGTTAACCGGCTCGACTCATCGCCAAACCGCATCTTCAACGCCAACTGCGCACGAGGTGAAAGCGCTTGCATACACTCTCTCAACGAGTCGATTGCTTTATCGCCACTGATATCTTTTCCTGCCCAGCGTTCCCAAATTTCATCAAGCGGGTCACTCGTGAAAATCGTTTTTTTTCGTCCGCCCTTGCGGTGCAACGACACAAGCAAGTTATGTGCGGTACGTCGCAAATACGCGGCTGTTGAGCCGTCGTTATGTTGTGTAAACCGGTCGTGGCGAAGAACTTTTAGGAATGTTTCCTGCGTGATATCATCCGCCAGTGAAGCGTCACAGCCAAGCATTCGCAAATAACGCCAAACTCCGGCCTGATGAGCACGAATCAACTCCTCAGGCGATTTCTCCTGACGCCCGCTAATGCCTTCGGGACGATCATTCGCAGGATCGTCGTTTGAAGTCATCTTTAGAAATCTTCGGGTCGCCAAAACTTCTCGATATCGATCGCAGGCTAATTGCGATCGATCAATAACTGTCCGGTTTTGACGTGGGATAGGCTTCCAGCCTGTCATTTTCAATGCGACAGGCTAGAAGCCTATCCCACTACTTGATCACCTACGCCAGCAAATCGGTAATAATCTTACCGCCGCCTGCAATCTTCATCGGCCTGCCGCTCTTGGATGTGTACGTGGTATCGAGAGAAATTCCTAGACCCTTGCATACAGTAGCCATCAAATCCTCGCTGCTGTAAGGCTCGGACTCAACCTCGGTGCCGTCACTACTGGTCGAGCCAACGGCAAGTCCACCCTTGATACCCGCTCCTCCGGCGACTACGGACCAGGACCGAGCCCAGTGATCACGACCAGCGTCTTGGTTGATGCGTGGTGTGCGTCCAAACTCACCCATCCATATAACCGCAGTGTCTTGAAGCAACTCTCGCTGCGCCAGGTCTTCAACCAAGGCGCTCATGGCACGATCGAGATTAGGCAGTTTTTGAGTTGAAAGAGTCTGGTGAATGTTCTGGTGCATGTCCCAGCCGCCTAGATCAACTTCAACGAACGGCACACCCGCTTCGACGAGCCGTCTCGCCAACAAGCAACCTTGGCCAAATCCGTCGGCTCCGTAGCGATCTTTGACCTCTTGAGGCTCCTGTTCAACGCGGAAAGCCTTCATCTGATCACTGGTCATCAGTGAAAGTGTCTTGCCGAGCACCTTTTGGTGCTCGCCAGCGGCGCTGCTTGAACCCGAGGGACCACTTCGTGTTCGCTGCACAAAACCGGACTCAATCAGCTTCAGGGCTTCCATTCGCTGCATCAATCGTTTGTCGTCAAGTTGCATTTCAAGATTGCGAACTCGCCCGTTGCTAGTGACCGAGAATGGCGACCACGCCATCCCAAGGAAACCAGGGCCAGCCCCCGCTCCACCGACCGAAACGAATGGTGGAATTTCAAGCTCTGGTCGTTGGCTCATCAATTCGTGAGCGACAACGGACCCGTAGCTTGGATGTTCGATATTTGCATTGGGAACGAATCCTGTGTGCATGTAATAGCGTCCACGATTATGGTCCGCTTCGCGAGTTGACATCGAACGTACGATCGAAAGATGCTTCATCTGCTGAGCCACCATCGGTAGGTGTTCGCTAATTTGCATGTCGCCGGTGGTGCTGATCGCCTTGAAAGGGCCGCCCGTTGTAGCGCCTGGCTTGAGATCCCACAAATCGATCGTCGCTGGTCCACCGCTCATCCATAACAAGATCGCGGCCTTGCGATTTTTCCGCATCGATTCTGCATTGGCAGCAATCGCGTGCCCCATCGACATCGCCGTGCCCACCATTGCCGACGCGCCAACAAGGTGCTGAGCAAAGTGACGGCGAGTCATTCCGGTCGGGGTTTCAAAAGCATTGTAAGTCACGATAAGATTCCTCGTTCTGCGAGTGTTAAAGTTAAGCGTTAAGGTCTAAGCGTTAAGGTCTAAGCGTTATGGTCTAAGCGTTGGTTGAAAAAAATAAACGGAGTGATGTTCAGTTCTAGTGCTGCATAATGAATTCATTACTATTGATGATTGCCCACCACATGTCTTGCAGCATCGGAATTTCTTTGCCCTCACGGGCCATCAAAAGCTGCGTTGCTGCTGTCAGTTCGTCTTTCGTGGGTCGTCTTGCAACACCCGTCAAAAACAATGTTGTTACACGGTCACGAGGTGTTTTGCCTTCTGCCGAAATCCGCTTTAGGAATCCGCCATCAGCATCGCTAACAGCCTGTTTCGTCAAATCTCCATTAAACAACATTAGCGCCTGTGGTATGGAGCCATTGAACGTCGTGGCTTCATCGCCTTCATCGGTTCCAAATGCAACGACAAATTGCTGTAACCATTCGCGACGTTGGCGTTCTTGCGCCTCATAGCTTCCCTTTGCCGTCGCGCCACTGGCCGCAACTAACGATTGGTATAGCTGTTCGGCACTCATTTGTCGCAAGTAAAAATGTGAGAACTTTGGTGTCTCACCAATCGATGGATCGTCAACTTCGTTTTGAGCACCATGCTTGGCACTCAATTGATATGGCTTACTCAACGTGATCCAAAGCATCAATTGCTTCATATCAAAACTGTTCTTGCGGATCTCAGTTCCCAGATAATTAAGCAAATCTGGGTGGCTCGCCGCGTTGTGAGGCCCAATGTCATCAACCGGCTTGGTAAATCCATAGCCGAGGAAGTGCGACCACATTCGGTTGACCAGCATTTTGTCAAGGAACTCGCTGCCCATCATCAGCGTGCCCAGTTCTTGCCTGCGGTTGACATCGCTTACAAAACCACTGGTCTTGATCGCTGTGTCATCCACGAACACCGGGTAAGCGACTTTGGTTAAGCCATTGCGAAGTTCATAGAAAATCATCGCGTCTTCAGCATCACCCGATTCGCCCGCAAAATCTTGGTCAACGAGTTCGGCATGATCGATGTCGCGCGTGCCTTCGACAAACCGCCGTAGACCCCGGGTCTGCCTAAAAAAAGCATTGAAGTCCCAAAACTTCTGTTGCTTCCACTGATTAAAAGGGTGGTTGTGGCACTGGGTGCATTGGACTTGGAGCCCAAGAAACAATCGCGATGTGCTGCTGGTCGCAAGCGTTCCCTTTTCTTCGTTGACTTTGTCGATCAAGAAGTTTGTGGCACCATTGAATCCTTCAGTACCGGGTTTGGACGAACCTGTCGCAGTCACAAGTTCATAGACAAACTTGTCGTAGGGCTTGTTACGAGCAAACGAGTCACGCAGGTACTTCAACATTCCATCGCGATTGGTCAGCGCCCGGTCGTCGTTGCCGCCGGTACGCCCAATCAGCAAATTACACCAAACCGTCGCCCAGTGTTCAGCATACTCCGCCGCATAACGGTCGTCATAAAGCAGCTTATTGACAAGCCGTTGATGGTTGCCAGTACCGCGATCCTGAACAAACTCATTCAATTCGGTAAGCGTCGGTATCCGGCCGATCAGATCCAAAAAAACTCGGCGACACCAAGACGCATCATCCGCGTCTGGAGCGGGACGAACCTCAAAGTCCTTCCATTGCTGTTCAATCGCGGAATTAATTTCCAACACTTGAGGCGGAACAGCGTCTTCTGCCGCTCGTCCGGCCTCCGCCGTAAGAACGGCAGCAAGGAAAATAGTTAATGTGAAGGAGAAGCGGTTCATGGGACCCCACGGCAAATTAAATTTTTGAGCTAACGTTAGATAAACGCGACATCGATCAGATAGATACCCAAAAAAGTCAGCGAAGCCTAAGTGTAATCGAAAATTCTGGCGAAAATCATCGCTGAATTCTATGTAATTCTGTAAAGGAATTGCCGCCTAAAACCACATCCAAACTCAAATTAAACAAAAAACACCGTAATTTACCAACTAACGCACTTATTCGGCATTCTCGTTCCCTGGCTCTGCCCTCGTTAATCCTACACATCTTTTTTAAGACCCCAGCCAGCTTGCCTGGCAGGTGAATCGGATCACAACCAGACGACGAAGGCTTCCCATCCGACGACAATTCTCCAGCTTCCGACGCTGAAAGCGTCGGAAGCTGGAGAATTGCGATATCTACGCGATGAGCGTCGTTTTCTGGTGATGATCATTGGCTCCACCCAGGCAAGCTGGGTGGTGGCCGAAGGTCATTTTGAAGATGTGGGGTATAAAAAGGCTGACAGCCTATCCCACTAATTGATCGAGCGATCCTAAGCTAAGGATTGTTCAGCTAGCTTGGAAAAGGCTGGTACCCGATGGCTTGGCGACATGCGTCCGCGATGTTGTTAGCGCCAAGCCCACACTTTGCAAGCAGTGTTTCACGGTTGCCGTGCTCAATGAACTCATCGGGAATGCCAAGCCGACGTAGTTTGCGAGTATCGAGCCCTTGATCGCAAGCTGACTCCAAAACCGCCGTTCCAAAACCGCCCATGATGGCAGCTTCTTCCACGGTAATTACAAACGCACCGGTGGTGAACGCGCGACGCACCATGGCATGATCAATCGGTTTTGCGAACCTTGCATTGACAACCGCAATGCTCAATTCACCTTCCAATAATTCGGCGGCGGCCAATGCTTGGTCAAGCAACGCGCCGTAGGCTAGGATCGCACCATCATGGCCCTCACGAATCAGCTCGGATTCGCCGAGCCGAATTTTGCTTGGCGTATGAGTCAAGCTGAGGACCGAGGCCTTGGGATATCGAATCGCGACGGCAACGTCGTGGTTGAGCGCAAAGTCTACCATTGGCCCCACTTCGCTCGCGTAACCCGGAGCCGCCAGCACGATGTTTGGGAATGACCGCAGGTACGCGATATCGAAGACACCGTGATGCGTGGGACCATCAGCACCGGCAAGCCCGGCACGATCCATCAGAAAGGTCACAGGTAGTTTTTGCAGACAAACCTCCTGAAAAATTTGATCAAAGCTGCGCTGCAGGAACGTGCTGTAAATATCAACGATGGGTCGCAAGCCAGCTTTGCATTGTCCCGCCGCGAATGCAACCGCATGCGACTCGCAGATACCCACGTCAAAAAACTGACGCGGAAATTTTTCACGAATCGGCTCCAGCTTGTTCCCCTGGCACATCGCAGCCGTTAGCACGGTAACTCGCGAGTCTTTCTCTAACTGGGCTGCGATTGCATCGCGGAAATAGTTGGTGAAAGGAGGACTGCCGTCACTGCGAAGCGTTATCGCGCGACCATCTTGGTCCTTGAAGGCAGGCGGCGTGTGAAAGTAAACGGGGTTCTGTTCGGCTGGTTTGTAGCCGTGGCCTTTCTCCGTGACAACATGCAACAACACCGGACCATCCATATCACGAACCATCCGTAGATATTTGCGAATCAGTCCAATGTCGTGTCCATCAATCGGTCCCACATAGCGAATGCCGAGCTCTTCGAACAACATGCCACCAAGGCAACCCGCTTTGACCGCTTCTTTCAGTTGCGCAAGCAAACGCTCCGCCGGATCACCAAACATCGGTACCTTGCCAAGGGCTCTGACGACTTCTTGCTTCAGCCCTGTGTAGTAAGGGTTGCAACGCAGACGATCGAGGTAAGCCGCCAGCGAGCCGACGCGGGGACAGATCGACATTTTGTTGTCATTCAAAACAATGGTAAGCTTTTCTCCTGCAGAGCCAGCATTGTTCATTGCTTCGAAAACAATTCCGCTGGGCAATGCTCCGTCGCCGATGACGGCAACGCTGCACCGCGTCGTTTCACCCATCAAGATGTCGCCGCTGGCAAGTCCCATGGCAGTGCTGACACTACACCCGGCGTGTCCTGTCATGAACAGGTCATAAGGGCTCTCCGCTGGGTTGGGATAACCCATCAAACCGCCCTGAGTGCGAATGGTATCAAAAGCGCGGTATCGCCCCGTCACAAGCTTGTGCGGATATACCTGGTGACCGGTGTCCCAAATCAGACGATCGTGAGTAAAGTCAAATTCGGAATGCAGGGCGAGGCACAATTCGACGACGCCCAAGTTGCTTGCGAAGTGGGCCGTTCGCGCGGCAAGCAGATTGCAAAGTACGTCGCGGATTTCGCTGGCACATTGCGCTAACTCCTCCGGCGAAAATACTCGCAAAGTATCCGCTGATTCAATCCGAGCAAGTAACGGGTGGTCATCAGTCTTCATTGGTTGCAACTCCAAAGGCTTCTCTAAAATCTCATTCCATCGAGTGACCAGGCTCACCGAGTACGGTCAAGCACAAATCTCGCTAACCATCTTAACCGCCAAGCGGCGTTTCCAAAAACGGCAACTGCCGATAAAGATTCGGCGACCAAGTCCGTAGCCTTTTTCCTGGCCTCCTCGAGCCCTAACAGGCCTGGGTAGGTCAGTTTTCCGCGAGCTTGGTCTTTACCGGTTCGTTTGCCAAGCGTCTCGGCGGTCGCGGTATGGTCCAAGCAATCGTCGACAACCTGGAAGGCCAATCCCAAAGGCTGCGAATATCGTTGCAAAGCGAGCAGAGCGGAGCTGTCGCCACCACCGATTAATCCGCCGATCCGAATCGACGCATCAAAAAGAGCACCGGTTTTGCGGCGATGGATCGCTTCCAGCCGCAGCAGGGTTTGTTCGCCATCTTTTTCAGCCGCTAGGTCTTCAGCCTGACCTCCCACAAGGCACTCCGGCCCGGCTGCGCGGGTCAATGTCCGGAGGCACTGGAGCGCGACCTGAGGCGACAGCGCTGCGCTGGCGAGCTGCTCAAAACCGGTGGCAAGGAGCGCGTCTCCGGCCAAAATCGCTGTCGCTTCATCGAACGCGATGTGTGTTGTCTGGCGACCACGGCGAAGGTCGTCGTCGTCCATGGCGGGCAAATCGTCGTGTACTAACGAGTAGGCATGGACCATTTCGACAGCGACCGCACCGATCAGACCACGATCCATTTCCCCGCCAACCGCTTCACACGCCATTAAAACCATCGCTGGGCGAAGACGTTTGCCTGGTGCGAGCAAGGCATATCTCATCGCGCTAGCAAGTTTTTCTGGACAGTCAGCTCCCCACCGACTGGCAGTTTCGAGCGCCAACTCAATGCGCGGCACCAAATCAGCCATCCCGTTGGCTGAGCTACCGTTATCGTCCAACATGGTGGATTCCGCTGAAGTCATCGCGTCTAAAACAGCCCCTCTTGTGAGTCTTCACCATCGAAATAATCGCTATCGTCAATGTTTATCGGCAGCGATCGAGGCTGAGGAGAGCTTCGGCGCGAAGGCCGGGCTACTTGTTTTTCTTCTGTTGTCATCGGTTGGTCGCCGAAAGGTTCCGTGACCGGATTTCCGTCGATATCAAATCCGGACAGCAACGTTACCCTGCGTTCAGCGTTGTTAAGCAGCTCATAACATTCCTTCAGGGTGCCAATACCGCGCTGATATTCATCTAGCGATGTGGCAAGCTCCAGTTTACCGCCTTCTAGTTTGGAGACAATTTCTTCAACTTCGGCGAGTGCGAGCTCAAACGTTCGCTTGCTTTTTAAAGCGGAGACGCGTGGCCTAGCCGTATTTTTCGCAGCCTTCGTATTCTTGTCGCTCTCAGGCGAATTGTCGTTGGATTGGGAGTTTTGGTCGGCAGACATGAAGTTCCTCGATTCTTGTCAATTTACTTTGACTGTCGGCAAACTGCGACCTAACTGTTTCCTAACGGATCCATCCAGGTCGAACGGAAGGTTAACGAACGACGGATTCGAGTGTAATCGGATTGACACGAATTTTCCGATTGTTGGGTTCTAACAATATAAAGTCAGATTGTTAAGCATGGGTCGCCGCAGCTCTAGCCACCAACCAGTCAACTCAGCAAGCCGGGGACAGAGTTCAACCTCGGCTCAGGCTGGGCTTGGGAGAATTGCGCCTATGGAGCTAGACGCGTGCCTAGTTGAATCAGCAAACCTCGAAGGAAGGCCGGATGTAAGTCCGGGGGCTAACGCTTGCGGCTCACGAGAACAGCCGTTTTCCGCCGGCGATTCGCTGTTAGAACGTGAGCGTATGCTCCTCGCACGAGAAGCTGATTTGCTGGCTCGCCGCTGCGCAGCGGCCCGTGAATTGCGGCGATCTCGCCGTGAATCGTCAACGACAGCGATAAAACTCGCTAGCATTGAATCGCTCATTTCGGACTTGACTCAAGCCGTTTTACACGCTGGATGCGGACATTTGGAATCGATTCCTGACGCCCATTCAATCGAAGTCAATCATGACATCGAAGACGAATTGCTCGCGAAAATTCAGGAAATGCAATCGAAGATCGATGGCCTTCGATCACAAAATGACCAGCTTGCCAATGAACTTGCCCAGTCATCGGTGCGACGTTCGATCAACAAATCGAGCGATGCCAATGCGACGATGTCGTGGGAGCAGCGCAAGGCTCTGATCTTCGCGCAAGACGTTGAAGATTCCGCGGCCGCCGATACAAGCTCACACGACAGATCGGAACTGCGCGAAGCGATTGAACGATTGCGTAGCGACGTGCAGTCCCGCGATGCAGAACTAGCACAACTTCGCGAGCTTCTAGAGCAGCAACCCACCCAATGCGACGATGGTATGGCGATTGGTGCCGCAGCCATCGCCAATCTGTTAGACAGCGATGAACTGATCCGTGAAGAGCGCCAACGTCTGCAAACGTTGCAAACGGAGTGGGAATCAAAATTTTGCCAGATGGAAATTGCCGCTTCGATTGAACGAGCCAATCTAGCGCGCGAACGTCAGCAACTCGAACGTCAAAACGTTGAACTTGAAGAGCAATTAGCGCACCTCAAGCGGGAACTCCGACAAGAGGAAATCACAGGTCCCAACCAGCCACGTCGTTGGTTCGCTAAATTGGGACTCGGAGACTGAAATTCGCCTATTTCTTTCGATGGCGGATCCTAGCTCGCATGCGTCGCTTCTTACGTCCAACTTTTCGTCGACCTTTACCGGTTTTCTTCGTACCCACCTAATAGCTACTCCGATTGTGTTCGGTCTGCATTGACCGCGGCCCAGTCGTTAATCACGGGCCAATAAGTGTCTTGTAAATCACCAAACGCACCCCCTACGGACTGAATCAAACACCGGAAAACAATTGAAATCGGCGAGCGACAAGTGCCCAAGGACGGGGTCGAGGGGGAAGTAGCGTACCAAAATCGCCGCCAATGGCAATGCCGACCGCGAAAACTGTTTGCAGGAAATCTGCCAATTCAGGCCAAAGTCAGCGAAAAACGATACGTTTTACATCCCAGCCCAATCAAAATCGTTTCGCATTAAATGCTGTACGCGTTTTCTCCGTGGCTGGCAAAGTCGAGCCCTTCGATTTCGTCCTGGTCATCCACGCGAAGACCGATCGTAGCCTTGATTGCATGCAGGATCACAAAGGTCGCGACTGCGGAAAGAATCGTTGTGTACAACGCGGCTAAACACTGTGTTTTTAATTGCGGGATGATTTCATAGGTTCCGATGCCATCAATGAATGTCTTGGAGCCAAATACAGATAGAGAAATCGTGCCAATGATCCCACCGACTCCGTGAACGCCGAAAACATCCAGTGAGTCGTCGTACTTAAAATGCGACTTGATTTTGACGCACGCGTACCAACAAACGATTGCCGATATAGTCCCAATACAAACAGCACCAATCGGGCCAACCTTGCCCGCTGCGGGCGTCACCGCCGCCAAACCGGCAATCGATCCGGTCGCAATCCCTAGCATGCTGGGCTTGCCATTACGGAGCCATTCAATCGACATCCAGGCAATCGCCGCAGCACTCGCAGACAAATGGGTTGCAACGACTGTCATGGCGGCGGCTCCGTTGGCTGCAAATTGACTTCCGCCATTGAATCCAAACCATCCGACCCACAACATCCCTGCACCAATGACCGCAAACGGCAGATTATGCGGTGTAAATTTTGAAGTCGGAAAACCTCGTCTCGGCCCCACGAGAATGCATGCCACTAAAGCTGCAACTCCGGCCGTGATATGGACAACAATTCCTCCGGCAAGATCAATGACGCCTGTCAATCCAAAGAAGTTTCCCCCGAGATTCCAGACCCCATAGCAACAGGGAATGTAGACAATAAGGCTCCACAACACGCTAAATATAAGAATCGCGGAAAACTTCATTCGTTCAGCAAAGGCTCCAATAAAGAGCCCTGGCGTGATCATGAAAAACATCATTTGATATACAAAATGAACCAATACCGGAATGGTCGGTGCATCCGCACGCGGTGCTGATTCGGCAGAAACGCCAAGCAAAAATGCTAAGTTTAGATTTCCGATGAAGCCATCACTTCCCGAAAATGCAAGTGAGTATCCGCCCGCGAACCAAACTAAGCTCATCAGCGCCGTCAAGGTAAAGCACTGCATTAAGAGCGATAGCACGTTCTTGGATCGTACGAGACCGGCATAAAAAAGTGAAAGACCTGGCAGCATCATGAACAGAACCAGCGCCGTCGAAACAAGCACCCATGCCGTATCACCCGAATTGATGCCGCTCGGCTCAGCCGCACCGGCCAAGGACGGGAACAAAGCGAATGACGCCGCAATAGACGCGGTAAGCTGAGCTTTAGAGAACATGGTAAAAATGTTCGAAGAGAAAATTCAGGGGCAGATAATCTGCCTGTAAGCGAAGTAGTCTAAGCTCCGTAAAATAAAGGTCAAGATGCTGCGTGGCCAGCCATCGAACGCACGGCACATGACAAGTAATTGACAAGCAGTGTGAGCTTGGCACAAAATGGAAGGGCAATCACCAGTTCAAGCCGACAACCGATTTGGTGTTCGCGCTGAATCAGATTTGTCTCGCATGGGTTACCCATGCGGAGTTTCGTAGCAGAGGATTTCCAGGATGAGGCAAGATGCGTCTACCGACGCATGATACCTCATCACAGACCAGTTTCGTTGAATTGGTGATTGCTTTTCGCTCGCCCTTAAACTTGACATGGAAAAAGTCGAACGGTTGGCAATTGTGTCGTTGGATTCGGCCTGGACTGCCACCGAGTTCAAACGGATCATCGTGGCCGTATCTCGTTCCGACTCAATCGCAAGAAAAAATTTTTCCGATCAGTTGACGTATCGTTTTCCTTCACCGCCATCTCGACGTGCGCTGATTGACTTTCTGAAGAGCACCAAACGTCAGGTTAAGGCAGTTCGACTGCACCTGCTTGTGCGACACCAAGCAGCAACGCGATTTGATTTGACCACGATGCGGTCCTCAATACCTGTCGCGATCCCGTGGAAGATTCCGCCGATTGCCAGCGTGGGGGAGTTGTCAGAGTTTCTTTACCTGCCAAGCAGGTTGATCGATTGGTTAGCTTTGCATCGGCATTCGCACTATCGAACCAAATTAATTCGCAAACGTTCCAACGGCCTTCGTTTGTTGGAAGCTCCGAAAGCACGCTTGAAGGCGGTGCAACATCGGATTGCAAGTGAGATATTGAACGCCGTTCCATCGCACTCGGCTGCGCATGGTTTTGTTCGAAAACGCTCCGCCGTTTCCTACGTTCAGCCACATGTGAATCAGTCGATCGTATTGCACATGGACTTGAAGGATTTCTTTCCTTCGACCTCGGCAGCGAGAGTTTTCGGCCTGTTTCGCAGCTTGGGTTACCCCTACGCAGTGACCCATTTGCTCTGCAACTTATGCACGGCTGTGACCTCGACGGATGCATTGGACAATGCAGCGGGTGCGTTGGGTGCGCAGCTATCTCCGTTTTCCATTCAAGACCATGCGGCACGCGAACGCCTGCGATCGCTCTATGGCCGAGGACACTTGCCACAAGGTGCGCCAACCTCGCCGGCGCTGGCTAACTTAATCGCCTATCGTTTGGACTGTCGATTGACGGGGCTGGCGGCATCTGCTGGCATCACGTACACGCGATACGCAGACGATCTGCTGTTTTCGGGAACCCGTGATTTCGGTCATGCCGTGAAATCGTTCGCGGTGCAGGTTGCTGCGATTGCGCTGGACGAAGGCTTTGATGTTAACTTCCGCAAATCACGTGTTATGCGAAGCTCGACCCGACAGTTCGCCGCTGGCATCGTACTGAATCAACGGACCAATATTCGACGAGACGAGTACGATCAACTGAAAGCCACGCTTCACAATTGTGTCAAGCATGGTCCGGCTGAGCAGAATCGCCAGAGCCGTCCCGACTATCGCATGCACCTGCTAGGCAAGATCAACTGGGTCAAGCAACTGAATCCAGCGCGGGCAGAGAAGCTGACAAAAATCTTCGCGGAAATTGATTGGAGCTAGTGGTCCAAGCACTAAATAACCTTGCTTGGAAAACAGTTGGATGGGCAACCTTGACCGTCCATGAGCGGGAAACGACGGCCAGGAATGGCCATCGTACGATCCACTCAACCGGCGCAACAGACAAATGATTTGTGTGCTGAGAACAGAATCCTCAAAATCAAAATCAAAAAACCATTGCATGGCAGCTATCGCAGATCAGTTCGCCTAAGTAAGCGTGTGAGTCAATCAGTCAAGTTAGTGCCGCAACGATTTTTTTATAATCCTGGTGACGAGGGCACCGCGAAATGTTGATTCTCCACCGACGAAAGTCATTTACCATTGAGCGGCTCGCGGAATGTGTAAGTTTGGTCGACGTTTAAATTTCGCTCGATGGAACGAAGTCCGCTCGGCCAGCGAATCTCAACCGCTTCAATAAGTTCGGCAGCAGCCACTCCAAAGTGCAGGTCAAAGCCGTTTTGCGAGCAATAAGTCGAGCCACTCCGCACCTCACGCGACTGCGTAACGCCGCTCGACGTCACTTTGGCAAAACCGTTCATCGCCGGACTTCCATGTTGATTAAGCAACCTTACTTTTACCCAGTGCCCTTGTGTCACGGATTGATTGTGGAGCAGCAGAGGGCGAGCATCCATCGCGGTAATCAATAGATCGAGTTTACCATCGTCGTCGTAGTCTCCAACAGCCAGTCCGCGCATCGATGCGGGAAGTTGCATGCCAGGTCCCGCTTGTCTGGAAATATCTCGCAGGCTTCCCTCAACATGGCGCAATAGCGTTGGGAGTTGCTTATAGCTTTCTCGCAATGTTGGCAGCGTGTCAACTTGTGGATAAATGTGTCCGTTGAGAATGACCAGGTCGAGTTTCGTGTCGAGGTCATAGTCAAGGAAAGCGCAACCCCAGCTTAACTGCGCGTATGTATGTTCCTTCAACCCTAGTTGAGGACTGATATCCGAGAAAAATAACTTTCCCTCGTTTTTGTACATCGTGCAGTAGTCTTTGGCAAAATTCGTTACAAAAATGTCTTGTAATCCATCTCCGTTAAGATCTCCTGCGTCTACGCCCATGCTTCCCTGCGCTCTACCATCGACCGTTATACCAGCACCACTCCAGGCACTCGTCTCAGTGAAAGTTCCATCGCCATCATTGCGATAGAGGAAGTTTGGATTTGAATCGTTAGCGACATAGATATCAACATCGCCATCATTATCAAGATCCGATGCAAGAACACCCAAACCATATGACTCGGCGGTGTCTTCCATGCCAACTTCATCGGTCATGTCCGAGAAAGTGCCATCCCGATTATTGTGAAAGAAGCAGTCGCGCCCTCCGCGCAGGCCAAAAGGTCCTGCCATGACTTTGGCGCTGTCTTGCCAAGTCGTCGTTCGCTCTGCCTTCAAGACATCATCGAAAGTACATTCGATATATTTAGCGACATACAGGTCTAGCCAGCCGTCTCCATCGGCATCGAAAAACGCTGCCCCTGAACTCCAGCCGGATAAATTCACGCCGGCACGCGTGGCGATCTCCTCAAACTTGCCATTACCAAGGTTTCGATAAAGGCGATTCGCGCCGAAGTTGGTGACATACAGATCAACATGGCCGTCGTTGTCAAAGTCACCTGCGCATACACCGCACCCCCAATCCGCACTGCTAATGCTGGCGTCCGCCGTCACTTGCTCAAATCGTCCACGACCTATGTTACGGTAGAGAGCATTGCCGCCCTGATCAAGAACTTGCCGCGAGTCATTATCCAATGCCCATCCATTGACAAGAAACAAATCGAGCATTCCATCCTCGTCGTAGTCAATCCATGCGCATCCCGAGCCGACGGACTCCAAAATGTGATTTTTCTGTTTTCCTCCACATTGAAGAACGGTCGTGAGTCCCGCAGCATCGGCAACGTTGACAAAATTTGCCACGTCATGCTCTGACTCCATCGGATCTTCCATCGCCAAAGTCAACGCTGAACGATTCGCAACTTTATTCTCGCTATCGATTTTGCGCGTTTCGCTCGATGAAATTGGCAGACGCCCACATCCGCATGCGAGCGCTAAAGCCATCAACAGGGCGCACCGAACGCATATCATTGTAGAACTCGGGATCCGATCTGATTCGCAAAATAGATGTGTACCCATGAAGCATTCCCGCCCTGAAGCGACCATAACGATCAGGGCGGGAACCTAAACTCACTCAAACTACTTCTGCTCAGGTTCGATTGCCTTTACATACAAAGACTCCAGGCTTTTCGCCACAGCAACGATCTGATCTGAACTTGCTTTATCGCCGAGTTGGCCGATCGACTTCGCGGAGGCAAGCAGCGACTTTTTCTCTTTGCCGTCGATCCAAAGGTAATCCTCTTTTGTGTCGGCATCCGTTAAGTGGGTTGACCCAGCTTTTGCTAATCGCTGACGAATCGCTTGTACTCGCTTATCACCTTCATTGGCTACATTGGCAACTTCGGCAGCGGCGGCTTCAAGGTACTTCGACACATTCTGACCGTGTTGTGCTGACTTAAGGTTCGCCTGTGCGGCCTGATAGTGGTGTCCGATAATCGATTTTACCACCGCGTCTTCCGTTTTACGGACCTCGACAAGCACAATTGACAAATGCTCGTACGACTCAACGGCTGCATCCAAAGAACCGATAGCCGGCTCCTCTGCCAAGACAGCGACATTGAACAGTGCGAGAAAGCTGACGGAATAGCAAATGGACTTCATTATATTACTTTCTTTCGGAGGGAAACAGAAACAGCGAAACGAAGCTGGACGTTGCCGAATCAAAACCGGGCGACGCCCGAACAAGCAGTGATGCACATCGTGTGACGTGGTCGAGGAATCTCATGAAGAAAACTGGGATGAGTGGCGAAACACTGAAGTCCAGACTGGGCGCAAGGTTAACAGCTTCACGCAGCGGCGTCAATCATTTTTTGAGCTTCGACCACGGATCTAGCGAATTGCACGGCGTTCCCTGCGGATGAAAACATATTTTGAATCCAACGGTTATGCGACGCTTAGCATCAAGATTTCGACTCGCAGCCAAACGTCGTGCTTTCCTTCGCTCCGCTGAGTTTTCTCGATCTAATCGACCAAGGTGTTCACTGATGTTTTGTTGTATCAGTTTGGGCATTGGACTATTCTTGTTATGCTAAGCGAACCGTACACGCTCCGTGCAGGCACATCAGGCCAGGCATGACCTGTCAGGGATAGCCGAGTCGACGGTGGCCCTTTTTCAAACAATGCCTGATGCTTTAACCATGTCCAATCACTTTGATTCCGCTGGCAATGCGAGGATGGTAGATGTTTCTGCCAAGCCGGTTTCGATTCGCACCGCGACTGCCGCAGGCAGGATCCTGATGAAGCCAGAAACCTTATTAATGATTAAGAATGGTACGGTTTCAAAGGGAGATGTCCTTGGTATCGCTCGAATCGCCGCAGTCAATGCCGTTAAGCTGACGCCATCGCTGATTTTGCTTTGCCATACCATTTTAATCGATGCCGTTGATGTACGGTTTTCATTTTTTGATGACGTTACTTTGGATTGTGAAGTCGACGTACGCTCGACGGGACGAACCGGCGTTGAGATGGAATCGTTGACCGGCGTCGCCGCCGCTTGTTTAACGGTGTATGACATGTGCAAGTCAGTCGACCGCGGCATGACGATCCAGGCGATGCGACTGCTGGCGAAAGATGGCGGCCAAAGTGGTCGATTTTCGGCAGTGTAATCGGTGCGAACTCCCACAATTTTGCAACCTGTGCGATTGAAATTGCGGTACTCGCTGCCCGACAACAAACACGTGATGCGGAGAATGGCTCCTTTGACCGGACGGGACAATGGTCCCATCCTACGTAGCTTGGGGCCATTGCCCCGAGTCGATGCGGCCCCTAATTCCTGCGTGCTGATATGTTC
Organism: Planctomycetaceae bacterium; assembly: GCA_043775635.1. GTDB lineage: Bacteria > Planctomycetota > Planctomycetia > Pirellulales > Pirellulaceae > UBA6163. The sequence goes on along the minus strand of JAYVSE010000176.1, from coordinate 1,525 downwards.
ATCGCCGAGCGGTGGGCTAACAAGCTGTCGCGATAAGTACATCATGACTTGCGGTTTTTCAGTTTCAGAGATTTCGTTTGAACAATCGCACAGATCACAATTTTGCGGATCCGCACCATTTTGTCGTTATCTCAGGTGGCGAGTCCCGGTTTTACAATCTGGTAATCGTTTAAAAACTCAAACCTACCCGACTTCGTTCCATTGAACCGAAGTCACCAGGGCATTCAGTATGGAAACGGCTGCGATCGTTGCAATGAAGCAAGTGGCAATTCATGAGGCCAAACTTGCGCCCCAGGTAATTGCTGATCTAATTCGCGGTGGCGAAGTTACGGAGTCCGCTCGACGAGTCGCTGTTACCAGTTCGGCTGCACGATCGACGAGCCCGATTTATTCACCGATCGCAGCATCCCTGGCGGCGGTTGAGAGGCGATTGCAATCGGAGCTGCAATCGCGTTATGAGGCGATTTCGCCGATTTTGCGACATGGGATTCAACTGGGCGGCAAACGGCTGCGTCCCGCATTGGTGCTGCTATCGGGCGCGGCTGTCAATCCTTTGCTCGTGGGCGACAATCACGAAATTTTAGGCACCGTCTTGGAAATGGTCCATGCGGCGACGTTGATTCATGATGACGTGCTTGACGACGCAACGTCGCGCCGACACGTGTCGACAATCAATGCAGCCTGGGGCAATCACACGAGCATTCTGATCGGTGATTACTTGTTTTCACAAGCGTTCCGTTTGTCAGCGTCGACAGGTTCGGCGGTCGCCTGCGAGTGGATCGGTGAAGCTTCGCGACGAGTGTGCGAGGGCGAGCTGCGTCAAGTTCTCGCTCGCGGTGATCTTGGTTTAGACCAGGCGTCCTATATCGAGATGATTCGGGGGAAAACGGCTGAACTTTGCAGCGTCGCTTGTCGACTTGGCGCTGCGTTCGCCGGTGCTACCGATGAACAGGTTCAAGCGATGGCGAGCTATGGTGATTCGTTGGGTATCGCTTTCCAGCTCGCGGACGATTATCTGGATTTGTGGGGCGATGCCGTGACGGTAGGAAAGACTCTTGGAACCGATCTTGAGCAGGGCAAGTGGACACTGCCGATTTTGCGGTTGCGCGAAACCGCATCGTCTGCCGTCGCGAAAAAAATTGACGCCGCGTTGCGCGGTGACAAAGCGTCGCGACTGCGATTGTTGACGCCGCTTCTTAACGCAAGTGACTCGCAGGATTTTACACGAAAAACAGCGATCGCTTACCGTGATGTCGCTTGCCGCTCGCTTGCCTGCCTGCCTGATTCGAACGCAAAGCATTCGTTGATTGAGCTGGCGACGTTCGCCATTGATCGCACTTTTTAGGCAAGTGCTATTTGGCTTGAGTGGTCGTGGATTCTTTATTGCGGGGGTAGCCGCCGCCATAACTATCAGCGACGCTATCGTGGCTAAGGACCGTTCGATCAATAACTGTCCGGTTTTTGAAGTGGGATAGGCTTCCAGCCTGTCATTTTCAATGCGACAGGCTGGAAGCCTATCCCACTA
>JAYVSE010000175.1:0-3450 GCA_043775635.1 Planctomycetaceae bacterium | reverse complement strand
AGGGGCAATCGATCTACAAGACGTTTGGAAGCATCAGTTTCCGGTTGCTAATTTAGTCACACGATGACTAAAATTCTGGTCCGCCTCTAGATACTAGGTCTCTTTACGGCAGCGTTTTAGATCGTTAGAATCTTAGAATGCCAAGACCACCACGAGCCGATGAAGCGGGCGGACTTTACCATGCCCTGAATCGAGGAATCCTCCGTGCGACGATTTTCCATAAGGAAGGTGACTACGTCGCATTTGATAAACTCCTGCACGAAGGGCTTGACACTCCAGCCCTTTTCTTGCTCTCATGATCACTCGCGTGGATCGTGATGTCGGTCGGCTGCTCGACTTGCTTGAAGCACTCAAAATCGATCGCAATACGTTGGTGATCTTTACCAGTGATAACGGTCCGCACAATGAAGCGGGACACGATGTCACGCGGTTCAAGCCAGCGGGTCCGTTAAAAGGATTTAAGCGGTCGCTGAACGAAGGTGGTATTCGTGTGCCAGCGATCGCTTGGTGGCCGGGCACGATTGCTCCGGGGCGAACGAACCAGCATGTCGCTTACAGCGGGGACTGGATGGCCACTTCTGCTGAACTCGCTGGAGCCACTGTGCCCGCCGAGATCGATAGCATCAGTTTCGCACCGACATTGCGCGGCGAAGTAGGGAAGCAACAGCAGCACAAATACCTGTACTGGGAATTTTATGAGCAAACAAGTCGTCAGGCGGTGCGCTTCGGCAATTGGAAAGCGATCCGCGATCCGATGTTGACGGGTGAGGTCAAAGCGTTTGACTTGAGCAATGATTTAGGTGAGCAGCACGACCTAGCGTCATCGCGGCCCGATCTTGTGGAACAGGCCATTGGGTATCTGAACGAGGCGCATGTGCCCCATCCGAATTGGCGAGTGCCTCAACCAAAGGCGACTAAACAGCCGACTCGTTAAGGATCAGTGGAACAGATCGTGGACCCAGTCACCTTTCTGCAATGCATCGCCGGAGCAAATTAGGGGGCAGGTACATTTTAGTGGCTAAGTGACCGACAGGGAAACAATGAACAGTAATGTGTCGGTCACCTTTCTGATTGAACGCAAAAACCTAGCAGACGCTTGTTTTTAGCCCGTACGAGGAGTAGCATTCTGGTTCTAAAAGGCTAGTGCGATTCCTTTCGAATTCAGCTTTTACCTGTCAACATACCTCAGGATTTTCAAATGTCACTCTCGACGCGTATCTCTAATGTTTTTCGACGACCGGCTCGAGGTGCAGAAACCTGCAAGGCTTTGACGACGAATCGAGCCGGTGGCAGTCGCCGTACAAAACGAGTTTTGCGGGTAGAGTCGTTAGAACGGCGGGAGCTACTGGCAGCGATCGGTATTGGTAATGTTGGCGCTATGTTAAACGAGCAATACCGAGATTTCGATTTTAAGGTTGCTGGTTCGTTTAGCGGTACGAGTGTCATTCCTGGAGTCTACTCCGATAGGTTTCAAGGCACTCTATCCAACGCAGTTGGCACGGCCACATTCACGAGCCCGACGTTGGGGACTGTGAACGGTACGGGAACAGCCAACATTAGCGGGGTAGCTAACGGAGAGTCATACGCGTATTCACTAGCTGCTTCCGGGAATGGAACGATCGACGATGGTGCGCTGAAGAACATCAGTTTCGTGCCAAACGCAGCGCCGGGACTGAATATTAGCGGAACCTTTAACCCACTTACTTGGGAAACTCGTGTTTCCTTTTCCGGAGTGACGCAAGGCGCGGATACATCGGGAAATTTTCGAGGGAATGTATCTCAATCATTGGATAAAACTGACTTCGCTGCGAGTGTCAAGTTTGATACTGCAGCGGCAGACGCGATTCATGATGACAGGCATTCAGTAGAGGAAATTGCTGCCAAGGTCAAAGCGATCGTCACAATTGACGTCTCCGGTCAACATATGCGGGCCGCGTCGATGGGCAGCGTCGTGACGACTGCCAATATTTATATGGGCCAGTCGCCAACGGGGATCGCTTTAACGACGCCGATTCCTATCCACTGGAATACTGGACGAATTGTTGTCGTGCTGGATAATTTCCTGGCCAATAAATCGGACGACGGAAAGCTGCACATCGTTTTCGATGAGAAGAATCTCGTTCCTGAAGCGAACGAGAACAATAATGACGTGGCGGTAGCAATTCCCTACGACATTGAAGCCAAGGGACTCGGTTGGCTCAAAGATGGTAGCGTTCTGGGTTCCTATCGCGTGGGTGTGATGGGATTCAGTGGGCAACCTTTTGGAAGCAATGTTACGGCGATCTATTTTGCCGATAAGTTTGGGAAAATCCTCGACTATGATCCATCGACACCGACAATTCTCGATTCGGTTTCGGTAAAAATAGACTCTGGTTTATCACATGCAACAGCCACCACCGGCGACTTCTTAATATTCAGTCCACCGTTGTCGACGCGCCCGGCGGGCGCGACACAACTCGTGATGTTGACGAATAATTTTGTCCCAGGTAATCGAGATACCAACCTTCAGAATAATCAAGCGACTTTGCCACTCACTGAATTAACGGCGACTTCAATACAGCGAAATGTCGATCGATCGGCTACCGTCCATTTCAGTATCGGTAAGGCCGCGTTAGCGTTCGATACGACCGCAACTGTTTATTGGGCGAAAGTCGTTGGCAAAGCAGTCACTCCCCTGGGGAACATCGCCACTTTTCCGCTCAACAAAGGCCAATTTGGTGCCGTCGCTATGAGTACGCCGACATTGACGGTGCCTCCAGTGGGTGCAAACCGAATTATCGTGGACATCGACCCCACATCATCGAGCAAGCCGATGGGGATCATCCTTGAACCCAATGAAAACAATTCGATTGTACTCAATCGTGCGATAACTTCGTTAGCTTTGTCCAGTGCGTCGATTGATGAGAATAAGCCGATCAAAACGGTGATTGGTAAATTAACCGCTGTCGATGGCGATAAAAACGAAAAGTTCACCTATCGGCTCGTCAGTGGAGCGGGAGCGTCGGACAATCTTAAGTTCAAAGTGGTTGGCAACTCACTTAATTCCGCTGCGATATTCGATTTTGAAACGAAGTCGAGCTATTCGATTCGCCTGCGGGCGACCGACAGTTTCGGGTTTACGTTTGACCGGATAGTTTTGATAACGATTAACAACATCAACGATCCGACGTAGCGGGGGTCATTTATCATGCGCTGAATCATAGAAATGATCGCAAATCATTTTTCAAGAAATTGGTGGACTAAGCTCTTTAGGCAAAACATTGTAAGCGCCCAGCATGGCCAGTTAGTTGCGGGCCGTTGCGGCAAGTTGGCGGCGGCGGGCGGCACGCAGTTGCTTTGCGTCCGCTTTGCCTCGGCGCTCTTCAATCTGATATTGCCGCACGCTTTCTGGATGCGACGTTGCCCACAAACAGCCAAGCCTTGCGACCTAACGCTACCTGCTTCATCAAT